>NZ_DATMYK010000072.1:0-17119 GCF_035560995.1 Humidesulfovibrio sp. | reverse complement strand
ACATGGAGGCGCTGGTGCGCCGCGCGCGCGGCGACGTGCAGCGCGCCCTTGAGGCCTCCGGCCTGTCGCGTTCGCATTTGTACGCCCTGCTCAAAAAATGGGGGCTGTCCATCGACGGCCCTGGCGTGGGCTCCTGACGCGGCATCCCACCCAAGGGACTGCGCGTCTGATTTTTCAGACTGACGGCGTCCGCCCGTTTGGGCCGCGTCCCGCAGCGCTCCCGCAGTTCTCTCTGGTCCGCCTGGACCTGTTGGCCTCCGTGTGTTCCGCGTTTCCTTCAGGGCTTGTCCGGTAAACCGGACGAACCGCGTCCCAAGAGTCGGCCAGGTCCTGTTGTTTTGGTCAACCCCCTGTGAATTCCAGTGTTTGCATACCAGTGGCACGCAAGTTGCCTATGTCTCTCCAATAGGCGGACCCCCTATGCCGCCGAAGCCACCCAGAGGAGACTCCAGCATGAACGACGCGCTGAAAAAAGATTTTGAGGCCCTGGTGGGCAAGGAAAACGTCATGGAGAGCGAAAGCGACCGCTTCTCCTACGCCTATGACGCCGCCGTGCTCGACCCCGTGATGCCTTCCGTGGTGGTCCGCCCCGAGACCCGCGAGGCCCTTGGCAAAGTGGTCAAGCTCTGCAACGACAACGGCCTGCCCATCACCGTGCGCGGCAGCGGCACCAATCTTTCCGGAGGCACCATCCCCAGCAAGGGCGGCGTGGTCATTCTCACCAACGCCCTGAACAAGATTCTGGAGATCAACGAGGCCGACCTCTACGCTGTGGTCGAGCCCGGCGTCATCACCGCCAAGTTCGCGGCCGAGGTGGCTGCGCGCGGCCTGTTCTACCCGCCGGACCCTGGCAGCCAGGCCGTGTCCACCCTGGGCGGCAACGTGGCCGAGAACGCGGGCGGCCTGCGCGGCCTCAAGTACGGCGTCACCAAGGACTACGTCATGGGCGTGGACTTCTTCGACGTGGACGGCGAGATCGTGAAGAGCGGCTCGCGCACGGTGAAGTGCGTCACGGGCCTCAATCTGGCCGGGCTCATGGTCGGCAGCGAGGGCACCCTCGGCGTGTTCGAGAAGATCATCCTGAAGCTGACCCCGCCGCCCCTGGCCGCCAAGGCCATGATGGCCGTGTTCGACGACGTGGCCAAGGCCTCCGAGACCGTGGCCGCCATCATCGCCGCCAAGATCGTGCCCGCCACCCTGGAGTTCATGGACAACTTCACCATCCGCACGGTGGAGGACTTCGCCCATGCCGGCCTGCCGGTGGACGCCCAGGCGCTGCTGCTCATCGAGGTGGACGGACACCCCGGCCAGGTGGCCGACGAGGCCGAGAAGGTCGAGGCCATCTGCAAGCAGCAGGGCGCGCTGCGCATCCAGGTGGCCAAAGACGCCGCCGAGCGCAACAAGGTCTGGGAGGCCCGCCGCGCGGCCCTTTCCGCCCTGGCGCGCGTTTCCCCCACCACCGTGCTCGAGGACGCCACCGTGCCCCGCAGCAAGATCCCGGCCATGATGCACGCCCTCGGCGACATCGCCACCAAGTACAAGCTGACCATCGGCACCTTCGGCCACGCGGGCGACGGCAACCTGCACCCGACCATCCTCACCGACCGCCGCAACAAGGAAGAGTGGCACCGCGTGGAAGCCGCCATCGACGAGATCTTCGACGTGGCCCTTTCCCTGGGCGGCACCCTCTCCGGCGAGCACGGCATCGGCATGGCCAAGAGCAAGTACATGGAGAAGGAGACCAGCCGCGCCACCATCCTGTATTCCCGCCGCCTGAAGAAGGCTCTGGACCCCAAGGGCATCCTGAATCCCGGCAAGATCATCGGGGAGTAGGGGAAAAGCCATGAGCGACATGAAAGAACTGCTCCGCCTGCTTGGCGAGCTTGACGATCAGCTTGTCTCCTGCATGCGCTGCGGCATGTGCCAGGCCGTGTGCCCCATCTACGGGCAGAGCGGCCGCGAGGCCGACGTGGCGCGCGGCAAGATAGCCCTGCTGGAGGGCCTGGCCCACGAGATGATCAAGAACCCGGAAGGCGTGCAGGACAAGGTCACCCGCTGCCTTCTGTGCGGCTCCTGCCAGGCCAACTGTCCCAGCGGCGTGAAGGCCCTGGACATCTTCCTCAAGGCCCGCGTCATCCTCACCGGCTACATGGGTCTGCCCACGGTGAAGAAGCTCATCTTCCGGGGCATGCTGACCAAGCCCGGCCTGTTCAACCGCCTGCTGGGCATGGCCTCCATGTTCCAGGGGCTGTTCACCAGCCCGGTGAACGACATCATCGGCTCCTCCTGCTCCAAGTTCCTGGAGCCGGTGCTGGGCGAACGCCACCTGATGCTTCTGGCCAAGACGCCCCTGCACAAGGAAGTGCCCAGCCTGGACACCCCGGCGGGCAAGAGCGGCCTCAAGGTCGCCTTCTTCCCCGGCTGCCTGGCGGACAAGATCTTCCCCCGCGTGGGGCACGCCGTGCTCAAGGTGCTCGCGCACCACGGCGTGGGCGTGTACATGCCCGAAGGCCAGGCCTGCTGCGGTATTCCGGCCCTGTCCTCCGGCGACCGCGAAAGCTATGAGAAGCTGGTGCGCGCCAATCTGGCCGTCTTCGCCGAGGGCAAATTCGACGCCCTGGTGACTCCCTGCGCCACCTGCACCAGCACCATGAAAAAGATCTGGCCCATGATGGCCGAAGGGATGAGCCAGCCCGAACAGGTGGCCATCCGCGAACTGGCGGCCAAGGTCATGGACGTGAACGCCTTCGTGGTGGACAAGCTGGGCCTGACCCCGCCCGCGCCCAACGCCGACGCGGTGTCCGTCACCGTGCACGACCCCTGCCACCTGAAGAAGTCCCTGGGCGTTTCGGCCCAGCCGCGCGCCGTGCTCTCCATGAATCCCGGCTACAAGGTGACGGAAATGGCCGCCAGCGACGCCTGCTGCGGTTGCGGCGGCAGCTTCACGCTGACCCACGCCGGCATGTCGTCCAAGATCGGCCAGCAAAAGCGCGACAACATCAAGAACACCGGAGCGCAGGTGGTGGCCATGGGCTGCCCGGCCTGCATGCTCCAGATCTCGGACATGCTCTCCAGAAACGGTGACCGCGTAAGCGTGAAGCACCCCATGGAGATCTACGCGGACAGCCTGTAAGGCCCCGCCAGCGGCAGAGTCACTGGTGACGCGCTCGCCGAAAGCGCTGCCTGGACAGGACTTTCCGTCCGGGCGAATCTCCTCTACAAGGCACGTGGAACGTGACCGCTTGCAGGGGGGAGGCAAAGAACGAGGTCCACTTCCGGCGCCGGGGAGCCCCCATCCCCTGAGACCCCCTCATGATACCCCGGCGCCGGGAGACCTGATAGGCGAGCTTTACAACCAAGGAGCACATCGTGGCTGATACTCTCTTTGTCACCGGCACCGAACCCCGCAGCGGCAAGTCCGCCATCGTCCTGGGGCTCATGCAGCTTTTGTCGCGCGATATTCAGCGCGTGGCCTTTTTCCGGCCCATCATCACCTCCTCCGAGGCCAGCGCCAAGGACCATGACATCAATCTGGTCATGAGCCAGTTCCACCTCGACATGCGCTACTCCGAGGCCTATTCCATGACCATGCAGAAGGCCCGGGAGATGATCAACCTGGGCCAGCACGAGGCCTTGCTTGAGAAGATCCTCAACGACTTCAACGCGCTGAAGAACCGCTTTGATTTCATCCTGTGCGAGGGCACGGACTTCCTGGGTTCCGATTCGGCCTTCGAATTCGACATCAACGCCGACATCGCCGCCAACCTGGGCTGCCCGGTGCTGCTTGTGTGCAACGGGCAGAAACGCTCCCAGGACGAGATCATCGCCTCGGCGCTTCTGACCATCGAATCTTTCGAGGACAAGGGCCTGGACATCCTGGCCGCCATCATCAACCGCGTGGAGGATGTGGACGGCGTGGGCATGGTGGAGGACCTGAAGAAGCGCACCCGCTGCCCGGACTGCTTCCCCATCTACGTCATCCCCGAAGAAGCCAAGCTGGGCAAGCCCACCGTGGCCGACGTGATGAAGTGGCTGAACGCCAAGGCCCTCTACGGGGCCGACATGGCCAGCAACCTGGTGGACAACTACGTCATCGCCGCCATGCAGCTGGGCAATTTCCTCAACTACCTGGAGCGCGGCAGCCTGGTCATCACCCCCGGCGACCGCAGCGACATCATCCTGGGCAGCCTGGCCAGCCGGCTTTCCACCAACTATCCCGACATCTCCGGCATCCTCCTCACCGGCGGTCTGAATCCGTCCGAGAGCGTGCGCAAGCTCATCGAAGGCTGGGTGGGCGCGCCCATCCCCATCCTGGTTTCCGAGGGCCACACCTTCAAGACCGTGCGCGTGCTGTACGACCTGTACGGCCGCATCGAGCCGGGCGACCAGAACAAGATCCAGTCGGCCCTGCGCGTGTTCGAGGAGCATGTGGACCTCGCGGAGCTGCGCGCCAAGCTGGTGGCGGCCAAGCCCACCACGGTCACGCCCAAGATGTTCGAGTTCAGCCTCATCCTGAAGGCCAAGAGCAAGAAGCAGCACATCGTGCTGCCCGAGGGCACGGGCGAGCGCATCATGCGCGCGGCGGACATCCTGCTGCGGCGCGGCGTGGTGGACATCACCCTGCTGGGACGCGAGGCCGAGCTGCGCAGCCGCATGAGCCAGTTCGGCCTGGAGCTTGAAGGGGTGCAGCTCATCGACCCCGGCAAGAGCCAGTACTACGACGACTACGTGCAGACATACTTCGAACTGCGCAAGCACAAGGGCATCCGCGAGGAGGACGCCCGCGACCGCATGCTCGATCCGACCTACTTCTCCACCATGATGGTCTACAAAGGCCACGCCGACGGCATGGTCTCCGGCTCGGTCACCACCACCCAGCAGACCATCCGCCCGGCCTTTGAGATCATCAAGACCAAGCCCGGCGCCAAGATCGTCTCCAGCGTGTTCCTCATGTGCCTGAAGGACCGCGTGCTGGTCTACGGCGACTGCGCCGTGAACCCCAACCCCACGGCCGAGGAACTGGCCGAAATCGCGCTTTCCAGCGCCGAGACCGCGAGGATCTTCGGCATCGAGCCGCGCGTGGCCATGCTCTCGTACTCCACCGGCAGCTCCGGCAAGGGGCAGGACGTGGAGAAGGTCATCCAGGCCACCAAGATCGCCCACGAGCGCGCGCCCGAACTGCTGCTGGAAGGCCCGCTGCAGTACGACGCCGCCGTGGACCTGGACGTGGCCCAGACCAAGATGCCCGACAGCCTGGTGGCCGGGCGCGCCACGGTGTTCATCTTCCCCGACCTGAACACCGGCAACAACACCTACAAGGCCGTGCAGCGCTCCGCCCAGGCCGTGGCCATCGGCCCCGTGCTCCAGGGCTTGAACAAGCCGGTCAATGATCTGTCCCGCGGGTGCACCATCCCCGACATCGTCAACACCGTGGCCATAACGGCCATCCAAGCCCAGGCCGTGAAGGGCCAGGGGGAGTAATGAACGTTCTGGTCATCAATTCCGGCAGCTCGTCAATCAAGTACCAGCTCCTCGACATGCGCACGGAGCACGTTTTGTGTTCCGGCGCGGTGGAGCGCATCGGCGAAGCCGTCGGCAGCCTCACCCACAAGATCGCCCCCAGCACGGAAGGTGAGGACAAGATCACCCTCACGCAGCCCATAGCCGACCATGAAGAGGGCATGCATCTGGTCATCGGGCTCATCACCGACGCCGAAAAGGGCGTGGTCAAGAGCATGGACGAGATCGAGGCCATCGGCCACCGCATCGTGCAGGGCGGCGACGTGTTCAACGCCTCCTGCCGGGTGGACGACCGCGTGGTGGACGAGCTGACCAAGCTCATCCCGCTGGGCCCGGTGCACAACCCCGGCCATTTGGCGGGCATCCGCGTGGCGCGCCACCTGTTCCCCAAGGTGCCGCAGGTCACGGTGTTCGATACGGTGTTCCACCAGACCATGCCGCCGCGCGCCTACATGTACGCCCTGCCGTACGAGCTGTATGAGGAACTCAAGGTGCGCCGCTACGGCTTCCACGGCACCTCCCACGCCTATGTCACCAAGGAGGCCGCGCGCTTCCTGGGCAAACCGGCTGAAGAAGCCAACCTCATCACCGTGCACCTGGGCAACGGCAGCAGCATGTGCTGCGTGCAGAACGGCAAAAGCATCGACACCAGCATGGGCCTGACCCCGCTTGAGGGGCTCATCATGGGCACCCGCTGCGGCGACGCGGATCTGGCCATCTATCCCCTTCTGGGCGCGGCCAAGGGCCTGTCCATCGAGGAGATCAACGACCTGACCAACAAGCAAAGCGGTTTCAAGGGCATCTGCGGCAAGAACGACATGCGCGACATCCACGAGGCCGTGGCGCAGGGCGACGCCAAGGCCCGCCTGGCGCTCGACATGTTCGGCTACCGCAACCGCAAGTACATCGGCTCCTACCTGGCTGTGCTCGGCCGGGTGGATGCCATCGTCTTCACCGCGGGCATCGGGGAGAACGACCCCGTCGCCCGCGAGCTTTCCTGCCGGGGGCTTGAGCATCTCGGCATCCGGCTCGATCATGACCGCAACCTGGCGCAGGCCCGTGGAGCGCGAGACATCGCGACCTCGGACTCCCCCGTGCGCGTGCTGGTGATCCCCACCAACGAGGAGTTGGAGATCGCCCGGCAGACGGTTGAGGTGCTTCGGGCCAATTGAATTTAGGGGCGCAGTCTCCGTGCGGATGTTGGTCCGGCGCGGGGAGCATCGGCAACACACCGCAAGGAGGAGTTTATGGAACCAACAGTGGCAGAAGTCGTAACCTGGACGCAAAAGTACATGCCCTTCGGGGACAGCTACCTGGCCCCGGCCCTGGTGGCGGCAATTCCGCTCATCATCTTGTTCGTCATGCTGGCCGTGATGCGCAAACCCGGCCACAAGGCCGCCTTTGTGGCCACCAGCGCGGCCGTTCTTTTGTCCATCTTCGTGTGGGGCATGCCCGCCGGTCTGGCCCTTTCGGCCACGGCCTTCGGCGCCGCCTACGGCCTGTTCCCCATCGTCTGGATCGTCATCACAGCCATCTGGATCTACAACATGACCGTTGAGTCCGGCGAATTCGAGATCATCAAGAACTCGCTGGCCAGCATCACCGAAGACCGCCGCCTGCAGGCCATCTTCATCGCCTTCGCCTTCGGTTCGTTCATCGAAGGCACGGCGGGCTTCGGCACTCCGGTGGCCATCACCGCCGCCATGCTGGTGGGCCTCGGCTTCAACCCGCTGTACGCCGCGGGCATCTGCCTCATCGCCAACACCGCCCCCGTGGCCTTCGGCGCCATCGGCATCCCCATCGTCGTGGCCGCCCAGGTGACGGACATCGACATGATGAAGATCAGCGCCATCTGCGGCCGCCAGCTGCCCTTCCTGTCCGTCATCGTGCCCCTGTGGCTCGCCGTGACCATGAGCGGTTGGAAGCGCGCCATGGAAGTCCTGCCTGCCTGCATCGTGGCCGGCGTGTGCTTCGCCGGCACCCAGTTCGTCATGTCCAACTTCCACGGCCCCTACCTGCCGGACATCGCCTCGGCCATCGTGACCATCATCGGCCTGTTCCTGTTCCTCAAGGTGTGGAAGCCCAAGAACGTGTGGCACTTCCCCGATGAGCCCGCCAGCGCCTGCGCCGTGACCAAGTGCGACTACTCCGCCGGTCAGGTCATCCGCGCCTGGGGCCCGTACATCATCCTGGCCTTCATGGTGCTCCTGTGGGGTCTGGACCCGGTCAAGAAGGTCCTCGACGCCGTCACCCCGTTCAAGTTCGACTGGCCGGGCCTGCATAAGCTGGTCATCAAGACCGCTCCCGTCGTGGCCAAGGACGCCCCCTACGCGGCCGTCTTCAAGGTCAACCTGCTTTCCGCCGCGGGCACGGCCATCCTGTTCTCCGGCCTGCTGTCGGTCCTCATCATCCCCAACTACAGCTTCGGCAAGGCCTTTGCCTGCCTGGGCCGCACCGTGTACCAGCTGCGCTTCCCCATCGTGACCATCGCCATGATCCTTGGCCTGGCCATCATCATGAACTACTCGGGCATGAGCTCGACCCTTGGCCTGGCCTTCACGGCCACCGGCAAGTGGTTCCCGTTCTTCGCCCCCATCCTGGGCTGGCTCGGCGTGTTCCTGACCGGTTCCGACACCTCCGCCAACGCGCTCTTCGGCTCCCTGCAGAAGACCACCGCGCAGCAGATCGGCGTCGACCCGGCCCTGTGCGTGGCCGCCAACTCCTCCGGCGGCGTCACCGGCAAGATGATCTCCCCGCAGTCCATCTCGGTGGCCACCGCGGCCTCCAACATGGTCGGCAAGGAAGGCGACATCTTCCGCTTCACGCTGAAGCACTCCATGGCCATGGTCCTCTTCGTCAGCTGTCTCACCATGCTCCAGGCCTACTCCTTGAGCTGGATGCTGCCGTAGCCTGAACACCGCTTGAACGGAGCCGGATTCCCGCCGCGAGGCAGGGGGTCCGGCTCCCCAATAAATTTCCGGCCCGGGCAGCGTTTCGCGCCAGGGCCAAATGCTTCAGAAGCCCTTGGCAAAGGGCCGCAATCTATAAGCGAGAGGAGAGGACGCCATGAGCGATTCCAAACGGCTGGTGGACCTGTTCACTGCAAAGGCTAAACTCGTTTCGGCCGTGGTCACCCCGGTCAAGAGCCTGGACGAGGCCCTGGCCTATACCGTTGACGTTTGCGAAAAGAAGGACGCCTGCCAGATCCTCATGTCCGGCTGCGAGTCCGAACTCTCCGCTCCGGCGGGCGCCCTGTGCGACACCAAGCCCGGCAAGGTCATCGTGGCACCGGACCTCGACCCCGCCGTCTTCGCCTCCTTGAAGGGCCTGTGCGAGAACCGGGGTATCCACTGCCTTCCCGACGGCATGCGCAAGCACCTGGGCGGCATCGACATCGGCTTCACCATCGCCGATGCCGGCATCGCCGAGACTGGGACCCTGCTCATCAACAGCAAGAGCGAGGAACTGCGGCTGGCCACCATGCTCTGCGAAGTGCACGTGTGCGTCATAAAGGCCAGCACCCTGCGCGAGACCAGCTTCGACGCCGAGGAGCTGGTGCGCTCCATGAGCAAGGACGGTCCGGCCTACGTGGCCTTTGTCACCGGCGCCTCCCGCACGGCGGACATCGAGCGCGTGCTGGCCATCGGCGTGCACGGACCCCTTGAACTGCACATTCTTGTTCTGGAGGACTAGGCCATGCAGAACGCACGCGATCTGAAACAGTACAAGGGCGAGCTTACCGGCGCGCTGCACAACGACTTCCTGCGTCAGGCCATGGACAAGTTCGCCGTGGCCTACCGCGCCTCCCGCGCCAACGCCTTCGCCGGCATGGATGTGGACGGCCTCATCGCCGAAATCGCCGCGGGCAAGGACGAGGCCATGGCCCACATGGACGAGCTCCTGGCCGAATTCACCAAAAAGGCCGAAGCCCTCGGCGTCACCGTGCATGTGGCCAAGACCGCGCACGAGGCCAACGAGATCATCGGCAAGATCGCCCAGAAGGCGAACGTCAAGCGCATCGTCAAATCCAAGTCCATGACCGCTGAAGAGACGCTCCTGAACCACCACCTGGAGGACCTGGGCCTGGAGGTGACGGAGACGGACCTGGGCGAATGGATCATCCAGCTGCGCCATGAAGGCCCGACCCACATGGTCATGCCCGCCATCCATCTCTCGCGCGACCAGGTGGCCGACCTGTTCAGCGACGTGACCGGCGCCAAGCAGACCAACGACATCCAGAAGCTGGTGAAGGTGGCCCGCCGCGAACTGCGCCGCAAGTACGTCGAGGCCGACATGGGCATCTCCGGCGGCAACTTCGCCATCGCCGAGACCGGCTCCATCGCCCTGTGCACCAACGAGGGCAACGCCCGTCTGGTGACGACCCTGCCGCGCGTGCACGTGGCCCTGGTGGGTCTCGACAAGCTCACCCGCAGCATCAACGACGCCTTGCGCGTCATCCGCGCCCTGCCCAAAAACGCCACGGGCCAGGCCATCACCTCCTACGTGTCCTGGATCACCGGCCCGGGCGAGTGCCAGAGCAGCGCCAACGGCAAGAAGGAAATGCACGTGGTGTTTTTGGACAACGGCCGCCGCGCCCTGGCCAAGGACCCCGTGTTCTCCCAGGTGCTGCGCTGCATCCGCTGCGGCGCCTGCGCCAACGTGTGCCCGGTGTACCGTCTGGTGGGCGGCCACCAGCTGGGCCACATCTACATCGGCGCCATCGGCCTTATCCTTACCTACTTCTACCACGGGCGCGACAAGGCCAAGAACCTGGTGCAGAACTGCATCAACTGCGGCGCGTGCAAGGCCGTGTGCGCCGGCGGCATCGACCTGCCCCGGCTCATCAAGGAAGTCCACGCCCGCATCCAGGACGAGGAGGGCCACCCGCTCCAGAGCCAGCTTCTGGCCAAGGTGCTCAAAAGCCGCAAGCTGTTCCACGCGCTCCTGCGTTCGGCCAAGGCCGTGCAGCGGCCCGTCACCGGCGGCACCCCGTACCTGCGCCACCTGCCCATGATCTTCGCCAAGGACCAGGGCTTCCGCGCGTTGCCCGCCATTGCCGAGACCCCCTTCCGCGACCGCTTCGAGTCGCTGAAGCCCAAGGTGACGAGCCCCAAGCTGCGTGTGGCGCTCTTCAGCGGCTGCGTGCAGGACTTCGTCTACCCGGAGCAGGCCGAGGCCGCCGTGAAGATTCTGGCCAAGCACAACGTGGCCGTGGAATTCCCCATGGACCAGTCCTGCTGCGGCCTGCCCGTGCAGATGATGGGCGAGCGCGAAAGCAGCCGCAGTGTTGCGGCGCAGAACGTGGCCGCCTTTGATCCGGCCGCTTGCGACTACATCCTGACGCTGTGCGCCTCCTGCGCCTCGCACCTGAAGCACGGCTACCCGGACATCCTGGCGGGCGACCCCAAGCTGGCCGTGAAGGTGCAGCAGTTCGCGGACAAGGTCATCGACTTCAGCTCCTTTGTGCACGATGTGCTGAAGGTGCAGCCGGAGAGCTTCGCGGGCGACGGCAAGAAGACCACCTACCACGCTCCCTGCCACCTCTGCCGCGGCCTGGGCGTTACCAAGGCCCCGCGCGCGCTCATGGAGATCGGCGGGCTGAATTATCTTCCGGCCGAGGAAGAGGACGTGTGCTGCGGCTTCGGCGGTACGTACTCCATGAAATTCCCTGAGCTTTCCGCGGAACTGCTGAAGAAAAAGCTTGCGAATGCGGAGAAGACCGGGGCAGAATTGCTGCTCACTGACTGTCCGGGCTGCATCATGCAGCTGCGCGGCGGGCTGGAGGCCAAGGGCAGCGCCATGAAGGTGGCCCACGTGGCCGAGGCCCTGGCCGAGCGGCTGAAGTAGCGTCCGGCTAATCCCTTTGGAGGTTGGCAGCATGAAGGATGTGCGCAAACACGCCCGCGAGCTTATGGAAGGCTATTGCAAGGTCTGCCCGGTGTGCAACGGCAAGGCCTGCGCGGGCGAGGTTCCCGGCATGGGCGGCCTTGGCACCGGCTCCTCGTTCATGAACAACGTGGCGGCGCTCTCGGCCCTGCGCTTCAATATGCGCCTGGTGCACGGGGCAGAACAGCCCGACACCGCGACCGAGGTCATGGGCCTCAAGCTCGCCATGCCGGTATTCGCCGCGCCCATCGGCGGCGTCAGCTTCAACATGGGCGGCAAGATCACCGAGGGCGACTACGTGGAGGCCGTGCTTGGCGGTTGCGTGGACAAGGGCGTCATCGGCGCCAGCGGCGACGGCGTGCCCCCGTTCATCCACGAGACCGGCTTCACGGCCATCAAGGCCCTGGGCGGGGCGGGCATCCCGTTCATCAAGCCCTGGGAAGACAAGGAGCTGTTCGAGAAGCTCGACCGCGCCGTGGCCACGGGAGCAACCGTGGTCGGCATGGACATCGACGCGGCGGGCCTGGTGACCCTGCGCCTCATGGGCCGCCCCGTGGGCCCCAAGCCCCTTGAAAAACTCAAGGACATCATCGCCCACGTGCAGGCCAAGTTCGTCATCAAGGGTGTCATGACCCCGGACGACGCCAAGCGCGCCGTGGACGCCGGGGCCGCGGGCATCGTGGTCTCCAACCACGGCGGCCGCGTGCTCGACCACACCCCGGGCACGGCCGAGGCCCTGCCCGCAATCGCCCGCGCGGTGAAGGGGCAGATCGCCATCATCGTGGACGGCGGCGTGCGCACCGGTGGCGATGTGCTGAAAATGCTGGCGCTGGGGGCGGATGCTGTTATGATCGGACGGCCCGTGGCCATCGCCGCCATGGGCGGCCTGCGCGAGGGCGTGGGCAAGTATCTGGACCAGGTGCGCGGCGAGTTGGTGCAGGCCATGATCCTGACCGGCTGCGCGAACATTGCCGAGGTTGACGGCAGGGTTCTGTTCCAAAGCTCATAGGAGGTTTCATGGCGCAAACAGGTTCCGCACGGGTGGCAAGCGCCCCCGCGCTCTGTGCTGCGGCCGTCGCCTTGCTGGCCCTCATCGCTCCCTCCGGCGCGGACTGGGCCTTCTCCAATACAGCGTTCAAAATAGGGCTGCCGCAGGTTGCGGCGGCCCTTTTGCTTGGCGGTCTGGCCTTTGCCCTGGTCTACGTGCGGGAGTGGAAGACCGCCGCCCGGCTGGCGCAGCTGCGCCAAGCCCTGGAGGCGCGGGAACCCGCCGCCGGAGAGGACATGCTCGGCGTGTTGGAGACCGCCGCCCAGGCCCTGCGCTCGGAATTGAAGCATCAGGCAGGCTTGGCCCAGGGCATTCTGGGCGGGCTGCCCATGCCCTTCCTGCTGGTGGACGAGCAGGAACGGGCCGTGTGCTCAAACCAGGACTGCCTGAACATGCTGGAGCTTTCGGGCAAGCCGGAAGACTACTACGGCCAGACCCTGGCCCAGATCTTCTACAACGATCCCGGCCGCAAGACCGCCGTCGGCCGCAGCATCAAGGATGGCGAGGTGTTCCGCAACCTTGAGGTGGAGATCAAGGGCCACCGGGGCGGCGTGCGCAACGTGCTGGCCAATGTGTTTCCCCTGTACGATTCGGACAAGCGCTGCCTTGGCGGCCTGTGCCTGTACCTGGACATGACGCTGCTGAAGCAGAAGGAGCAGGTCATCGTGCAGAAGAACACGGCCATCGAGCGCACGGCCCAGGATGCCGACGCTCTGTGCCGGCGCCTGCGCGAGGCCTCCGCCCGCCTGGGCGCAAGCATCGCCCAGACCACCAGCGGCAGCGCGGCCCAAAAGTCCCGCGTGGCCGAGATAGGCGTTTCCATGGAGCAGATGAGCGAGGCTGTGGTGGACGTGGCCAGAAGCGCGGCCGGAGCCTCCACCGGGGCAGAGGAAGCCCGCAGGCTGGCCGACGAAGGCGCGCGCGCGGTGACGGACGTCATCGCGGCCATCGGCGATGTGTCCGCGCGCACCAGCGCCATGCGCGACCGCCTGGGCGAGCTGGATTCCCAGGTGGCGGGCATCGGCCAGATCCTGAACGTCATTTCGGACATTGCCGATCAGACGAATCTTTTGGCGCTCAATGCCGCCATCGAGGCCGCCCGGGCCGGAGACGCGGGCCGGGGCTTCGCCGTGGTGGCCGACGAGGTGCGCAAGCTGGCCGAAAAGACCCAGCGCGCCACCAGCGAGGTGGGCAGCGCCATCGGCTCCGTGCAGGAAGGCGCGCGCCGCGTGGTGGAAGGCATGAGCGGGGCGGCCCAGGCCGTGGAGCGCAGCACCGCCCTGGCCGACGGCGCGGGCGGAAGCCTGCGCGAGATTCTGCGCCTGAGCCAGGGCAGCGCCGACCAGGTGCGCAGCATCGCCACCGCCAGCGAGGAGCAGTCAAGCGCGGCGGAGGAGATCAGCCGCTCCGTGGACGAGGTGCGCGGCGTTTCCGAGCACATCGCCCAGGACATGGACCATGCCGCGCTGGCCGTGGAGGATTTGACCAGACTGTTCGCGGAGCTTGAGGAACTGATCAAGAAAATGCAGGTCTGCTAACGGGACTGAACACACAAGGAGAACTGGCCAATGATCAAGCACATCGTCATGTGGACCCTGAAGGACAGCGCCGAGGGCGCGGACCGCGCCGCCAACGCGCGCACCATGAAGGCCAAGCTGGAGGCGCTGGCCGGGCTCATCCCCAGTCTGAAGAAGATTGAGGTCGGCATCGACGTGTTCGCCGCCGCCCCGGCCTGCGACGTCATCCTGTACTCCGAGTTCGCCACCCGTGCCGACCTGGACGCCTATCAGGTCCACCCGGAGCATTTGAAGGTCGTGGCCTTCGTCAAGCAGGTGGTGGCCTCGCGCAGCGTGGTGGACTACGAAATCTAGTTTCCGCCGCCAGGAAGCATTCTCTAAAGGCCCGATCTTCGGGCCTTTAGTTTTTCTTGCTACAGGAAAGGGGAGGCAGTAGGATTCGTTCCACGTATTGTGTATTTGAAAATCTGATTACTGTCCGGGCCTCATGCGGGGGGTGAAGATGGATGCGACCAGGGTGGACACGATCCCGGAGATACGGGACCTGCTGGAACGGGCAGGGCTGAAGGACGAGGATCTTCCCCAGGGTTTTCTTGAGGGCGGCCAGGGCTATGCAGAGGCGCTGTACCTGCTGACACGCATGCGCTTCAGCGCCGAGGACGCCCTGCTGTTCTGGGGCGAGATTCTGCGCCACCACCAGGGGCTGAACCTGGCCCTTGGGCGCGACGTGGGCATCCGCGTGGCCGTGTGCGACTACTTCATGAATCTGCACCCCAAGATGCGCGATCCGGTCATCGTGGAAGTGCAGGTGCTGCTGCAAAAGGAAAAGAGCGCGCTGCTCGATGAACTCACCGGGCTCTACAACCGCCGCTACTTCAACGACGCCATCGGCCGCGAGGTGGAGCGCTTCAAGCGCTTCGGCCAGCGTTTCTCCCTTGTCATGCTTGATGTGGACCACTTCAAGCGCTTCAACGACACCTACGGCCACACAGCCGGCGATGATGCCTTGCGGACCGTGTCCTCTGTGTTGCAAAACACGGCCAGAAGCTTTGACCACGTGGTGCGCTACGGGGGCGAGGAATTCGCCCTCATCCTGCCGCATACCGATGCCGACCAGGCCGTGGCCGCGGCGGAGCGCATGCGCTGCGCCATCGCCGCCAACCCTGTCAAAGTGGGCAACCAGGACGTGCCCATAACAGTAAGCCTGGGCGCGGCCACTTTTCCCGAGGACGCCATCAACGCCCGCGACCTCGTGTGCCGCGCCGACGAGGCCCTGTACGAGGCCAAGCGTACCCGCAACACCGCCTGCTCCTTTTCCGAGCGCAACCGCCGCTTCCCGCGCGCGCCCATCAATCTCGTGGTGCTGTTCACCAGCCAAAATGGCGAGCCCGTCAGCCAGCCCATCCGCGTCACCGCCATGAACGTCAGCTTTGGCGGCATGCTTTGCCTTTCACCTGCACCGATCCTGCCCGGCACCAAGGTGGAGGTGGCGCTCGACGCGGAAGCCCCGAACCAGCGCGGTCTGCGCGTGTCCGCCCGGGTCGTCCGGCTCGAACGCGAATCAGAGGACGGCGGCTTCGGCATCGCGCTGGCCTTTAACCTGGGAACCCAGGAAGAACGCCGCGATCTGGTGCGTTTGGTGGAACTGAACGAAAACAGGGCCATATAATCCCGGCGCTCGCTCCTTCCATCTCCCTCCCTCCCCGCGCGCACGGAAAAGCCTTGGCGTTCGGCGTGCTCTGGGGTATGCGGCAAGTGCGGAACACGGCCCCGGCGCTCCCGTTCTTTCCGGGTCGTTCCTCCCGCGCACATCATCATCTCAGGAGCAGCATATGAGCAACGACGACGTTTCCGGCCTGAAGCACCTCGGCTCCGGCAAGACCAGCTACGCCTTCGAGGAACCCAGCGCCGCCATCCTCGAGGCCTTTCCCAACAAGTACCCCGACCGGGACTACCAGATCCGTTTCGAGCACCCGGAGTTCACCAGCCTGTGCCCCAAGACCGGCCAGCCGGACTTCGCCACCATCGAGATCACGTACATCCCCGACCAATTGTGCATCGAGACCAAGTCGCTGAAGCTGTACTTCACCGCCTACCGCAACCACGGCTCGTTCATGGAGACCATCACCAACAAGATCCTGGACGACCTGGTGAGCGTGTGCCAGCCCCGCATGATGCAGGTGGTGGCCATGTTCAACCCGCGCGGCGGCACCAGCCTCACCGTCACCGCCGAGCACTACAAGGACAATTCCGCGCCCATCGAGACGCAGTTCTAGGGAAGAGGGGAGGAATCAAGGGGCGCTGCCCCTTGACCCCGCCAGGGGGTATGCACCCCCTGGACCCGCAGGCCAAACGAGAAGTCCCGGAGCGCAAAAGCGCTCCGGGACTTCTCGTTTGGGGCAGGGGCTTTGGGTTTCCGAGTCCCGCAGAGCTGATGATGCCCTTTGCCTGTGCCATCCTCCCCCCGGACCCTCCGCGAGGGGTTTCGGCTCCGGCGGCTTCGCGCCGGGGCCGAAACCCCTCGCCACAGGGAGTCCAGAGGGCCTCGTGCCCTCTGGCGGGGTCTGGGGCGGAGCCCCAGCGGGGTCCAGGGGCAGCGCCCCTGGATATTTGCCCTGGCTTTACTCGTCGGCCAGATACTGGGCATAGCCAGCGGCGCGCAGCTCGCAGGCGGGGCAGACGCCGCATCCGTGCCCCCAGGGGTGGCGGTTGCCGCGTTCGCCCTTGTAGCAGGTGTGCGTGTGCTCCAGGATGAGGTCCACCAGGGGCTGTCCGCCCAGGTCGCGGGCGAGGCTCCAGGTTTGGGCCTTGGTGAGCCACATGAGCGGCGTGTCGATGACTAGGCGCGACTGCATGCCGAGGTTCAGGGCCGCTTGCAGGGCCTTCATGGTGTCGTCGCGGCAGTCGGGGTAGCCGGAGAAGTCGGTCTCGCACACGCCGGTGACGAGGTGCTTGAGGCCCCGGCGGTAGGCTTGCGCCCCGGCCAGGGTGAGGAACACGAGGTTGCGGCCGGGCACGAAGGTACTGGGCAAGCCGGAGGCGGTCATGGAGATTTCAACGTCGTGGGTCAGGGCGGTTTCGCCCAGCTGGCGGAACACGTCCAGGGTGAGGGTGCTGTCCGGGCCGAGCTTGGCGGACCAGTCCGGGT
>NZ_DATMYK010000071.1:0-10723 GCF_035560995.1 Humidesulfovibrio sp. | reverse complement strand
TTCCCCGCCTGGAGAATTCGGCCAGCCATTATGTCGGCTGGCTGACATTTTTTTTGCATTTTCCATCCGCCTTACAGAAGCCTTGCTCGCCGGTTAATTCATACCGCTGAATTTCCATTTTTTCCAACACCGCCCCCTTTCCTTGGTTGACGTTTTGGGATAACTGGCTGCGTTCAGAAAAGTTCATCAAGTTTTTGAGGGGGTTTCAAAACATGCTTGATGCGTACATTGGGGTTCTTGTCTTATGGCCCCTGGTGGCCGGCCTTGCCTGCCTGGTGCTGAGAAGCCCGGGAATGCGGTCGGCGCTGGTGCTGGCCACTGGCGCGGCTTTGGCCGTCGGAGCCCTGGGAGTCGCCTCCCAGGTGCCCTTGACCGCCAATCCTGGTTTCCTGTCCTCTGAAACGGCCCTGCATGTCGCAGAGGCCGCAGCCTTCGTCTTTCCGGCGTACTTCCTGCTGCGCGGCCTGATGGCGAAACACCTGCTGGTGATCGTCTTCTCCTGCCTCCAGCTCGGCCTTGCCGCCTTCGGCGCGACCCAGATGCCTGCCGCGCCCGCGGCCGAGGCCGCCGTCGTGTGCGACGGTCTGTCCGTGTCGCTTCTGCTGGTGGTTTCCTTCGCAGGCTCGCTCATCTGCATCTTCGCCCTGCCCTACATGAAGCACCATGAGGAGCACCTGCACCTCAAGGTCAGCAAGCAGCCCGGCTTCTTCCTGGTCCTGCTCGCGTTCCTGGGCTTCATGAACGGCCTGGCCCTGTCCAACGACCTGCGCATGTTCGAGCTCTTCTTCGAGGCCACCACGTTGTGCTCGTTCCTGCTCATCGGCCACGACCAGACCGAAGAGGCCAAGAAGAGCGCCTTCCGCGCCTTGTGGCTCAACTGCCTGGGCGGCGTGTTCCTGCACGGCGGCATCCTGCTGGTGCAGAAGCAGTTCAACCTGGTCGACATCCACGCCCTTGTGAACCCGGCCCTGTGGGCGGGCGCAAGCATGCTGCCCGTGGCGCTTCTGGCCCTGGCGGGCTGCGTCAAGGCCGCGCAGATGCCCTTCCAGTCCTGGCTCTTGGGCGCCATGGTCGCGCCCACCCCGGTCTCCGCGCTCCTGCACTCGAGCACCATGGTCAAGGCCGGCGTGTTCGTCTGCCTGCGCCTGGGCCCGGTGCTCCAGAACACCACCACCGGCCGCGTACTGGCCCTGGTGGGCGCGTTCACCTTCTTCGCCACCAGCGCCCTGGCCCTGGGCCAGAGCAACGCCAAGAAGGTCCTGGCTTACTCCACCATGGCCAACCTGGGCCTGATCATCGCCTGTGCGGGCATCGGCACGCCCATCGCGCTTGCCGCTGGCACCGTGCTGCTCGTCATCCACGCCGCCACCAAGGGGCTTCTGTTCCTCTGCGTGGGCGACATGGAACAGACCGTGGGCAGCCGCGATCTGGAAGACCTGCGCGGCATCGTGGCCATCAGCCCGGTGACCGCCCTGGCCGCCGCCGCTGGTTCCATGGCCATGATCCTGCCGCCGCTCGGCATGCTTGTCGGCAAGTGGGCCGCCCTTGAGGCCGCCGCCGCCAGCCCCGTGGCCATGGTGCTCATCGCCCTCGGCAGCGCGCTCGGCGTCGTGTGCTGGGTGCGCTTCGCGGGCACCATCATGAGCGGCAAGTCCATTGAGGCCAAGAACGCCCACGCCTCCAGCCTCACCAGCACGCCCATCCTGGCCATGCTGGCCGGCGCGGTTGGCCTGGGCATGGCCGCTCCCTGGATCAACGCCCTGCTCCTGCCGGACGCTGGCTTCGCCACCGCGCTGGCCGGCGGCTGGGGCCTTCTGCCCACCCTGTTCGTGGTGGCCATGCTGGCCTGGATCATCGGCATGAAGGTGCTGGCCAAGCAGAGCTCGGTCACCCTGGCCACGCCGTACATCGGCGGTCTGCCCTCGGCCGAGAAGGGCACCTATGTCGGTCCCCTGGGCCGCAACTGGACCCTGACCGAAGGAAACGAATACGCCATCGAGATCTTTGGCGAAGCCAAGCTGACCAAGTTCGCGGGCGTCCTTGCTGCGGCGCTCCTGCTGGCCCTGGTGGGAGGTGCCATCATATGAATCTGACGACCTTCTATCTCGCTGTGGCCGGTCTCATCCTGGCGCCCGTGCTGGGCGGCCTGGTGGCCGGCGTGGACCGGGTGGTCACCGCGCGGCTGCAGTCGCGCATGGGACCTCCGCTGCTTCAGCCCTTCTATGACGCGGGCAAGCTCTGGTCCAAAGTCATTCCCCCGGCCAGCCACTGGCAGGGCCTGTTCGTGCGCTGGGCCCTGGTGGCCTCGCTCGCGTCCGACGTGCTCCTGGCCGCCGGGGCCGACGTGTTGATGTGCTTCTTCGTCCAGGCCGCCAGCGCAAGCTTCGTGGCCCTGGGCGCCTTCTGCGGCAATTCGCCTTACAGCAAGCTCGGCGCCCAGCGCGAGCTGTTCCAGCTTCTGGCCTACGAGCCGGTGTTCCTGGTGGCCATCCTGTGCATGGCCAAGGTCTCCGGCGGCTTTGACGCATACAGCTTCATGGCTTCCAGCCAGCCGCTGCTGTTCAAGATGCCGCTGCTCATCCCCGGCCTGCTCTTTGTGGTGCTGGTGAAGCTGCGCAAGTCCCCGTTCGACATCTCCGCCTCCCACCACATGCACCAGGAAGTGGTGCGCGGCGTGTACACCGACTACGCCGGACGCGACTTCGCCCTGCTTGAGATCGCCCACTGGGCCGACGTGGTGGTGGTGCTGTGGATCTGCTCCTTCCTGTGGGCCACCAGCGTCCTGAGCATGGTCGTCACCGCGTCCGTGTTCCTGTTCGCGGCCCTGGTCATCGACAACATCAGCGCCCGCCTCACCTGGCGGCACATGCTGAAGGTTGTGGCGCCCATTTCCCTGGTCCTGGCGACCGCAAACCTGCTGTGGCTGTACATGGAGTAATGCAATGTCATTCCTCAAAACTTCCCAAATCAAATCGCCGTGGCTGATGCACTTCGACTGCGGCTCCTGCAACGGCTGCGACATCGAGACCCTGGCCTGTCTGACCCCGGTGTACGATGTTGAGCGCTTCGGCATCATCAACGTGGGCAACCCGCGCCACGCCGACGTGCTCGTGGTCACCGGCACGGTGAACCCGAGAAACGCCGAGATTCTGAAGAACATCTACAGCCAGATGCCCGATCCCAAGCTGGTCATCGCCGTGGGCGCCTGCGGGTGCTCCGGCGGCGTGTTCCGCGAGGCCCCGAACGTTCTGGGCGGCGTGGACAAGGTCATTCCCGTCGACGTTTACGTGCCTGGCTGCCCGGCCAAACCCGAAGCCATCATGGACGCTGTGGTGACGGGCCTGGGCAAGCTGAAGGGCATTTTGGAGGCAAGCTGATGAGTATTGAAGCCACCCCCATCACCTCCGCCCAGCTCGTGGCCGAGGTGACCAAACTCAAGGCCGAGGGCTACCGCTTGGTCACCATGTCCAGCGTCGAGATCGACCCTGAGAACATGGAGATCCTGTACCACTTCGACAAGGACCTGGCGCTCAAGAACCTGCGCCTCACCCTCAAGAAGGGCGGCAGCATTCCGAGCATCTCCGGCATCCTGTTCACCGCCTTCCTGGTGGAGAACGAGATCCGCGACCAGTTCGGCGTCACCTTCGAAGGCCTCGTGCTCGACTACCAGGGCCGCCTGCTGAACGACTGCACGCAGACTTCCGAGAGCTCGCCCTTCTGCCGCCTGCTGGTCAAATCCAGCGGCACCGTCGCCAAGGAGGTGCGCTAATGGCCCGTACCGTCATCCCCTTCGGTCCCCAGCACCCGGTGCTGCCCGAGCCCATCCACCTCTCCCTGGTGGTTGAGGACGAAAAGGTCGTGGAGGCCCTGCCCACCCTGGGCTATGTGCACCGCGGCCTGGAAATGCTGGCCACCAAGCGCGACTACAACCAGATGATCCAGATCGTCGAGCGCGTGTGCGGCATCTGCTCCATGATCCATTCCCTGTGCTACTGCCAGGGCATGGAGGAAATGATGGGCCTTGAGGTTCCCCGCCGGGCGCGCATGCTGCGCGTGGTGTGGAGCGAACTGCACCGCCTGCACTCCCACCTCCTGTGGCTGGGCCTCTTCGCCGACAGCTTCGGCTTCGAGTCGCTCTTCATGCAGCTGTGGAAGATCCGCGAAAAGGTCATGGACCTGAACGAGGCCACCACCGGCAACCGCGTCATCGTCTCGGTGAACGTGGTGGGCGGCGTGCGCACCAACCTGGACGAGGGCCAGATCCGCTGGATCAAGGACACCCTGGTCGAGGTCGAGGCCAGCATCAAGAGCCTCCAGAGCACCATCATGAACGACAGCACCGTGTGCCGCCGCACCAAGGGCGTTGGCGTGCTGACCAAGCAGGCCGCCTACGACCTGGGCGCCGCCGGCCCCATGCTGCGCGGCAGCGGCGTGGCCCAGGACATGCGCCAGCTCAAGTACGCGGGCTTCGACGAGATCGCGTTCGAGCCCATCGTGGAGAAGGACGGCGACTGCTGGGCCCGCTCCACCGTGCGCTTCCGCGAGTCCCTCCAGTCCATCGACCTGGTGCGCCAGGCGCTGGACAGGCTGGATGACTCCGAACTGGCCGTGAAGGTGAAGGGCAAGCCCGAGGGCGAGGTCATCACCCGCGTTGAGCAGCCCCGGGGCGAGTGCCTGTACTACCTCAAGGGCAACGGCGACAAGTTCCTGGAGCGCGTGCGCATCCGCACCCCCACATTCGCGAACATTCCTCCCCTGGCGGCCATCCTGCCCGGGCTGGACTTCGCGGACGTGCCGGTTGTGGTCCTGTCCATCGACCCCTGCATCAGCTGCACGGAGAGGTAGCCATCATGAAAATGCTCCCTACCGTAATATCGAACCTGTTCAGCAAGCCCGTCACGCGGAACTACCCGTTCTTCGTGCGCGAGCCCTTCACCACCGCCCGCGGCGAACTGGTGAACGACATCGACCGCTGCATCTTCTGCGGCTCCTGCTCGCGCAAGTGCCCGTCGCAGTGCATCACGGTGAGCAAAGAAGGCAACATGGGCGCCTGGAAGCTTGAGTTCTTCGCCTGTGTGGGCTGCGGCGTCTGCGTGGACGCCTGCCCGGTCAACTGTCTGTCGCAGAAGCCCACCCACCGTGCGGTGGCCGTGGTGCGCGACACCATCGTCATGACCGGCAAGCTGCCCGAGAAGCCCGCCAAGAAGACGGCCCCGGCCGCCGCTCCCGCGCCCGAAGCGCAGTAAAACGCGCCTCCGCAGCAAGCGATTCCTGCGCCCGTCCGGTCCTTGCACCGGGCGGGCGCAGCCTTTTTGGCCCGCCACGGCCCGCACCCGCCCTTGACGCGGCACCGGCCCCTCCCTACAAGAAGCGGGTCGGACAATCCTTGAACCAAGGAGGCCCCCATGAAAGGTCCGCGTCTCTCCCGTCCCGTTTGCGCCCTTCCCGTCCTGCTGGCCGCGCTGCTGGGCCTTCTGGCGCTCTGCGCCGCACCGGCCCTGGCCAACGACTTCTTTCCGCCGTCCCCGGTGCCGTCCTCGCGCGACAGCGTGAAGCCCAAGGCCACCGCGACCAAAGAGTCCAAGACCCAGGTGAACAGCAACGTCCTGAACAACAAGATCGTCAAGACGACCAAAGCCACCGGCGGCACGGGCACCAGCCCCACGGGCAAAACGCCCGGCGCCCTCTAACACGCCGCCGCACGCGGCAAAGCGGAGGCACACGATGATCTTCGACGCCCTGATCAACTGGCAGCTGTACAGCGCCCGGCCCGCCTGGAAACAGGCCTTCGAGCGCCTGCTGACCCTGGGGCCGGACACCGAGCCCGGCGAGTACGAAGTCGACGGCCGCGACGTGTACGTCGTGGTCTTCGACACCACCACCAAAGCCCTGCTCGACACCACCCTTGAGGCGCACCAGCACTACGCGGACATCCACCTGCCCCTGACCGGGCCGGAGGTGCATGCCCGCTTCGCCCTGGACGGCCTGGCGGAGAACACGCCCTACGACCCCGCGCGCGACGCCGCCACCTATGTCCACCCGGACCGTTTCACCGCGCTGTTCACCCTGCACCCCGGGCATTTCGCCCTGTATCTGCCGGGCGAGGCGCACCTCTCCCAGGGCAAGGTCGACCCCCGTCCGCAGCCCCTGCGCAAGGCCGTGGCCAAGGTTCGCGCGGAGCTTCTGCGTCCGTGAGCCAAGCGCCCGTGAGCCAGGCCCCCGTGGACGACGACCGGCCCGAACAGGCCGGAAACAGGCCCCAGGCCACGCTGAACGAGATCTTCCGCTGCTTCCTGCGCGTGGGGGCCACGGCCTATGGCGGCCCGGCCATGATGCCGCTGATGCGCGAGCACATTCTGAAGCGCGGCTGGCTCTCGGACGAGGACTTCAAGCTTGGGCTGGCCGTGTGCCAGGCCATTCCCGGCGGCACGCTGATGCAGATGGCCGCGTACACGGGCCTGCGCCTGCGCGGCCTGCCCGGGGCGCTGGCCGGGTTCGTCGGCTTCGCCCTGCCCGCCCTTGCGCTCATCACCGCGCTTTCGGCCATCTACCACGCGGCGCGGGGGCTCACGGTCACGGCCTCGGCCATGCAGGGGCTGAACGCCGTGGTCCTGGGCATCATCGCCCTGGCGGTGTACGATTTCTGGCTCAAGTACGCGCGCGGGCCCAGGCGCGTGGGCCTCACCATTCTGGCCTGCGGGCTCTTTTTGTATGGCGTGGGCCCGGCCTGGATCATCCTGGGCGCGGCGCTTGCCGGGCCGGTGGTCTTCCGCGACGAGACCGCGCCGCCGGTGAGCTTCGCCAACACGCCGGTGCCCGTGCGCGGGGTGCTCGTGCTGGCCGCCCTGGCCTCGGCCTGGCTGGCGGCGACATCTTTTCTGGCTCCGCTGCTCTTCGACCTCTCGCTCTCCATGGCCAAAGCCGACCTCATCGCCTTTGGCGGCTACGGCGTGTTCCCGGCCCTGTACCACGAGACCGTGGACCTGCACCGCTGGATGAGTTCCGAGACCTTCATGGACGGCATGGCCCTG
Source organism: Humidesulfovibrio sp. (assembly GCF_035560995.1). GTDB lineage: Bacteria > Desulfobacterota > Desulfovibrionia > Desulfovibrionales > Desulfovibrionaceae > Humidesulfovibrio. Next base: position 3,692 of record NZ_DATMYK010000071.1, on the reverse strand, counting down.
GCCCAGGTGACGCCCGGACCCTTCATGCTCGGGTCCTGCTTCGTGGGCTACCACATCGCCGGGCTTCTGGGGGCCGTCACCGCCGGGGCCTGGATCTTCACCCCGTCCTTCTTCATCCTCATGCTCACCGTGCCCAGCGCAGGGAAACTGCTGGCCTGGCAGCCCTTCCGCCGGGCCCTGGCCGGGGTGCTCTCCACCCTGGGCGGGCTCATCCTGGCCGTGGGCATCCAGCTGGCGCGCGGCATGGATTGGAGTGCGCTCAAGGCCGTGCTCTGCGTTGCGGCCGGGCTGGCCCTGTGGCGCAAGGTGGACCCCATCTGGGTGGTGCTGGCCGGCGTTGCCCTGGGCGTGTGGCTGTTCTGAGCCCCTTGCGCGTTTTGCCCGGCCGTCCTATGTTGTGAACATGGGAAGCCCGCCTTCCCTCCTATGCCGAGCCAAAGGAGGACGCCATGTCCGACGAGACACCCAAGTGGACCTGCCCCAAGTGCAAGGCCGACAACACCCCGGACTTCACCCATTGCCGCATGTGCGGCGAGCACAACCCGGCCGCGCCGGTGCTGCACACCTGCCCAACTTGCGGGTTCAAGAGCGAGAAGGACTGCTGCCCGTCGTGCAACAGCCCGATGTTTTTGAATCTTTAGATTGAGACGCGGATCTTGGCGTACAGGGTCTTGGCGTAGAACACCGTGTCCACGCTCATGACCGGGAAGGTCGCGGGCAGGGAGTCTTTCTCCACGCGCGTGAAGCTGTGCTTCTCATAGAAGCGGTGCGCGGCCAGGAAACGGTCCGTGGTGCCCAGGAAGATCCGCGCCACGCCGTTCGCCCCGCACCAGGCCTCAAGGGCCGCCAAGAGCTGCGCGGCGAGTCCTGAGCCACGGGCATCCGCACGCACGAACATCTTGCGCAAAGCGCCCTGCCCCACGCCATCCCCAGCGGGTCCGATGTTCAGCAGCGCGATGCTGCCCGCGATCAGGCCAGCCTCATCCGACTCGTCCACGGCCACGAAAAAACAGCCCGGGCCGAGCGCGCCCTTCACGTAGAAGCCAGGAATGTCCATGAGGTCCGGCTGGTCCGCCGGGGTGATGGGAAGCTGAAATTCGCCGCGCTGTATGCCGGAGATGAGCGCGATGACGCCGTCCTGCTGCCCCGGCAAGGCCGGGTCAAAGGGGACGATGCGCCAAGAGACTCTGCGGCAGGAGGCCATGGGCGGCTAGTCCTTGAGCCCCGCCATGAGGGAGCCGATGCGTTCCACCTGGGCCGCGTCCGCCACCGGGAACAGGCCCATGATGCGGCCCCGGAACATGACGGCCACGCGGTCGGCCAGTTGCAGGGCCTCGGCCAGGTCGCCGGTGACGAGCAGCACGCCCGCGGTCCTGCGGGCCTCCAGCAGGCGCTGCCACACGGCCTCCGTGGCGGAGACGTCCAGCCCCTGCGTGGGCTGTTCGGCCACGATGAGCCGGGGCTCGCGGTAGAGCTCGCGCCCCAGCACGAACTTCTGCAGGTTGCCGCCGGAAAGCTGCCAGGCCTGGGCCTCGATGTGCCCGGGCTGCACGTTGTGCTCACGCACGATGCCGCGCGCGGTGTCGCTGGCGCGGCCGCGCTCCAGCCACTGGCCGTGGGCGAAGCCCTGGCGCGTGGTCAGCAGAAGATTGTCCGTGAGGTTCAGGCTGCGGCAGGTGGCCAAGCCCGCGCGGTCCTCGGGAATCCAGGCCAGCGCGCCCTTCCAGTCATGGCCCTGGAAAAACTTCGCCCAGTCCTGGCCCAGGATGTCCACCTGCCCGCTTTCGGGCCGGGTGACGCCGCAGACCACTTCCACCAGCTGCTGCTGGCCGTTGCCCGCCACGCCCACAATGGCCAGGATCTCGCCGCGCTTGAGGTCGAAGCTCACGTCGTCCAGCCCCTCGCCGGATAGATTCCGCACGTCGAGCACCAGGCGGCCCGGGGCCACGGCGTCGCGGTCGATCTCCAGCACCACGTCGCGGCCGACCATGCGCCGCGCCAGCTCGGCCGGGGAATCCACCTCCGAGGCCAGGAACTCGCCCTCGATGCGCCCCTTGCGCAAGATGGCGATCTCGTCGGCCACGGAGAGCACTTCCTCAAGCTTGTGCGAGATGAACACGATGGCCTTGCCCTGGGCGCTCATGGCGCGAAGAGCCGTGAACAGCGACTCGGCTTCGGGCGGGGTCAGAACCGCCGTGGGCTCGTCGAAGATCAACACCTGGCTCTCGCGGTAGAGCAGCTTCAAAATTTCCACGCGCTGGCGCTCACCCATGGACAGGTCGCCCACGCGCGCGCCCGCGTCTATACCCAGGCCGAAGCGCTCGGCCAGTTCGCCCACCATCTTGCGCATGGCCGCCGGGTTGAGGAAGAAGCCGTCCTCCTGGCCCAGCAGCACGTTCTCGGCCACGGTCATGTTCTCCACCAGCATGAAGTGCTGGTAGACCATGCCGATGCCCGCGGCGATGGCCTCGCGCGGGGAGGCGAAGTCCATCGGCTTGCCCGCCACCTGGATGCTGCCCTCGTCGGGCTTGAAGCGCCCGGCCAGCATGGCCATGAGCGTGCTCTTGCCCGCGCCGTTCTCGCCCAGCAGGGCCTTGATGCGCCCGGGCATGATGGACAGGGAGATGCCGTCGTTGGCCAGCACGTGGCCGAAGCGCTTGGTCACGCCCGTCAGGCGCACCTGGGGCAGCACGTCGGCGAAGGAGATGTCCGTGCCGTGGCGTTCGGTCTGCTGTGCGCTGTGGTCGCTCACGGCCTAGCCCTCCGGCTCGATGTTGACGCCCAGCGCCGCGGGCGCGGCAGAGGCTCCGCCCTTGGCGTTGCGGGCGCGCGCGGCGGAAAACACCAGCACGATGACCGTGAGCGCATAGGGCAGCATGAGCAGCAGCGACGAGGGCACGTTGGTGCCGGAGGCCTGGAGCCGCAGCTGGAAGGCCATGACCCCGCCGAAGAGGAACGCGCCGATGACCGCGCGCCCGGGCCGCCAGAAGGCGAAGATCACAAGGGCCACGGCCACCCAGCCGCGCCCGCCGGAAAGGCCCGTGGTCCACAGGTGCGTGTGCGCCAGCGACAGGTACGCCCCGCCCAGGCCGCACAGAAAGCCCCCGGCCATGACGCCGAAGGCGCGCAAGCGCTGAGGGTTCAAGCCCGCGGCGGCGGCGGCGGCGGGCATTTCGCCCGTGGCGCGCACGCCCAGGCCCAGGCTGGTGCGGTTCAAGAAGAACCACACGGCCACGGGCGAGAAATAGCACAGGTACACCAGCATGTCGTGGCGGAAGAAGATGGGCCCCAGCACCGGGATGTCCGACAGGAACGGCAGGGCGATCTTGCCGAAGCCCTCGGTGGCGATGCCCACGTAGGCCGTGCCCAGGAAGTTCGACAGGCCCACGCCGAAGAGCGTGAGCGCCAGGCCGGAGACCACCTGGTTGCCCAGGAACACCTGGCATACGAGGGAATGCAGCCCGCACAGCAGCGCGCCGGAAAGTCCGCCTGCAAGCAAACCCAGCCAGGCCGAGCCCGTGAGGTGGCAGGTGATGAAGGCCGCAAAGGCCGAGAAGGCGATGACGCCCTCAACGCCCAGGTTCATCACCCCGGCCTTTTCGGAAACGATCTCGCCCAGGGTGGCGAAGAGGATGGGCGTGCCCGCCTGCACGGCGGCGGCCAGAAGCGCGATGATCAGTTCCGGGCTCACG
>NZ_DATMYK010000070.1:0-5104 GCF_035560995.1 Humidesulfovibrio sp. | reverse complement strand
CCCACCGTGGCCTCGGCCAGCAGCGGGCTTGCGATGATGTCCGCGCCGTCAAGCGAAAGCGCCACGATGCGGTCGTGCTGGCCCTCGATGACGGCCTGGGCCTCGTGCGCTTTGCCGCCACTGTCCACACCCGTCACCACGGCGCGGATGAGCAGGCCCCGGCGGTCGGCCAGCAGGTTCACCGTGGCGCGGCCCTGGCGCAGCAGCTCCCTGGCGCGGGCCACGTCGGCCTCGGCCACGGGGTCCAGCACCTCCAGGCGCAGGGAGGCGTCGCCCCCGCACAGGCCCAGGGCGGCGGCGGTGTCCAGCCCGCACAGCCCGGCCGTGCCGGGGATGGAGACGGCCAGGCCGTTCTTGTACACGTTGGGGTCCACCCAGACCTCCACCCGCTGCGCGGCGGCAGCGCCGCCGGGCAGAAGCGAGGCCGCCGCCGCCGCGGCCAGGGCCACGGCCACGGGCTCGGTGCAGCCAAGGGCCGGGGCCACCTGCAAACGCAGAACATCCTTCACGCTGAACGCCATAAATATTTCTCCCTGCACCCGGCCTGCGGGTTGCAGATGCTGTATTCGGGCCGCCGCCCGGCGTCAAGGATACCCCCCGGCGGCACGGAAGCGCCGCCTCTTGCCCTTGCGCGGCCCCTGACGTAAGAGCGCGCCCATGGACATCAAGGACATCTCCGATCGTTACCTGGGCCGCCGCTGGGACGCCCTGGGGCTTTTCTCCGGCGGGCTGGACAGTATCCTGGCCATCAAGGTGCTGCAGGAGCAGGGACTCAAGGTTCTGGGCCTGCACTACGTGAGCCCCTTTTTCGGCAAGCCGCATCTGCTGGAGCACTGGAAGGCCACCTACGGCATCGAGGCCCTGCCCGTGGACGTGCGCCGCCTGTACCTGGACATGCTGGTGGCTCCGCAGCACGGCTACGGCAAGCACATGAACCCCTGCGTGGACTGCAAGATCCTGATGCTGCGCCACGCGCGCGGCCTGCTGGAACGCTTCGGCGCGAAGTTCCTCGTCAGCGGCGAGGTGCTGGGCCAGCGGCCCATGAGCCAGCGCGCCGACGCCCTCAACCTCATCCGCAAGGGCGCGGGCGTGGCCGACGTGCTGCTGCGGCCCCTTTCGGCCCAGAAGCTCGGCCCCACGCAGATGGAGAAGGACGGCCTGGTGGATCGCGCGAAGCTGCCGGGCATCTGGGGCCGGGGCCGCAAGGAGCAGCTGGAGCTGGCCGCGCACTTCGGCATCACCGACATTCCCACCCCGGCGGGCGGCTGCCGCCTGGCCGAGGCCGAGCCCGCCGCGCGCTACCTGCCCATCATCACCCACATGGCCGAGCCCGGGCCGGAGGACTTTTCCCTCTCGCACCTGGCGCGGCAGTACTGGGCCGGGCCCTTCTGGCTGTCCATCGGCCGCAACGAGCAGGCCAACAACGCCCTGGAGGCCGCCTGCGGGCCCAACGACCTGCGCTTCCGGCTCAAGGACGTGGTCGGGCCCCTGGCCCTGGGGCGGCAGTATGCCCCCAAGACGGACGCCGAGGCCGACGCCGAGGCCTGGCCGGAGCACGTGCTGGCCGACGCCGCCAGCTTCGCTGCGTCGTACTCGCCCCGCGCCCGGGAAGAAGCCGAGGCGGGACGCCCGGTGACGGTGCTGCTGCTGCGCGGCAACGCCAAAAGCGCCCCCCCCGCGCGCGAGCTGGTCGTCACCCCGCAGCGCAGCACGCCGCTGGGCTGGACCGAGCCCAAGAGCGCGGCCCTGAACGCCTGGAAGAAGCGCAAGCCTTAGGGGCCACTGGCCCGCCAAGGCGGCTTCGAACCGCGACAGCAAAGGCCGGCGAAAGCACCACCCATCCACGCAAAACGGCCCCGGCAGGAGATTATCCCGCCGGGGCCGTGCGTTTTGTGAAGGATGGGCTAGCCGCCGCGCTTCATGGTCTCGATGAGCGAGCGCAGGGTCTGGGTCTGTTCGGCCAGCTCCACCACGGCCTCGGAGGCCTGGCGCATGGCCCCGGCGTTCTCGGCCGAGAGGCGGTTGATGTCCTCGATGCTGCGGTTGATCTCCTCGCTGGCCGAGGACTGCTCCTCGCTGGCGGTGGCGATGGCCCGCACCTGGTCGCTGGAGGCCTCCACCAGCTGCACGATCTCGTGCAGGGCCGCGCCGGAACGGTGGGCCAGCTCCGTGGCCTGGTCCACCATGCCCGCCGCGCGCTCCACGCCCTCAAGATTCTTCCTGGTGCCGTCCTGGATGCCCCGGATGGCCTCGCCCACCTCGCGGGTGGCGGTCATGGTCTTTTCCGCCAGCTTGCGCACCTCGTCGGCAACGACCGCGAAGCCCCGGCCCGCGTCGCCCGCGCGCGCGGCCTCGATGGCGGCGTTCAAGGCCAGCAGGTTGGTCTGGTCGGCGATGTCGGAAATGACGCCCAGCACCTGGCCGATGCCCTCGGCCTGCTTGCCCAGGGCGTTCATGTCGTCGCGCAGCCCGGCGGACATGGTCTGCATGGCGCCGATGCCCTCCACCACCTGGACCACCAGCTTCGCTCCGTCCTCGGCCTTTCTCCGCGCCTCGTCGGAGGATTCCGCCGCGCGCGAGGCGCTTCTGGCCACCTCAAGCACCGTGGCGTTCATCTCCTCCATGGCCGTGGCGGTCTCGGCCACGCGGGAGGACTGCACATCCGTGCCCCGGCTGGACTGCTCCACCTGGGAGGACAGCTCGTCCGAGGCGCTGCCCACGATGACCACCACCTGCTCCAGCTGGCGGGCGGCCTGCAGCATGCCCTCGGCCTTGGCGGTTTCGGCCCGGGTCTTGGCCTCGTTGGCCTCGTCCGTGGCGATGCCCGCCAGACGGGCCTGCTCGGCCGCCTGGGCGCTCTTGTCGTCGGCCTCGGCTATCTTGGCCTTGAGGGCGGCCAGCATGGCCTCGATGCTCTCCTTGAGCTTGGCCATCTCGGCCGTGAAGGTGCCGCTCACGCTGGCGTTCAGGTCGCCCCGGGCGACGGCCCCGGCCAGGTCCACTATGCGGCCCAGGGGCCGGGTGATGGACAAAAGCACCAGCACGGCGATGGCCGCGCCCACCACAAGGCCCACCGACACCGAGGCGATGAGCAGAGTCTCCGTCCGCTTGGAGAGCCGGGCCAAGCCTTGCTGGTTGTCGCGGAACATGGCCTGGCCGTCCTTCTTGAGAACCTCCAGGGCGGATTCGGTCCGGTGGACGCTCTCCTTTTCCTTGGTCAAAATGGCATTGGCGGCCAGGTAGTCCATGCTCTTGCCGGACGGATCGGCCGCGAGCTTCCCGGCCAGGGCCAGCACGGCCTTGTCATACTGCCCGAAGGCTTCCAGGGCCGTGGCGGGCAGCTTCCGCGTTTCGGCGGAGAGGTCCTCGTTGGCGGCCGTGGCCTTGTCCAGTTCGGCCAAGGTCTTGCGGGTCTCGGCGCTCAGGCTTTTCAGCTTCTCCAAATACCCCTGCTGTTTCTGCGGCTCGCCGATGTTCAGGAGCACGTCCTTCTCCGCCTTGCGGTACAGCTGCAAAAGGTCGGAGGACTTGTCCAGCACCTCCACCATGGGCAGGTCGTTGACCACGATCTCATGGACGATCTCCTGCTGCTCGCGCAGATTCAGGATGGAGCCAAGGCCAGACAGGGCGAAGATGGCAATCAATATGCCGAAACCACCCGCGATTTTCTTCTTGAGGTCAAGAACCATGAACACTCTCCTTGCGCACGGGGCTGTGATATTAGCTGTACCTTCTCATTCATCACGCAAGAGGTGTCAACAAAATTTGCTGTTCCTCTACATTTATGTCGCAATATTCAGCGCTTTCGCCAAAAGCGTCAGCGGGCGCACATTGTCACCGCCGGGCAAAGCAGGCATAAAGCGCCCATGGCGAAACAACGCGAAGAATACCTCTGCTCCTCCTGCGGGGCCAAAAGCCCGCGCTGGACCGGGCAGTGCACGGCCTGCGGCGAGTGGAACACCATGGCCGCGGTGGCCGCCGCGTCCTCCCTGGGCGGCTGGAGCGCGCGCGGCGCGGGCAAACGCCCGGCCAGCCTCTCGGCCCCGGAGGCCCTGGAAGACCTGGGCGGCGACACCGTGCGCGCCAGGCCCACGGGCATTCCGCAGCTGGACGGCCTGCTGGGCGCAGGCCTTGTGCCCGGCGCGGCCCTGCTGCTGGGCGGCGAGCCCGGCGTAGGCAAAAGCACCCTGCTGCTGCAACTGGCCGCGCGCCAGGCGGAGCTGGCCGCCAAGGGCAAGAAGGCCCGCACAGTCTATGTCTCGGGCGAGGAATCCCTGGCGCAGATACGCGGCCGCGCGGAGCGCCTGGGCCTGCTCGGTCCTGGGCTCATGGCCCTGGCCACCAACAACGCGGATGAAGCCCTCGACGTTGTGGCCGCCATGGGCGCGGAGCCCGGCCTCATCATCGTCGATTCCGTGCAGACCCTGGCCAGCCCAAGGGCCGAGGGCATCCCCGGCAGCGTGAGCCAGGTGCGCGCCGTTTCCGGCGAGCTGGTGGAGGCCGTGAAGCGCTCCCAGGCCACCCTGGTGCTGGTGGGCCATGTGACCAAGGACGGGCAGATCGCCGGGCCGAAACTTCTGGAGCACATGGTGGACACCGTGCTCTACCTGGAGGGCGACCGGCGCGACTACTCCCGCGTGCTGCGCGTGCTCAAAAACCGCTTCGGCCCGTCGGACGAGCTGCTTGTGTTCACCATGGAGGAAAAAGGCCTGGCCGTGGTGGACGACCCCTCGACCTTCTTCCTGGGCGCGCGCGACGCCACCCTCTCCGGCGCGGCGGTCTCGCTCGCCATGGACGGGCGCAGGCCCTTTGCCGTGGAGATCCAGGCCCTGGCCACCAAAAGCTTTCTGTCCATTCCCCGCCGCGCGGCTTTGGGCTTCGACGCCAACCGCCTGCACCTGCTGCTGGCGGTGCTGGAAAAGCGCCTCAAGCTGCCGCTCGGCCAGTTCGACATCTACGTGAAGCAGGGCGGAGGGTTGGCCCTGCGCGACCCCGGCCTCGACCTGGGGCTTGCGGCCTCCGTGCTTTCCTCGTACTACGACGCGCCGCTGCCGGAAGGCGCGGTGTTCTGGGGCGAGCTGGACCTGAACGGCCATGTGCGCCC
>NZ_DATMYK010000069.1:0-7184 GCF_035560995.1 Humidesulfovibrio sp. | reverse complement strand
TTCCAGGATGGAGGTGCGCATGATGGACGGCAGGATGGCCACGGCGGCCACGGCGGCGAAGAACTCCGCCCGGTCCCACAGGGCGCGCCAGTCGACGTGCTCCAGGTGTTGCGGATCAAAGAGGCCCATGACGCCGCGCAGGTCGAGCATGGCCGGAAGCGCCCGCTGCCCGGAGGCCAGCTCGACGAGCCCGGCCAACTGCGCGGACACCTGTGCGGGAAGCTGTTCAGGATAGAGGGCCAGCAGGTTCCAGGCCCCGACAGCCACGGCCGTGAGCAGCAGCGGCCAGAGCAGGCCGCGCACGCTCATGTGCACGATGAAATACGCCAGGCCAAAGGCCACCGCGGGCCCCCAGGCCTGGGCGTTGCGCAGCAGCCCGTGCCCCAGTTCGGACGAAGGGAGGGTGGTCAAGGCGGCCAGGGCCGGGTCGGTCAAGGGCATGAGCATGACCCAGGTCTTCACCAGCAACAGGCCGAATCCTGCCAGCATGCCGCCAAGCACCTCGTTGGGCAGAAAACGGACCCGCTCCGCAAGGCCCTGGCGGGAGAGCAGCACGCCCAGCACCCCGGAAAGCAGCACAGCCAGGGACAGCCCGGCCAGCAGGGTCGCGGTCATGGTGGCGGCGGACACATGGCCGGCAAGGTCCGCGCTGACGGCGGCCACCAGCAAGAAGACCACCAGCACGGCGGAGGGATCCGGCCCGCCCAAGGACACGGCCAGACGGCCATGCAGGGCCAGCAGCACGCTGCACAGCACGGCGGGCACAAGGGGCAGCACCAGGGCATGGGGCAGCAGTCCGGCATCGGGATGAATGCCGAAGGCCAGCATGGCCAGGGCCAGACACACGAGCAGTTCGTGCGCGCCACCGACCATGCCGCTCAGGAGGTTCACCGGCAGGCTGCCGGAGAAGAAATGGCGCAAATGCCCGGCCGCAGTTTCTGGCGGGGGCGCGGAGTCAAGGGCCAGGGAATCCTCGGAGGGCGCGGGCCGCTGCCGCGCGGGTTTGGCGGGCTCGGCCTCGACAAGGTCATCCAGCTTCACGTCCTCAGGCCCGGGCTCCGGCAACGGCGGCCGCACCACCATGCCCGGCAGGCCGCACTTGGGGCACTTGGCCTGCCGGCCCAGAAGCTGCTCCGGCAAGGACTGGCTGTGCCCGCAGGAGGCGCAGGTGAACACGGCTCCAGAGGCCCCGGCATGACTCGTCGTTTTCTGCTGTTCCTCGGACACTGCGCCCTCCGCGCTTGCTGGCGTCTCATGGCGCCCGGATGACTATGGCAAAGAATGCCGCAATTCTCAAGGCCGCGCCCTTTCTCCGGGGCGGCTCAAGCAGAAAAAGCCCGCTAGGCGTGCGCCGCCCGCATGACCGCCAGAAGTTCCGCCAGCCGGTGCTCGTAGCTGTGCTGCGCCAAAATGCGCGTGCGCGCCGCGTTGCTGATGCGCCGCCGCAGAGGCTCGTCCTTCAGGCAGCGCGCCACAAGTTCAGGAATGTCTTCGGGCGCGTCGTAGGCCAGCACCTCGCGCCCGGGCTCGAACAGGCTGTCCAACTGCTCGCGCCGGTCGGTAAGCACGAAGCCTCCGCAAGCGGGCACGTCGAACACCCGCTGGTTCACCGCGCCCTTCATCTGGCGGCTGGTGCAGTTCAGACTCACCGCGCTCAGGGGGTAAAAACGCGGCAGATCGTCGTAATAATCCAGGCGGGGCAAAAAACGGGCTGTGCTCACATTGCCGAAGGTCTCGGCCCAGGCGGCGCGCCAGCCGTCGGCATCACCGGCGATGACCGGGGCGAAAGGCTCCAGGGCGGTGACGCAGGCCCGGCGGTACTGCCGCGTGGCTTCCCAGGTGAGGAGCGACTCGCAGGCCAGGCGCAGGCGCGCATCGCCCCGGCTGCGCAGCTCCCGGGCCAGCTGCGGATGCGCGACGGAAAGGTACGCGTCCACGTCGCGCTCCTGCGACGCGCCGAAGCCCGCGGCCAGACGCGCGTGGTCCCGCGCAAGCTGCGGCAGGGCGGCGCAGGCGGCCAAGCTGTCCTGCACGGCGCGGGTCATGGAATCGCCCACGAACGAAACGTCCGCGCGCCAGGAAGCCGGGCCTGCAGGCGCGCCGGGCCGGAAGCGTTGCGGGTCCGTGGCCAGTGGCAGATAATGCACGCTGCCGTAGCCCGCGGCGCGCAAAGTGGGCAGGTTGTCCGCGTCCCAGCTGAACAGCGTTGTGCCCGGCCGGGCAAGGCCCTGGTAGCGTGAAAGGATCAAGTGCGGGTTGTCCACGAACCAGGAGGCCAGGGGCAGGTTCAGGCGCTCCAGCAATTCCGCCAGCCGTCCTTCACTGTCCAGGCCGAAATGGTTCACCGTAAGCAGCATGTCCGGCTTGAAGTCCAGCACGCGCCGCAAAAGCTCCTCCACAAAAGTGGAGCTGCCGGTGGCCTGCACCGGCACGGCCAGGGGCGACCAGGGCACGTCCAGCCGCGTGAGGGCGGCCTTTATCTCGTCGTTGAGGAAATACGGCCGGTCCAGGAACAGCACTCTGGGTTTGGCCGAGCGGAACTTCGGGTACGCGGCGTGGCCCCAAAAGTCGGCCTTGGCGCTGGCTTCAAGGGCGTCCAGAAGCGCACCGTACAGCGCGGGGCCCACGCGGCGGGCGACCGGGGCGCACAGGGGCGCGAAGGGCAGGCCACCCTGCTCCGCCTGCCAGCGCGTCAAGGCGCTGAGGGCTGCGCGCGGGTCGGCATCGGTGAGCCACAGCACGCCCGGCGCGTCGGCGAAGCGCAGGCGCAGGCCAGAACACTCCCACACGGCGGCCTCGCGGTCCACCACGGCGACCGGGCGGCCAGTTTCGACCAAAAGCTCCAGGCAGCGGCCCAGCATGGGCCCGATGAGCACAGGCAGGGCGCGCGCTTGCACGGACGCCGCCAGGGCTTCCTCACGCGCGCGGCCGCCCCGGCCCCACAGGCTCCAGGTCTTGCCGCCGACGCTCAGGCGCAGGTCGTCCAGATGCCCGTCGGGCCCAGCCGCGAAGACCGGCTCCGCCTGGGCCACGGCCAGAGGCTCTGGCTTGGCGACGCCGCCGTGCGCGTTGTGATCGTGCTCCCGCATGGTGCTTCTCCCGGCCGCAAACATGCAAAGATCATGACAGGGTCACCCTTGCCGGGCCAGGACTATTTCCACCCCGCCCTAAAGTTTCAAACAAGTTCAACCGAAAAGACAGGCGATAGGGGCAATTTCCGGCACACGGACCGTGCCTGCCCGCTCACAACCCATGGAAGGGGACGCCTATGAACACCAACACCCGCATCAGGGTGGTCATCCGCTGCCGGGGCGCCGGGGCGGACATATTCCGAACCCTCGTTTCCCTGGCCTGCCAGACTGTCGGCCCACAGCGCCTGAGCATCGTCCTGGCCAGCACGCAGCCGCAGCAGCACTATGGCCCGGAAGCCCTGCTGCTGCAAAGCTCGCTGGGCTTCCACAGCGTGGAGGTGCTGGACGCCGCAGGCCAGCATCCCGTGAAGTCCATCAACGCCGCCATGTTGGAGGGACAGGAAGAAACCCTGGCCCTGGTGCCGGAAGGCGCGCGTCTGAGCCCGCGCTTCGCCGCCCGTTGCCTGGAAGCCCTGGAGCGCCAGCAGGCCCAGGCCGCCTTTCCCCTGCACACGGCCGGAACGCCAGACAACTCGCCCCTGATCACGGCCTGGAACCGGGTGCGCCCCTTCAGCACGGAGCAGCTGACGCGCTGCAATCCCATCGGCCCGGCGGCCCTTGTGCGCCGGGAGGCGTGGGAGCGCCTGGGCGGCCTGCGACCCGATCTCCAGCTGTACCTGTGGGATTATTGGCTGCGTCTGGCCCTTTCCGGCGGCGGCATCGCCCGCGTGCCGGAGCTGCTGGCCTATTGCCGCCCGCAACACAAGCTGCCCCCCTGGCAGGATGGCCAAGCCAAGGCCTTGCTGGTGACAAGCATGCCCGGGGCCTTTGAGCCCGACGCCTGCCGCTGGGCCCTCGCCTTCCTGCGCGACGAAGCCTGGGCCAAGCCCTTCACGCCCGGCATCATCCCCTCCCCGCGCGAGGTGCGGGCCATGTACGCGGGGCAGAGCGCACCGCACCAAGCGCCGGTCTGGGGCTGGGGGCCAGGCGACCTTCGCACGGCCTAGGACTTGCCGCCGCCTTCGCGCAGGCTGCGCTTCAGTTCCTTGCCCGCGCTCCAGCACTTGGCCACGGGCGCGCCCAAAGACCAGTAGCTCAGGCTGGACATGTCGAACAAGAGCGGGCGGATGAGCGATATATCGATCGAGCCGTCCTCGCGCAGCACGGCCTCGTCCGCATGGGTGGCCACAATCTCGCCAATGAACACCTCGTGGGTGGGGAAGTCCACCACGCGCTCCAGGCGGCACTCCATGCACACCGGGCAGCCCTTGATGAGCGGGGCGTTGGGCAGCACGCCGCTGAACAGTTCGAACACCTGGGACTTGTCCGTGTTCCGCCCGCTGACGATGCCCACATAGTCCGTCTCGACCACAAGGTCCTCGCTCGGGATGCACACGCTGAACTCGCCATTGGCGTGGATACCCTTGTTTGTGTAGTGCTTTTTGTTGATGCCGAAGGACAGATACTGCGGCTGTCCATGATTCATGTTGCCCACGTGGGCCACGGCCAGGAAGTTGGGCTTGCCGTCCACCACCGCGCCGACGATGGTGGTGAGGGATGGGTACAGAGTGTTTACCGGACCGAGATTGCGTTTCATGGGTTCCTCCATCTTCTGTATTGTGTGTACAAACAACACATAGCCGCGGGCGTGGCCGCCCGTTTCCTATTTGCTCGATTCCTCAAGGGCGCGGCAGGCGGCGTCCAGCTCCAGAGCCAGGCGGTCGCCGTCCGCCCCCAGCACCTTGGCATAGGCGGTGTGCAGGCGCTTCCACGACTGCTCCACGCCCTTCAACAGCCCCAGGCCCTTGGAGGTGGCGGCCAGGCGCGCGGTGCGGCCTTCCGCCGTGCGCGTCAAAAGCCCCTTGGCCACCAGCGCGTCCACAAAGCGCGTGACCGTGGACGGCGCCAGGGACAGGCGCTCGGCCAGTTCGCCCGAGCCGATGCCCGGTTCCTCCGCCGCCAGCATGAGCACAAAGGCATGCGAGGGCGAAAGCCCCGTGGGCCGGAAGGCCTCGTCGGCCATGCGGGTGATGGAACGGCTGAGGGAACCTGCGGTGAAATACAGGCAGCGGTGCACCAGTTCGCTGGACTTGGTCATGGGAACTCCTTGGACGGTCCATCAAGAACCGCACGTCGATTGCATGTACAAACAATCAGATTACAGCCCGTCTGTCAAGCGGCGGGCGCAAAAAAAAGCCGCCCCGGTTTTCCGAGGCGGCCCATGGTGCTCTCGAACTGTCGGCTATCTGCCGCCCTGCTTCTTCTCGATCTTGCCCCAGGTGTCTTTCAGGGTGGCGGCGCGGTTGAACACCGGCGCACCGGGCTTGCTGTCCTTCTCGTCGGCGCAGAAGTAGCCCAGGCGCTCGAACTGGCAGCGCCAGCCGGGCGCAACATCGGCCAGGGCGGGTTCCAGCTTGGCCCGCACCACCTCAAGGGAGTTGGGGTTGATGCAGGAGGTGAAGTCCTCCTCAGCGCCGGGGTTCGGCTTGGTGAACAGCAGGTCGTACAAGCGCACCTCGGCGTCCACGGCGTGGGCCGCGCTCACCCAGTGCAGGGTGCCCTTGACCTTGCGGCCGTCCGGGGTGCCGCCGCCCCGGCTTTCGGGGTCGTAGGTGCAGCGCAGCTCGGTGATGTTGCCCGCCTCGTCCTTCACCACCTCGCGGCAGGTGATGTAATAGGCGTAGCGCAGGCGCACCTCGTTGCCGGGGTACAGGCGGTGGAAGCCCTTGGGCGGCTCCTCGCGGAAGTCGTCCTGCTCGATGTAGATGATCTTGGAGAACGGCACCTTGCGCGTGCCCATGTCCGCCTCCGGGTGCCAGGGGAAGTCGAACGCGTCGTCGGTCTTGTCCTCGGGGTAGTTCTCGATGACCACCTTGAGGGGGCGCAGCACGCCCATGGCGCGCGGGGCACGGGCGTTCAGGTCCTCGCGCAGGCAGTGCTCCAGCAGGCCGTATTCGACCATGTTGTCGGCGCGGGCAACGCCGATGCGCTCGCAGAAGTCGCGCATGGCCTCGGGCGTGAAGCCGCGGCGGCGGATGCCGGACAGGGTCGGCATGCGCGGATCGTCCCAGCCGGTGGTGATGCCCTCGTTCACCAGATGGATGAGTTTGCGTTTTGAAAGCACGGTATAGGTGAGGTTCAGCCGCGCGAACTCGATCTGCTGCGGGTGGAACACGCCCAGTTCGTCCAGGAACCAGTCATACAGGGGGCGGTTGTTCTCGAATTCCAGGGTGCAAATGGAGTGCGTCACGCCCTCGATGGAGTCCGAGAAGCAGTGCGCGAAATCGTACATGGGGTAGATGCACCAGGCGTCGCCCGTGCGGTGGTGGTGCACGTGCTTGATGCGGTACATGGCCGGGTCGCGCAGGACGACGTTGGGCGCGGACATGTCGATCTTGGCGCGCAGCACGCGGGAGCCGTCCGGGAACTCGCCCGCGCGCATGCGGGCGAAGAGATCCAGGTTCTCCTCAACCGTGCGGTCGCGGAAGGGGCTGTTCTTGCCCGGCTCCTTCAGGGTGCCGCGATTGGCGCGGATCTCCTCGGCCGTCTGGTCGTCCACGTAGGCCTTGCCCTTCTTGATGAGCTCCACGGCGAAGCCGTACAGTTTCTCGAAGTAGTCCGACGCGTAATAGAGGCGGTCCTCCCAGTCGAAGCCCAGCCACTTCACGTCGCGCATGATGCTCTCGACGTACTCCACCTCTTCTTTGGCCGGGTTGGTGTCGTCGAAGCGCAGATTGGTGACGCCGCCGAACTCCTTGGACAGGCCGAAGTTGAGGCAGATGCTCTTGGCGTGGCCGATGTGCAGATAGCCGTTGGGCTCCGGCGGGAAGCGGGTCATGACGCGCCCGGCGTTCTTGCCGGAGGCCACGTCCTCGGCCACGCGGGCGCGGATGAAGTTCACGGGGACGGAAGGGGTCTCGCCAGCGGCTTTGTCGGGCGTGGTCATGCGCGGTATCCTTGTATGAAATTCTGCGTTTCAGGAGCCTTGGGGCCTGCCGGAGCTGGCCTCCCAAGCCTTTTAGCATAGGGGAAAGCGCCCGCATGGTCAAATGG
>NZ_DATMYK010000068.1:0-7657 GCF_035560995.1 Humidesulfovibrio sp. | reverse complement strand
CCGCACACGGGAGGCCCGGCATGAACCGCTGCGAGCACAACGGCACCCCTCCTTCCGGCGGCTGGCTCGAGCTGGCGCGCGAGGTCCTGGACATCGAGATCGAGGGCCTGGCGGCCGTGCGCGGCCAGTTGAACGGCGGCTTCGAGGCCGCCCTCGAGATCCTGGCGGGCTGCAAGGGCCGCGTGGTGGTCACGGGCATCGGCAAATCCGGCCTGGTGGGCCGCAAGATCGCGGCCACCCTGTCCAGCACGGGCACGGCGGCCTTCTTCCTGCACCCGGTGGAGGGCGCCCACGGCGACCTGGGCATGATCCGCCAGGGCGACGTGGTGCTGGCCCTTTCGAACAGCGGCGAAACCGACGAGCTGAACACCCTGCTCCCGGCCTTGAAGAGCCTGGGAGCGCTCATCGTGGGGCTCACCTCCGGCACGCAGTCCACACTGGCGCGCCTGTCGGACGTCACCATCGAGGTGCGCGTGCCGCGCGAGGCCTGCCCCATGAACTTGGCCCCCACGGCCAGCACCACCGCGGCCCTGGCCGTGGGCGACGCGCTGGCCGTGTGCCTCATGCGCATCAAGGACTTCGGCACAAAGGACTTCAAGCGCGTGCACCCGGCCGGAGCGCTGGGCGCGCGCCTCTCGCAGCAGATCGCCAGTCTCATGCACTCCCAGAACCTGCCTGTGCTGCCCGCCTCGGCCCCTCTTTCCGAGGCCTTGGCCGCGCTCAACGCCGGGGGCTTCGGCCTTGCGGCGCTGACGGACCCGGACGGCAGGCTCGCCGGGGTGCTGACCGACGGCGATGTGCGGCGCATGCTCTGCAAAAGCGGCTTCGATCCGGCCCAGCCTGCGGCCGGTTTCATGACGAGAGATCCGCGCAGCGTGACTGTCACGGCCAGCGCGGCACAGGTGCTCGATCTCATGGAAGCCCGGCAGATAACCGTTCTGCCGGTGCTCAACGAAGACGGCTCCCTTGCGGGTCTGGTCCATGTACACGACCTGTTGGGAAAGGGCCGGGTGCGCTTTGCGCCGGAGTAGCCCATGGACAACGATGCCGATGCCGAGTCTGATGTATGCGCACGCTGCGCCAAGACAAGCGGCACCTGCTGCACCCTCACGCCCGGCCAGGAGGAATACTGCTTTCCTCTTTCCGCCAGTGAGCGCGCGGGAATGGAAAGCGCCGGAGCCAACGCCGCGCACTTCTTCCTCCAGCCCAACACAGACCCCTTTGTGGACAACCTCTGCCGCCTGTTCCCGGGCGAGACGGGCACGATCCGCGAGCTGTTCCCGTCCGGGGGCGCGCATGACCGCCTGGCCATCAGCCCGGAAGGCGTGTGCATGCTGCTCGGCCAGCAGGGCTGCTTCCTTCCGCGTGCGGCAAGACCCTTGTATTGCCGCCTGTTCCCCTTCTGGATAAGGACCGGGCGGGAGTTGTATTTCGAGATGGACCGCTGCCAGGCCCAGAAGGAATCGGGCGGCGGCGGGGCGGGCCTGCTCTTGCGCATGCGCATGACCAGCGCCGGTGTCCGCACCATGTACCACGAACTGCGCAAGGCCTGGGGCCTGCCGGAGCAAGCATAAATGCCGCCGAAGAAAAACGCGAAAAAGCCCACTGCCAGAAGGGAATCTTCCATGAGATGGAGCCGCAGGTTCAAGCGCAAGATATTCTGGACCATCCTCGCCATGCCCGTGGCCGCCGTGTTGTGCGCGCTCCTGGCCTTCTGGTTCTTCTCGCGCGATCTGCCGGGATTCCGCAACATCACGGACTACAAGCCGCCCCTGGTGACCACCGTGCTCTCGCGCGATGGCCGGGTGCTGGGCTATTTCTACAAGGAAAAGCGCTTCCTGGTGCGCCTGCAGGACATGCCCGCCTACCTGCCCAAGGCCTTCCTTGCGGCGGAGGACTCCGGCTTCTACAAGCATGACGGCATCGACCCCTGGGCCATCTTCCGCGCCTCGCTCATGAACCTCAAAGCCGGCGGCATCCGCCAGGGCGGCAGCACCATCACCCAGCAGGTGGTCAAGCGCCTGCTGCTCTCGCCGGAAAAGAGCTTCGAGCGCAAGATCAAGGAGGCCGTGCTGGCCTATCGTCTGGAGAACTACCTGACCAAAGACGAGATCCTGACCATCTACCTGAACCAGATCTTCCTGGGCTCCAAGGCCTATGGCGTGGAGGCCGCCGCGCGCGAGTTCTTCGGCAAGCACGTGAAGGACCTGACGCTGGCCGAAGCCGCCATCCTGGCCGGCCTGCCCCAGGCCCCCAGCCGCTACAACCCCCTCTCCGACCCCGAGGCGGCCAAGACCCGCCAGAAGTACGTGCTGGAGCAGATGCTCTCCCAGGGCTGGATCAACAAGGAACAGTACACCCAGGCCCTGAACCAGAAGCTGGTCTACAAGAGCATGGAAGACCACTCCTGGAAGGTGGGGGCCTATTACCTAGAAGAAGTCCGCCGCTTCCTCATCGAGAAGTACGGCGAGGACGAAGTCTATCAGGGCGGCCTGACCGTTGAGACCGCCTGCGAGATCCCGCACCAGATCGCCGCGGACAACGCCATGCGCCGCGGCCTGGCCGACGTGGCCAAGCGCAAGGGCTGGGAAGGCCCGGCCGGCAGGCTGAAGCCCGACGAATACGCCCGCTTCCTGGACGACGGCCGCAGCAACGAAACCTTGAAGCCCGGCGCCTGGGTGCGCGCCCTGGTGGTGGAGTCCGCAAAGGACAAGGCCAGCGTGCGCTTCGGCCAGAACACCGGCGAGATTCCCGCCAACAGCACCACCTGGTGCCGCAACGCCGTAAAGGGCGCCACCGGCGAGGCCGCCGCCGTGCCCGGCGATCCGTCGCGCATCATGCACAAGGGCGACATCGTCTGGGTCACCGTGCGCGAGGCCAAAGGCAACGGCCACTACGTGCTGAACCTGGAGCGCGAGGCCGGACCCGAGGGGGCGCTTGTCTCCATGATGCCTGAGACCGGCGAGGTCGTGGCCCTGGTGGGCGGCTTCAGCTTCGAGAAAAGCCAGTTCAACCGCGCCACCCAGGCCAAGCGTCAGCCGGGCTCGTCCTTCAAGCCCATCGTCTACTCCGCCGCGCTGGACCACGGCTTCACCCCGGCCAGCGTCATCATGGACGCGCCCATCGTCTTCGCCAACGCCGAGGCGGGCACCATCTGGCGGCCGGAGAACTACGAGGACATCTTCTACGGCCCCACGCTGCTCTCCACCGCGCTGGCCAAGTCGCGCAACCTGGTCACCATCCGCGTGGCCCAGAAAATCGGCGTGCGCACCGTCATCGAACGCGCCCGCGCCCTCGGCATCGATTCCGAACTGCCGGAGAACCTGTCCATCGCGCTGGGCTCCTCGGCAGTCACCCTCACCAACCTGTGCCAGGCTTACACGGCCTTCGCCCGGGGCGGCACCTACGTGAAGCCCCGCCTGGTCATGAGCGTCAAGAGCGCCTGGGGCGAAACGCTCTACAAGAGCGAGCCCGAATACGTGGAGGCCATCAGCCCGCAGAACGCCTTCCTCATGGCCAGCATGCTGAAGGAAGTCATCAACGTGGGCACAGGCGGCGCGGCCAAGGTGCTGGGACGCCCCCTGGCGGGCAAGACCGGCACCACCAACAACGAGCAGGACGCCTGGTTCATCGGCTTCACCCCGCATCTGCTGACCGGCGTGTACGTGGGCTACGACCAGCTCCAGAGCATGGGCCGCGAAGGCTCCGGCGGGCGCACCGCCCTGCCCATCTGGCTCGAGTACCGCAAGGTCATCGAGGACCGCTACCCGCCCGACGACTTCCTGCCGCCCGAAGGCATCGTCTGGGCCCGGGTGGAGAACAGCCAGGCTATAGGCTCCAAGGGCCAGCCCGCGCCGGAGAGCTACTTCCTGCCCTTCATGGAAGGCACCCAGCCCGGCACCACCGACGTGGGCGCGGCTGCAGCAGGCAGCGCCGCCACCAGCGACGCGGACCTGATGAAGCAGGGATTCTAAGAGAAGAGAATATGCTCCGCAGGCCAGGGGGTATGCACCCCCTGGACCCGCAGGGCAAACGATGAGCCCCGGAGCGCTTTCGCGCTCCGGGGCTCATCGTTTGGGGCAGGGCCGGCAGGGACTCTTGGTTTCCAAGTCCGACCGGGGCCGACGATCCCCCGTGCCCGTGTCGCCCCCCGCTCAGCCCCCCGCGAGGGGTTTTGCTGTTCCGGCGCGTTACGCCGGAACAGCAAAACCCCTCGCCACAGGGAGTCCAGAGGGCCTCGTGCCCTCTGGCGGGGTGCAGGGGCAGAGCCCCTGCCGGGGCCCAGGGGCAGCGCCCCTGATTGATTCACAAAATCGGCAGGCTGTGCAGCAGTTCCTTGCGTGCGCGCCAGTCGGGCATGACCCTATCAAGGACGGCGTAGAAGCGGGCGTCGTGGCTGTGGTGCAGCAGATGGCACAGCTCATGCGCGGCCACGAATTCGATGCAGGAAAGCGGCGCCTTGATGAGCTGGCGGTTCAGGCAGATGGCCCGCGCGCGGGAGCAGCTGCCCCAACGGCTGCGCATGCAGCGGATGTTGAGCTTGGCCGGACGCGGCGCACCAAGGGCGTCCATGCGCGGCAGAAGCTCGCGGATGGTTTTGGTGAAGACCTCCCGCGCCTGGGAAAGCAGCCAGGACTCCACGAGCTTGCGCACCAGCTCCGGCTCCGGCTCACGCCGGGTGGTGACGAGCAGGCCGTCGCCCGCCAGGCGCACCAGGTTGCGCGGACCCTGGCGCAAGACAAGGGCGTAGTCCTGGCCGAGAAAGGTGTGTGTTTCGCCGTTGACGTACTGGAGGGACGGCACGGACTGACGCCGCGCGCGCAGGCGCTCCAGGTGCTTCAGAATCCACGGTCCCTTGGACAGCAGGTGTTCGCGCAGGGCGGCAAGGCTCGCGCCCATGGGCGCTCGGGCGCGCACCGTGCCGTCGGGGCGGATGCGCAGGCGGAGCGAGCGGAAGCGGTCAAAGCCCACCTCGACGCTCACGCGTTCCTGCCCCAGGTCGAGTTCCATGAGCATAGGCGCGAGGGGGGCGGCCATTTTCTTGGGCTTGGGCTTCGGTTTGGGCTTAAGGAACCCGAACACGCCTACTCCTCCGCTCTCTTCCTGTCCTGGCTCAAAATGACTCCGCCCAGCACCAAGGCCGAGGCTAGATACTGGCCCAGGCTGAACACCTCTCCCAGCACCAGCCGGGCCATGATGATGGTGGCCACGGGGATGAGGTTCACGAAGGCCGAGGCCTGGCTGGCGGGAATCTTGCTTACCCCGTAGCTGTACAGGCCGTACGCCCCCATGGTGCTGGCCGCGCCCAGGTAGACGATGGACAGGGCCGGAATGAGCACGAACTCCGTGGGCAGGCTCTGGCCGGGCAAAAACATCAAAGGCAGGAAGAACAGGCAGCCGAACACGGCCTGGGTGAAGGTGAGGAACATGGGCGAGTAGCGCCGGGAGAGTTGCTTGAGCAGGATGGTGTAGCCCATGGCGCAGATCATGGCCAGAAACTCCTGGAAGTTGCCCAGCGCCGGGTTGGGCGCGCTCTCCGTGGCGGTGGAGAGGCAGGAAAGCAGGGCCGCGCCGATGACGGCCACGAGGAAGCCGCCCCAGGTGCGCAGGCTGACCTTCTCCTTCAGGATGAAGTGCGCGCCCACGGCCACCAGCAGGGGCAGCATGGCCACGATCATGCCCGCCTGGGCAGCCTCGGTGTTCTTGATGGCTGCGGTCTCGAAGAGAAAATACAGGCCGGGCTCGCACAGGCCCATAAGGGCGATGGGTTTCCAGTCGCCCGCGCGGTAGGGCTGGGAGCGGAAGCGGGGATACAGCGGCGCGAAGCAGACGCAGGCCACGAGCATGCGCGCGAAGACCACGAACATGGTGTCGTAGGCCTGGAAGGCCAGCTTGAAGGCGATGAAGGCGCTGGCCCAGAGGATGCTGGCCGCCGTGAGGGCCAGGATGGGCAGAAGCGCCGCGCGCCGCGCGTCAGTCATGTTTCAAACCCCCGCTTGGTCCGGCGGTTGTCGCCGGGAAGGCAGGGGTACCACCCCCGGGCCGGGATTGGAAATCACTTTTTGCGATGCGCCCCTGCGGGATTGGCGATCACGCTCCGCCTAGGGCGGCCACGCGGCGGAAGTATTCATCGCGGCAGAAGCGCTCCACCTCGAACAGGGTGGCGAAGGCGTCGCGGAAGTCCTGCTTGCCGGTGGTGAAGAGCCCATGCCCGTAGACGATGGCCCCAACGGCGGATCCGGCGGCCGGTCCGCCGCGCCCGCCGCCGACATCGGTGAGCGCGGGCGGCAGGGTGTTGCACAGGCCGAAGGGCCCGGTGCCCACCTCGCCCGGCACGATGGGGATGCTGAGGCCGCAGGCCGGGTCGCACACGGCGCGCGGCGCGGCGCAGGCGCGGTGGCACTCGCCCAAGCCTGGGCAGTCCAACTTGTCGCAGTCCATGGACACAATGACCGCGAAGCGCGGGTGCCCGTGCAGGATGGTGCGCGCTCCTCCGCCGTCGTACACGGCCTTGTGCGCGGAATACTCGCTGGAGGCCGTGAGCCCCACGCAGGAACTGCCGTCCATGCGGCAGGGGTCGATGACCCCGGCCAGCTCGTCCAGGCTGCTGCCCGTCTGGCTGATGAGCAGCAGCTCGCCCTCGGGCGTCTGCTGCCTGCACGACACGTTGCCGAAGGACGAATCCACCAGGCCATACTCCACCACGGCCCGCCCGGCCTGGGTCATGGCCGCCCGCGCCTGGTCGGCGTCGGTGAAGGGACCGGGCAGAAGCTTCGGCAGGGTTTGCGGCAGGCGCGAGAGCTCGGCCTCAAGGGCCGCGCGCACGCAGGCGAACTCCGCCTTGCGCGCCTGCGTGAGCGTCCCGGCGCGGGCCGCGCGCAGGTGCTGGTCGAAAAAGGCCACAAAGCAGGCAAAGGCCATGGAGCTGACGGTGACGAAGGTCTGCTCCGGGCTCACGCTTCCGGCCGCGGCCATGAGCGCGCGGCCCCCGCCTGTCTCGTCCAGGATGATGCAGCCCTTGCGACGCTTCAGGGCCTGGATGACGCCCTCGGCCTCCAGGCCTCGCACCACGGGCAGATCGTGCAGAAAGGTGCGCGTTTCGCAGTCCCCGGGAAGCACGCAGTCCCGGCCCTCTTCCACGGCCCGCCGCGCCAGGGCGAGCATGGCCCCCTGGCAGGGGCCGATGGGTTCGGCCAGCAGCAGCGCGCCCGCGCCCAGGGCCAGGATGACCCGTTCGGCCAGGGGCTGGCGCGGATCATCGGCATGGCTGAAGGACAGCTCGGCATCCAGCGCGGCCAGGAGCGGCTCGCCCGGCGCGCACAGCCCGGCCCGGGCCAGCTTGCCCGCATACTTGACCAGCTGCGCGATCATGCGCCCTCCCTGTTCCGCGAGGTGGGCTGCGAGGTGGGCAGCTGGGCCGTGAGCGGCCAGGGCAGGCCCAGGCGCTGGGCCGTCTCGCGCAGGGGCAGGCCGTTTTCGTCCAGGCCCCGGATGCGGTAGTATGCGGCGCGGGCCGCGAGGAACTCCGCCCTCGGCACGGGCGGCACGGGCAGGTCCGGCGCGCCGCTGCCCGGCTCGGTGAAGAAACGCGCGGGCAGGTCGTCGTCCGCACTGGTGAAGCCGCAGCGGGCGTTGAGCATGCGCTCCAGATAGGTGG
>NZ_DATMYK010000067.1:0-6645 GCF_035560995.1 Humidesulfovibrio sp. | reverse complement strand
CAGTCGACGCCCCCCGGACCGAGGAGGACGCCCGCAATCTGCTGTTGGACCTGTGCTGGCCCGACGGCCGCAAACACTGCCCGCGCTGCCGCGCCAAGGATCCGTACCAGCTGGCCGGGGGGCGCTTGCGCTGCGGCAGCTGCCGCTACACCTTCCACGACTTCACCGGCCGCTGGCTGAACGAAACCGGCCTTTCACCGCTGAAGTGGACGGCGCTGGCCCAGGCCTTCGCGGCGGAGCTTTCCACCCGCGAAGCGGCGGCCGGCGTGGGCATCTCCTACAACACGGCCTTCAAGGCCCTCACCGTGCTGCGCATGGCCATTCTGGCCCAGGGGGCGGACGCGCCCCAGCTCCTTGGCCCCGGCGCGCCGCTGGCCCCCCTGCTCGACCCCGCCCACGCGGAGGAGCGCGACCACGCGCCCGGCACGGCCCTGCCGGTGTACGGCCTCTTGAGCCGCAGCCAGCACATCTTCGTGGACCTGCTGCCGGAGCTGACGGCCGAAAGCGTGCTGCACTTCAACCACAACTTCCACCTGCGCGTGGCCCGCCACGGCAGCATCCTCATCACCGACCGCTACAAGACCTACGACGCCCTCATCCTGTGCGGCGACGAAAACCTGCCCTACCACTACCTACTGCGCCACCCGGGGCAGCTCTTCGCGGAATCCGGCGGCTGCCCCTTCTGGGACTTCGCCCGGCCGCGCCTGCGCCAGTTCAAGGGACTCTCCTGGCGGCGCTTCCCCCTCTACCTCAAGGAACTGGCCCTGCGCTTCAATCTGCGCGGCCAGGACCTCATCCCCACGCTTCTCTCCGCCCTCTGCGCCCCAGTGCCAAAGATTGCGCAATAGCCTCCGGTTTTGACACTCACCCGTTTTTAGTGGATAGGGTGATACTCATACCGTGGAGGTCATTTTATGGTTTCGCATCCTCCCAAACATCCCAGCAGTCCTGGCCTTGCGCTGCTTCCCTTCGGGGGCCTTGGCCTGGACGTGGCAGAGGTCCGGCGCAAGGTGTCCGGTCTCGTGCTTGTGCCCTTCCCCAGGCAGGAAGTGTTCGAGCAGGAGCCGCGCATCGACGCGCCCCCCGCGCTTTCCGGGTACAGCCTGCTTTTGAGGCTTTGCCGCGAAACGCTCGGCAGCTGACCAAAACCCTCATAACCAAGGAGGCACCATGTCGCTTACCCGCAGAGGGTTCTTGCAACTCTCCGCCGCGGCCGCCCTCACCAGCGCCTTCACAGGCATTGGGCACGCGGCCAAGCCCAAGGCCGCCAAGGCCACGGCCGCAGGCAAACCCGCCGTCGACCGCATCGCACAGCTGAAGCCCGAATGGAGCAAGCAGACCACCACCGTGTGCTGCTACTGCGCTGTCGGCTGCGGCCTCATCGTCAACACCGCCCTCGGAGGCACCAAGCGCGCCATCAACATCGAGGGCGACCCGGACCATCCGATCAACGAAGGCGCCCTGTGCGCCAAGGGCGCCAGCATTTACCAGCTCACCGAGGGCAACCCCGGCGACGTGAATCCGCGCCTCACCAAGGTGATGTACCGCAAGCCCTACGGCACCAAGTGGGAAGAAAAGCCCTGGGACTGGGCGCTTGAGCGCATCGCCAAGAACATCAAGAAAGACCGCGACGCGAGCTTCGCCGAGAAGAACGCCAAGGGCCAGGTGGTCAACCGCTGCGAAGGCATCGCCTCCGTCGGCAGCGCCGCCATGGACAACGAGGAGTGCTGGGCCTACCAGGCTTTCCTGCGCTCTCTGGGACTTACATACATAGAACATCAGGCCCGTATCTGACACAGCGCAACTGTTGCGGCTCTGGCAGAGTCGTTCGGACGCGGCGCGATGACCAATCACTGGATCGACCTGAAGAACAGTGATTGCATTCTTATCATGGGCAGCAACGCTGCCGAAAACCATCCCATTTCCTTCAAGTGGGTCACCCGCGCCCAGGAAAAGGGCGCCACGCTCATCCACGTGGACCCGCGCTTCACGCGCACCAGCGCCAAGTCGGACATTTACGCGCCCCTGCGCTCCGGCTCGGACATCGCCTTCCTGGGCGGTCTCATCAACTACATCCTGGACAAGAACCTGCTGTTCAAGGACTACGTCGTCAACTACACCAACGCTTCCTTCATCGTTGGCAAAGACTTCACGTTCAAGGACGGCATGTTCAGCGGCTATGACGCCGCCACCCGCAAGTACGACAAGAGCAAGTGGGCTTTTGAGAAGGACGCCAACGGACAGATCAAGCGCGACAACACGCTGAACGATCCCCGTTGCGTGTACCAGCTGATGAAGCAGCACTACAGCCGCTACACGCTGGACCGCGTGGTGGAGATGTGCGGCACCCCGAAAGAGAAGGTGCTTGAGGTCTTCAACGCCTATGCGGCCACGGGCAAGCCGGACAAGTCCGGCACGGTCATGTACGCCATGGGCTGGACCCAGCACACCGTGGGCGTGCAGAACATCCGCGCCATGAGCATGGTGCAGCTGCTTCTGGGCAACATGGGCGTGGCCGGCGGCGGCGTGAACGCGCTGCGCGGCGAATCCAACGTGCAGGGCTCCACCGACCAGGGCCTGCTCTTCCACATCGTGCCCGGCTACCTGCCCACGCCCAACGCGACGGAGCAGAAGCTGGCCGACTACCTGAAGCGCATCACCCCGGCCAGCAAGGACCCCAAGAGTCTGAACTGGAAGAAGAACCAGCCCAAGTACGCGGTCAGCCTCATCAAGAGCTTCTACGAGCAGGCCGACCCCGAGAAGGGCTTCGAGTGGCTGCCCAAGCTGGAGCCCGGCAAGGACTACTCCTGGCTGACGCTCTTTGACGACATGCTGAAGGGCCAGTTCAAGGGCTTCTTCGCCTGGGGCATGAACCCCGCCGTGTCCGGAGCCAACTCCAACAAGACGCGCGAGGCCATGACCAAACTGGACTGGATGGTCAACGTCAACATCTACGACAACGAGACCGGCAGTTTCTGGATGGGTCCCGGCATGGACCCCAAGAAGATCAAGACCGAAGTCTTCATGCTGCCCTGCTCGGTCAGCGTGGAGAAAGAAGGCTCGGTGTCCAACTCCGGCCGCTGGATGCAGTGGCGCTACCAGGGCCCGAAGCCCCTGGGCGACTCCCGCCCCGACGGCGAGATCATCTACGAGCTGGCCCAGAAGGTGCGCGAGCTGTACAAGAAGGAAGGCGGCGCCTTCCCCGAGCCGGTGCTCGGCATGAACTGGGAGAACATGGGCGACGGCCATGAGTTCGACGCCCACAAGACCGCCCGGCTCATCAACGGCTACTACACCCGCGACGTGGAAGTAAAGCAGCCCGACGGTTCCGTGAAGGTCTTCAAGAAGGGCACGCAGGTTGCGGCCTTCCCCGACCTGCGCGACGACGGCAGCACCACCAGCGGCTGCTGGGTGTACTGCGGCTCCTACGTGGAGACCGATCCCAAGGGCAACCGCGCCGCGCGGCGCTCCAAGGACCAGACCCCGGCCCAGGCCAACGTGGGCCTGTTCCCCAACTGGTCGTGGGCCTGGCCGGTCAACCGCCGCGTCATCTACAACCGCGCCAGCGTGGACGCCACCGGCAAGCCCTACGCTCCCCAAAAGGCCATCCTGGCCTGGAACGCCGAGGGCAAGAAGTGGGACATCGACGTGGTGGACGGCGGCGGCAATCCGGGCGCCATCCATCCGTTCATCATGCAGGTGGACGGCATGGGCGCCTTCTACGGCCCGGGCCTGAACGACGGCCCCTTCCCCGAGTACTACGAACCCCTTGAGTGCCCCGTGAACTCGCACCCCTTCTCCAAGGAGCTGCACAATCCCACGGCGCTCAAGTTCGCGGGCGAGAAGCACAGCGTGTGCGACCCGCGCTACCCCTTCGTCTGCACCACCTACCGCGTCACCGAGCACTGGCAGACGGGCCTGCAGACCCGCCCGCAGGCCTGGCTGCTTGAGGCCGAACCGCAGATGTTCTGCGAAATGAGCGAAGAGCTCGCGCAGCTGCGCGGCATCAAAAACGGCGACAAGGTCTGGCTGGACAACAGCCGCGGCAAGCTGTGGGCCATCGCCATCGTCACCAAGCGCTTCAAGCCCTTCACCGTGCAGGGCCAGACCGTCCACGAGGTGGGCATTCCCTGGCACTACGGCTGGCGCTGGCCAAAGGACAACAGCGGCGGCGACGCGGCCAACCTGCTGGTCCCCTCCGTGGGCGACCCGAACACCGGCATCCCCGAGTCGAAGGCCTTCATGGTCAACGTCCGGAAGGCTTAAAGGAGGCGCGTCATGAGTAACGGAAAGAGCTTCCTCGTGGACCTGACCAAGTGCACGGCCTGCCGGGGCTGCCAGATCGCCTGCAAGCAGTGGAAAAAGCTGCCCGGCGAAAAGACCAAGAACACCGGCAGCCACCAGAATCCGCCGGACTTCTCGTACAACACGCTGCGCGTGGTGCGTTTCAGCGAGAAGGAAGTGGACGGCCAGATCAAGTGGTTCTTCACGCCCGACCAGTGCCGCCATTGCCTGGAGGCCCCGTGCAAGACCGCTACGGAACAGCCGGACGCCATCGTCATCGATGAACAGACCGGCGCGGTGGTCTACTCCGACAAGACCGCCAAGGAGAGCTTCGACGCGGTGCAGGGCATCTGCCCCTACGACGTGCCGAGGATGGACAAGAAGACCAAGATCATCAGCAAATGCGACATGTGCAACGACCGCGTGAAGGCGGGCAAGCGCCCGGCCTGCGTCACCTCCTGCCCCACGGGCACCATGAACTTCGGCGATCGCGACGATATGCTGAAGCTTGCGGAAGTGCGCCTGGCCGAAGCCAAGAAGAAGTACCCCAAGGCCCAGCTGGTCGATGCGGACAGCGTGCGGGTCATCTTCCTTACGGCGGACGCCCCCAACCTGTACGCCAAGAACCTGATGGCCGACGCGGGCAGCCTGCCCGGCAAGAACGGCTACACCCGCCAGGAGCTCTTCGCCGCGCTGAGAAAGCCGGTGAAGAACCTGCTGGGCTAGGCAGCACGACAAGACGGAAACGCACCTTCAGACCAGGAAGCCGCCGGGGCGGACGGATCAATCCGGCGGCTTCCCCTTCGGGGGGCGTGCAAACGCCCCCCGATTGCGTTTCCGCCCCTGGCAAAGGCTTGCGAAAAACTGCGTATGCCTTATGTATGAATTTCGTAGCAAACCGCCCAGGAGCGCACCATGAACAGACGACCTCTCGCCCTCTTGCTCCTTCTGGCCAGCCTTCTGGCTGGGCTGCTGGCCGCCCTGCCCGCCCAGGCCGCCAAGCCCAAGGAAGGCGACGTGCTGCCCGACCTGGAGGCCAAGGCCCAGCTCAAACCTTCGGAGGCCGCCTATCTGGGCCTGCCCGAGGGCGCGAAGGGCTTCCGCCTGTCGCAGATCAAGGCCGAGACCATCCTGGTGGAGGTCTTCAGCATGTACTGCCCACGCTGCCAGGCCGAGGCCCCGGCCGTGAACCGCGTATTTGAGCGCCTCATGGCCTCGCCCCAGGGACAGAAGCTCAAGTTCGTGGCCATCGGCGCGGGCAACTCGCAGTTCGAGGTGGACTTCTTCCGCAAGAAGTACCAGGCGGGCATGCCCATGATCCAGGATGCGGACTATGTGCTGCACAAGGCCTTCATGGCCGTGGGAACGCCCTCGTACTTCGTGCTGCGCCCCCTGCCCGGCGGCAAGGGCCTCAAGGTCCTGTACTTCCACGAGGGCCAGTTCGAGGATGAGAACGCCTTCTTCGACGAGGTGCTGCGCGCATCCACGCAGCGCTAGAAACGCAAGCCCCCGGGGGATCGCCATGAAAACACGCAGCCAGGCCCCGCTCCTCTCCTTCATCTTCGCCGCCCTGCTGGGGCTGGCCGTTCTCGCGACCGCTTTTCCGTCCGCCACGGCCCAGGCCCTGGACATGAAGGACATCATCCTCGATCCCGGCCCGCTCAAGCCCGTGGACAGCACCCTCAAGGTGCGCCCCGGGCAGCAGGCCCCGGATTTCACCCTGCCGGGCTTCATCCTGGGCCAGGGCGGCAAGCGTCTGGTGCACCTGTCCGACTACCGCGGCCGCAAGAACGTCATGCTCTCCTTCGTGCCCGCGGCCTTCACCCCGGTGTGCTCCGACCAGTGGCCCGGCTACAATCTGGCCAAGGATCTCTTCGACGAGTACGACACCGTGGTGCTGGGCATCAGCGAGGACAACCTGCCCTCGCAGTTCGCCTGGGCCGTGGAGATGCGCGGCCTGTGGTTCCCGGTGCTGTCCGACTTCAACCCCCATGGCGCGGTGGCCAGCCTCTACGGCGTGCTGCGCGGCGACGGCACGGCCGAGCGCGCCATCATCATCATCGACAAGAAGGGCGTGGTGCGCTTCGCCCAAAGCTTCAACATCAACATCCGCCCGGACCTCGAAATCATCATGCGCGAGCTGCACAAGATCGAGGAAGGCGCGCCGGACACCTTCAACCAGGGCCGGCGCTAGCCGCGGAGTTGCAACACGCTGTTCACGGCCTCTCCGACTCGGCCGAGGGATGGTTCATTTTATAACACCCACTGATTTCTTTCGAAATCGAACTCATACAGCCAGCGAGGCGACTCGCTGGCTCTTTCGTCTGAATTGGCATAGCAGGCGGCGGCCCATTCCCGAAG
>NZ_DATMYK010000066.1:0-25197 GCF_035560995.1 Humidesulfovibrio sp. | reverse complement strand
GTCGCGAGCCTTCCCGGCCTTGCGGCGGATTTCCCCCCCATCTTTTGCGTTTTGACTGCGGAACGCGCCCGGCCGGCGCAGCAGGCGTGAATCCGCCTTCCGGCTGGGATGCTTGCGGGGCCAGCCCAAAGCGGCTATGCCTTAAGCCGGGCCGTACGTACGGCAATGCCGCGTCTGGAGAGCTTCTCCCGGCGGCGGCCGCCCGCAATCCGGCGTCCCGAGAACGGAGACCATGCGCAAGAAACTTCTCGTCCTCCTCCTGTGCTGTCTGGGCCTGTTCGGCATCGCCAGCGGCTCGGCCGTGTGGTGGGCGTCACGCTACCTGCGCACGCCAGAGTTCCGTCACGAGCTGGCGCAGCTGGTGGAGGAGGCCACGGGCCGCACAGCGCGCCTGGACGGCGACCTCTCCTTGAGCTTCTTCCCCTGGTTCGGGCTCAAGGCCAAGGGCTTCAGCCTGGGCAACGATCCCCGCTTCGGCGAAACGCCCCTGCTCACGGCCAGCGGCATCAGCGCGCGCATCCGCGTGCTGCCGCTTTTGCAGCGCCGCCTGGTGTTCGACACGGTTGAGCTGGACAACGCCAGCATCGTGCTGACCATGGACGCGGAGGGGCGCGGCAACTGGGAGGGTTTGGCCGAGCATCTGCGCAAGCAGGAGGACGCCCAGGAAAAGGTCGGAGACTTTTTCCGGCGCATCACGGTGCGCGGCCTGCAGTTGACCGACGGCAACATCCGCCTGGACGACCACGCCCACAACCACAGCTACATCACCACCGACGTGGACCTGCGCACCGGGCGCATCGAGTCCGGCAAGGCCCTGCCCTTCACCGTGTCGCTCGATTTCTACTGGCCTCGGCCAGGACTTACCGCGCGGCTGAACGGCAGCGGCAAGCTGCACTGGAGCGCCGCCGATCCCGGCCCGCTGCTGACCGAGACCGCCGTGCAGGCCGAGGTGGGCGGCGTGTTCATGCCCAAGACCGCGCCCAGGGCCGGGCTTTCCACGGTGTTGAGCGTGGAGGGCGGCGGAAAGCACCTCAAGCTGTCCGAAACGCGCCTGCGCATCCTGGGCTATGACGTGGAAGGGGAGATCACCTTCCTGGACGTGACCGAGATGTTCCACCTGGAGGCCAAGCTGCAGCTGGGGCGCTTCAGCCCGCGTTCGGTGCTCAACGCCTACTGGCCGGGCACCATCGCCCATGATTACCAGGGAGCGCTGAACACGGCTTCCGGCCCGCTGAACATCTCCGCCGACGTGAACAAGCTGGTGTTCGAAACGCCGGGCTTCAGCCTGGACAACTCGCAGCTCAAGGGCTTTGCGCGCATGGGCTTCGACAACGGCACCGGGCTTGATTTCGACATCGCGGCCAATCAGCTGGACGCCGACGCGCTCATTTCAGCCTTCACTTCCAACGCCACCAGCCCGCCGCTGGTGGTGGCCGACCTGCCCCTGGACTATCTGCGCGCCGTGCATGGCGCCGGCCACATCAAGGCCGAGAGCCTGAAGCTCGCGGGCGTGGCCGCGCAGGGAGCCCAGGTGGAATGGCGGGGCGCGGCGGGCGTGCACAAGGCGCAGATCAAACCCGTGAAGGCTCAGGGCGGCAGCGCCTCAGCTGAGCTTTCAGCCGTCTTCGGCGAGGGCCCGCGCGACCCCAGGCTCCTGTCCGGTGCGGGCGCGCCCGTGCTCGGCTGGTCCGGCTCGCTCTCCATGCTGGGGGTGGATGCCCGGCAGGTCTCGTGGCTGAACAAGCCCGGCCTCGCCACCAGCGGCCGCATGGATCTGCGCGCCAAGGCCGAGGCCAAGCCCGTGCAGGCCGCGCTTACGGCCACGCTGCCGCATGTGGTGCGCCGCGCCGTGGCGGATGTGCAGGTCAGTCTGGCCTCGTCGGTGCTCGACTGGTCGGCGGACGTTACTGCGGGCAAGGCGCAGGCCAAGGGCGCGTCCGCGGGCCAGTCAGCCAGCCAGGCTGCGAACCAGGCCGCAAGCTCGCCAAAGCGGATGTTCTTTTCCTCGCTCCAGGCGCAGGCGCGCTTCACTCCCGCGCCTGTGGCCGATGCCGACTGGGCCCTGCAGATGGACGCCGGGCTTTCCGCCGTGGGCACCAAGCCCCTGCTGAATCTGGATGGCCGCGTGTCCGGCCTGTTGCGCGGCCAGAAGGGCGGCAAAGTGCTCCTGACCGGGGCCAATGCGAGCGGCAGGCTCAAGGGCTGGTTCCTGCCCAAGCGCGAGAACGAGGCCAGCTTCAACGGCCGTGGCGCCCTCGACTTTTCCGCCCAGACCCTGAATCTTTCCTCGGCCTCGGTGCAGGCTTGCGGCGTCAACGTCGGCGGCGCGGTGAACGGCACCAAGGTGCTGGGCGCGGACTGGGCGCTGGCCGGACGTCTGCGTTGCCAGGACGGCGACCCCAAGCGCGTGCTGGCCGCGCTTGATCTGCGCGTGCCAAAGGCCTCGGACCGGCGCGTGCTGCAGCGGCTTTCGGGCGAGGGCGACCTGACCCTCTCGGGCAAGGGGGCCAGCCTGGCCAACTTCTCAGGCCAGCTGGACGACATGCCTCTGCGCGGCTCCTACGCAGTGCAGAATTTCGACGCCCCGCGTCAGAGTGTGACCGTTTCCGGCGGCAATTTCGACCTGGACCGCTACCTGCCCGCGCCGGAAGTTCCCAAGCGCGGCGCGCCGCCCACGCCGCCCACGCCGGAGGCCCTGCCCGTGGACGCCCTGCGCGACCTGAACCTGGAGGGCAGCGTGGCCCTGCGCAGCTTCAAGTA
Source organism: Humidesulfovibrio sp. (assembly GCF_035560995.1). Taxonomy (GTDB): domain Bacteria; phylum Desulfobacterota; class Desulfovibrionia; order Desulfovibrionales; family Desulfovibrionaceae; genus Humidesulfovibrio. Next base: position 22,437 of record NZ_DATMYK010000066.1, on the reverse strand, counting down.
CCGGGGCGTGACCACGCGCGACTTCCGCGCCACGGCGCGCGCCGGGGGCGGGCAACTGCTGCTCAAGCCCTTTGGCGGCAATTTCTACGGCGGCACGCTCACGGGCGAATTTTCGGCCCAGGTGCAGGGCAACGCCATGCAGACCCGGCTGGCCGTGGCCATCAAGGATTACCAGGCTGGACCGTTCATGCTCGGCTGGACGGGCAAGGAACTGGTCACCGGCAAGGCCGACCTGTTCCTGGACGTGACCGGCACGGGCGCCACGGACCTTGAGGTCATGCGCACCCTGGAGGGTCTGGGCAGCATCAAGATCACCGACGGCGCCTACTATCTTTCCGGCGCGGCGGAGGCCCCGCAACCGCAGAGTACGGCCCCGCAGCCGCGGCGCTCCGGGGCCGCCTCCATGCAGCAGGGCCAGCAGCAAAGCCAGCAGCCGGGCCAGGCTCCGGGTCCGTTGCCGGGCCACAAGCCGGGCTCGCCCTTCAACCTGGCTTCGGCCAAGCTCCGGGTGAGCCAGGGCTGGTTCCGCTCCGACGACTTCCGCCTGGACGCGCCGACCATGGCCGTGACGGGCAAGGGCCGCTTCTCCCCGGCGGAGGACCAGATCAACGTGAACCTGGCCGTGAACATGACCGGCATGCCCGTGGTGCCTATCAAGGTCTTCGGGCGCTTGAAGGATCCGGAGATGGAGATTTCCACGGGCACCCTCATCAGCAACACCATCAAGAGCCTGCTGGGCATACCGCTTAAACCCATAAAGTTCTTCAAGGATCTTCTTTTCTAGCAGTTTTTCTAGCCAGGCGGGCGCGGCGCCGGGAGGAGCAGGCATGACAGGGCAGGGACGCACGGGCATGAAAGGCAGGGTGGAGCGCCACTTCCGCCACGACATCTGGGCCAAGGACATCGACGCCGCCGTGGGTCTGCGCCGGTGGGTGCTGGCGGTGTCGCGGCTCGTCTACATGGTCAGCACGGGCTTCCTGGCCGACCATTGCATCATCCGCGCCTCGGCCCTCACCTTCACCACCATCCTGTCCATCGTGCCGCTTCTGGCCGTGGCGTTCTCCATTTCCAAGGGCTTCGGCCTGCAGAACGCGGACTTCTTCCGCGACTTCCTCATGGGCGTTTCCGCCGGGCGGGCGGAGGTGGTGGACAAGATCCTCCAGTACATCGCCAACACCAACGTCAAGACCCTGGGCTGGATCGGCGTGGCCACGCTTTTGATCACCGTGTTCACCACCGTGGGCAATGTGGAGCGCGCCTTCAACACCATCTGGAGCGTGAAACGCGGCCGCACCAGCTGGCGCAAGTTCACGGATTTCTTCTCCGTCATCGTCATCTGCCCCATCATCGTGCTGGTGGCCGCCAGCTTCACCGTTGCCGTGCAGAAGCTCGACCTGGTGCACGAGTTCGTCAGCAATCCCGGCTATGACTGGCTGGAGAAGTTCCTGCTCAAGCTTGTTTCCCTGGCGCTTGTGTGGGTGGGCTTCATCTTCGTGTACGCCTTTGTGCCCAATACGCGCGTGCGGCTCAAATCGGCCATCGTGGGCGGCATGGTGGCGGGCACCCTGTGGCAAACGGCCCAGTGGCTGTACATCCACTGGCAGATAGGCTTCACCAAGTACAACGCCATCTACGGCAGCTTCGCCCAGCTGCCGCTGTTCCTCGTCTGGCTGTACATCAGCTGGATCATCGTGCTGCTTGGCGCGGAGCTTTCCTACGCTATGCAGCACCTGCACACCTTTGTGCGCCGGGGACTTTCCGAGCGCTTGAGCCCGCTCTCGCGCCAGAAGGTGGCGGCGGCGGCCTTGACGCACATCGCCGCGCGCTTCGAGGCCGGGCTTTCGCCGCTTTCGACGGAGGCCTTGTCGCGCGAATTGCGCCTGCCCGAGGATGTGGTGGTGGACGCCCTGGCCGCCCTGGCCGACGCGGGCATGACCGTACCCCTGGGCGAGGAGGACGCGCGCGGCTACGGCCTGGCCGTCTCGGCCGAGAACATCCGTATGGCCGAGGTGCTGGACGTGCTGGCCATATGCGGCGATGGCGGGGAGTGCGGGGGCATGGTCATGCACCCCGGCGTGGAGCCGCTGTTCGCGGCCTTTGCCGAGGCCGTGCGGGCAAGCGCGGCCAACGTTACCCTGGCGGAATTTGCGCGCAGGGAAGCCGCCGCCCTCAAGACCGAGGCGGCGCGGACGCGAGAACTGGAAGCCATCCGCGAACGCGGCGGGAAGTAGAAATCAGTAAGAGAACGGGAACTTGCGCCCGTCCTTCTCGTAGATCTTGCTTTTGTCGAAGTCGAAGTCCAGGAGTTCCATGTCGTGCTGTTTTCTGGGCTTGCGCGCCAGGCGGCAGGCCACAAGGCCAAGCACGAACACGCCTCCTAAAACCCACAGGGAAAGTTCCAGCATGACCAGCCCTTTTTGTTGCAGTGCGCGCGGAACTTACGCGCGGCGTCAATACACCCCAGGGGTGGGTGCTTGTCAAGACGGGAAAACCGCCGCGCAGGGCCATTCGTGATTGACAGAAACGCCGGGCATTCCATAAGAGGCACCACATGCGCCCTATAAAAGACTCCACGGACCGACTGACACCGCATCAGGCGTTTACCTCCTATCTCCAGGAGCATCGCCTCAAGATCACCCCGCAGCGCCGGCTGATTCTGGACATCTTTCTGCTGGAGCCGGGACACGTCTCATCCGAGGAATTATACGCCAAGGTCAAGAAGCGCGACGCGAGCATCGGCCAGGCCACGGTGTACCGCACGCTGAAGCTTCTGGCGGGCTGCGGCCTGGCGGAGGCCGTGAGCTTCGCCGACGGCATCACCCGCTATGAGCCGCACTTCGGCGTGGACCACCACGACCACCTCATTTGCGAGGACTGCGGCCGCACCATCGAGATCGTGGACCAGGTCATCGAGCGCAGGCAGGAGGAGCTGGCCGCCAAGTACGGCTTCAGCCTGGCCCGGCACAAGATGGACCTCTACGGCCAGTGCCCGGAGTGCAAGCCCAAGAGCTAGACGCTCCGCCCCCCGCCTTTCTTCATACTCCCCGCTTATTACCCGGCCTGCCGCGTGGCGGCGGGCTGCGTTGCGCCGTCCAGCCGCCCGGCCTCGCCCGTTTGGCCAGGGTCGCCTTGCCGCGTGGCTTCCTCCGCCCGGAAGGGCCGGCCCAGGTAATAGAACAGGAACTTGGCACTCTCTAAAAGCACCTGTCGGGCCGAGGGCTGGTGCGTCCACCATTTGGGTTCGAAACGTTCGTACGGCGGGGGCGAGAAGATGAGCTCGCGCCCGGGCAGCAGCCGGCTCAGGATGATCTTGGCCCTGCGGCAGTGGTAGGGCGAGGTGACCACGATGACGGTCTTGGCCTGCGGCGGCAGCAGGCGCGCCAGGTGCTCACCCTCGTCCACGGTGCTGAGCAGATTCTGGCCATAGAGTACCACGGCTTCCTTCGGCACCCCCTTGGCGATCAGGTACAGCCGGATGCGCTCCTCCTCGGGCATGAAGGGCGGGGCCAGGGGCTCGCCGGGTTCATCCGGCTCATAGGCCGGGCGGCCGGTATAAATGACCGGGGCCAGGCCCTGCATGTAGAGGTCGGCGGTGTGGCGCGCCCGGCGAGGATCTCCGGCGAGCAGGACGATGGCGTCGGCGGGCTTCAGCTCGTCGTTCACCGGCAGCCACCACCCGGCCGTAAGCAGCAGCGCGCCGCCCAGAAGCACAGCCAGCAGGCTGAACGCCCCCCAGACCTTGAGCAGGAAGCCCAGGGCCTTGCGGATCATTTGATGCCGTCCCCGTTGCCAGGGGCGAACACGTCCACGTAGCGCGCCTTGAGCTGGGCGAAGCGGCCCTGCTCGATGGCCTCCCGCGCCTGGCGCACCAGGGTGAGGAAGAAGGCGATGTTGTGCAGGCTGTTCAGCCGGTAGCTCACGATCTCACCGGCCACGAAGAGATGCCGCAGGTAGGCCTTGCTGAAGGTGCGGCAGGTGTAGCACTGGCAGTCCGGGTCCAGCGGGCTGTCGTCCTCGCGGTACTCGGCCCGGCGGATGTTCACCTTGCCCCGGCTGGTGTAGAGTGTGCCGTTGCGCGCGTTTCTGGTGGGCAGCACGCAGTCGAACATGTCCACCCCGGCCCCGATGCCCTCCAGGATGTCCAGCGGGGTGCCCACGCCCATGAGGTAGCGCGGCTTGTCCGCGGGCATGAGCGGCGCGATGTGCTGGAGCATGTCGTACATCTCCGGGATGCTCTCGCCCACGGAAAGCCCGCCGATGGCGAAGCCGTCGAAGTCGATCTCGGTCAGCTGCTCCAGGCTGCGTTCGCGCAGGTCCTTGAAGAAGCCGCCTTGGTTGATGCCGAAGAGCAGCTGGCCGTTTTTGTGCTTCGGGTGGGCCTCGCGGCAGCGCTTGGCCCAGCGGGTGGTCAGCTCCAGGCTTTTGGCCGTGTAGTCGTAGTCCGCGCCGTAGGCCACGCACTCGTCCAGCACCATCATGATGTCCGAGCCGATGTTGTTCTGAATGCTCATGACCTTTTCCGGCGAGAAGAAGTGCTTGCTGCCGTCCAGGTGCGAGCGGAACTCCACGCCGTCCTCGCTGAGCTTGCGGATTTCCTTCAGGCTGAAGACCTGGAAGCCGCCGCTGTCGGTCAGGATGGGCTTGGTCCAGTTGGCGAAGCGGTGCAGGCCGCCCTTGCGGGCCAAGAGCTCGTCGCCCGGGCGCAGGTACAGGTGGTAGGTGTTGCCCAGGATGATCTGCGCGCCGGCGTTTTCAAGGTCGTCGGGCGCAAGGGCCTTCACGCTGCCCTGGGTGCCCACGGGCATGAAGATGGGCGTCTGGATGACGCCATGGGCCGTGGTGAGGCTGGCGCGGCGCGCCTGGCCGTCCGTGGCGTGGATGGTGAACTGGCCGAGGTTCGTCAGGTCGGTCGTCAGGTCGTTCGTCGGGTCGTGGGTCATGGGAGTCCTTTTCTGGGGCAAAGATGGGCCAGCGGGCAGGCGTCGCACTTCGGCTTGCGGGCGTCGCACACCTCGCGTCCGTAAAACACCAGGTAATGGTTGATGTCCGCCCACTGGGAGCGGTCGAAAAGCGGCATCAGGTCGCGTTCGATGATTCTGGGGTCGCGGCTTTCGGTGAAGCCCAGGCGGAAGGCCAGGCGCGTCACGTGGGTGTCCACGGCGATGCCCTCGTTGATGCCGAAGGCGCTGCCGAGGACGATGTTGGCCGTCTTTCTGGCCACGCCGCCAAGGGTGATGAGCTCGGCCATGGTGCGCGGCACCTCGCCATTGTACACGGCCATGATGCGCTCGGCCGCAGCCTTCAGGTTCTTGGCCTTGTTGTGGTAGAAGCCCGTGGAATGCACCACTTCCTCAATCTCCCGCACGTCGGCCCTTGCCAGGTCGGCTATCGTGGGCCAGCGGCGGAAAAATTCCGGCGTCACCTTGTTCACGCGGGCGTCGGTGCACTGGGCGGCCAGGGCCGTGGCCACCAGCAGGCCCCAGGGGTCCTTGAAGTCCAGCATGGGCGCGGGCGCGGGGTAGCGCGCGGCCAGGATGGCGAACACGGCCTGGGCGCGTTCCCTTTGCTTCTTGGGCGGTTTTGCCGGGGCCTTGGCGGGCGTGGCGGACATGTGCTGCGGGCTCCTTTGCGCTGTGTGCCAGGGGGCTCGCGCCGGAGCGCGATTTTCAGGCGTGGGTAGCATCCGCCGCCGTGGGAGGCAAGAGCGGGCAGGGCGCCCGTGGGGGCGCACGGCCCTTGCCTGACCGCAGGCCCCCGGCCAGCGCCCGCATTTCGTGTTGCCAGACGCCATGAAGTGTGATTGAAACCGGAGATGCGGGGGCGGCGCGCGCCACACCCCGCGCAACGCATCAGCACGAGGGCAGCACCTTGAAAAAGCTCGTCATCTTCGCCATTGGCTCCTATGTCCTGCTCATGTTCGCCGGCATGGTCTTCGCCCAGGCCAGCGCGGGCAGAATGACGGCGGAACGCTGCTCCGCCTGCCACAGCACCGCGCGCATCTGCGAGAAGCTGGGCAACCGCACCCCGGAGGTCTGGCTGCAGACCGTGGAGCGCATGAAGAGCAACGGGGCCAAGCTCTCCGACGCTGACGTGACCACCGTGGCCGAGTACCTGGCCACGGCCAAGCCGGGCGCCAAGCTCCTCTGCGGCGGCAAGTAGGCGAGCCATGGCCGCGCAGCTGGTGAACACCGCGCCGACCAGCATGGCGCCGGCCGACACTGCGCCGGTAACCACCATGCTGGTCTACGTCACCGCCCCCAGCCTGGAGGAGGCCGAAAACCTGGCCCGGCTGGCGGTGGAGGGACGGCTGGCCGCCTGCGCCAACATCCTGCCGGGCATGCGTTCCCTGTACTGGTGGCAGGGGAAGCTTGAGCAGGCCGAGGAAACCGTGCTCCTCCTCAAGACCACCGAGGAGCTGGCTCCGGCCCTGACGAGCGCCCTGACCGCGGCCCACAGCTACGAGTGCCCGTGCGTGGTGGCCCTGCCCATCACTCAGGGCAACCCCGATTTTCTGCGCTGGATAGCGGACGAGACCGCGCCCCGGCCGTCGTAACCCCGGACGCCACACATTCCGGCGGGCTGCGGCCCGCCATATCTGGAGGATTCATGCAGCTTTACGTCGCCGGTTCCCTGGCCCTTGACCGCATCATGAACTTTCCCGGCAAATTCGCCGACCACATCCTGCCGGACAAGATCCACATTCTGAACGTGTGCTTCCTGCTGGAAGGCCTGAACGAATACTACGGCGGCACCGCGGGCAACATCGCCTACAACCTGTCCATGCTGGGCGAAAAGCCGCTGATCCTGGCCTGCGCGGGCAAGGACTTCGCCCCCTATGCCGAGCGCCTGAAAGGCCTGGGCCTGCCGCTTGAGGGCGTGCGCATCGTGGACAGCCAGTTCACCGCCGGGGCGTACATCACCACCGACGAGACTGACAACCAGATCACCGGCTTCAACCCCGGCGCCATGCGCGAGCGCTGCGGCTACGCCTTCCCGCAGAAGCACGGGGGCCCGGTGATGGGCATCGTTTCGCCCACCAACGTGAACGACATGATCGAACTGCCCGCCTACTTCAAGAAGGCCGGCATCCCCTACATTTTCGATCCGGGCCAGCAGATCACCGCCCTTTCCGGCGCGCAGATGGCCGAGGCCATCGAAGGCTCCTTCGCCCTGTGCACCAACGACTACGAGCTGGAGCTGGTGATGAAGGCCACGGGCTTCTCCCGCGCGGAGCTGCTCAAGCGCACGGGCGCGCTGGTCACCACCCTGGGCGAGCAGGGCAGCATCATCGCCGAGGGGACCAAGGAAACCAAGGTCGCGCCGGTGAAGGTGGACAAGGCCCTGGATCCCACGGGCGCGGGCGACGCCTTCCGCGCGGGCATGCTGAAGGGCCTGTGCCTGGGCCAGAGCCTGCCCCAGGCGGCGGAGCTGGGCAGCGTGTGCGCGGCCTTCTGCGTGGCCAAGAAGGGCACCCAGGAGCACAGCTTCACCATGGACGCCTTCAACCAGAGCCTCACGACCCACTTCGGCCGCAGCATCTAGGCTGCGCGGCCTTTGGCCCGGCATCCCGCCGGGTCTGCACCGCGTCCGCGCCTGCCGCACAGCGGCACGGCTCCCAGGGCGCAAGAACCGGTAGGGAGGGTCACGATGATCGACCTGAAGCCGGAAAGCGTCTCCGAGTACCTGCGCCGGGCCTTCGGGCCTGGCGCGGTCCTCACGGACCTGGGGGCCATCGGCACCCTGGACAAGCAGGGCATCAAGCGCTTCGGCTACGGCAAGCCCCTGCTGGTGCGCTTCAGCGTGGACGGCGAGCCCCGCGAGGGCGTGCTGTCCGTCATGCGCGGCGACAAGTACGGCCACCAGTTCTACTGGGACCGCGCCGCCATCCTCATGTTCCAGTTCGAGACCTCCGCCCTGTTGCCGCGCCATGTGCGGCCCATGGGCCTGGGTTACGTGGACGCGGCGAACCGCCTCATCCCCGTGGCCGAGCCGCGCGAGTTCTTCATCATGAACGAGAAGCTCGAGGGCTACGACTATTTCCTGGACCTGGAGCGCATCGGCCGGGGCGACTACCGCCCGGCGGATCTGGACATGGCCAAAAGCCTTGCCCGCTGGCTGGCCGAGATCCACGCCAAAAAGAAGGACGACCCGGACCTGTACTACCGCCACGTGCGCAACCTGCTGGGCGCCAGCGAGTGCATCATGGGCCTCGTCGACGAGGCCTTCCCCCACCCCTGCGCCTTCATGCCCGACGCGGACTTCATACGGCTGGAGAAGCGGCTCATCGACTGGCGCTGGCGCTTGCGCGGCTTCGCCCACCGGCTTTCCGCCGTGCATGGCGACGTGCATCCCTGGAATATCCTGGTGGACGGGCCCGACAAGGAAGACCGCGATTTCTCCGTGCTGGACCGCAGCCGGGGCGAGTGGGGCGAGCCCGCCAGCGACGTGGCTTCGCTTGCCGCCAACTATCTGCTCTTCGGCCTGTTGCAGAACCCGGACGCCGCCCGGCCCGGCCCCCTGTTTCAGGGGCCCTTCGCCGAGCTGTGGACCGCGCTCTTTGAGGACTACCTGGCGGCCAGCAATGACGCGGACATGCTGCGGGCCCTGGCCCCTTTCTTCGTATTCCGCGGGCTGGTCATCGTCTCGCCCGAATGGTATCCTAACCATCCCGAGCCAGTGCGCCGCGCGCTCCTGCGCTTCATCGCCCGCGTGCTGGAGGATGAGGTTTTCGACTGGCGCAACGTGAACCGGTATCTTGATGAACGAGCCGACTGATGTGCGAGCAGGCGGATGAGCGAGCCGGATGAAAAGGGAGGCCCAGGCATGAACACGACACCGAGCCCCGGCTGGGCCCTGTGGTTCACCGGTCTGCCCGGGTGCGGCAAAAGCACCATCGCCCGCGCCGTGCGCGCGGAGCTTGCCGCGCGCGGCGTGGAGGCGGACCTGCTGGCCATGGACGAGCGGCGGCGGGCCTATTTTCCCCATCCGCAGTACACGGCCGAGGAACGCGCCCAGGCTTACGATCTCATCGTGCGCGAGGCGGCAGAACTCACGGCGCAGGGGCGCGGGGTCATCATCGACGCCACGGCCCACAAGCTTGCCATGCGCGAGGCGGCGCGCCCCGTGATCGCGCGCTTCGCCGAGGTGCTGGTGCGCTGCCCCCTGCCCGAGGCCATGCGCCGCGAGGCCGTGCGCGGCGCGCAGCAGGCGCACCACAAGGCCTACGTCATGCCCGGCATGTACCAGAAGGCCCTGGTGCGCAAGCGCACCGGCGCGCCCGTGCCCGGCCTGGGCCAGGTGGTGGGCGTGGATGTGGACTATGAGGAGAACCCCGAGGCCGAGTGCGTCCTCGACGCGCTGAAGCCCGTGGAGGAAAACGCCCGCGCCGTGCTGAACTTTCTGGACGCCTGGCTGCCCGGCCTGCCGCCGGAACAGGGCGACGCCGCGTGACGCCCGCTCCTCTTCTGTCGGGAGGCCTGCCCCCGGAAGTCCTGGCCGACGCGGCCTATGTCTTCGGCCTGTGGACGGGCTGGGGCGTGCTGCACAGCGTCACGGCCTCGCGCCGGCTCAAGGCGGCCCTGGAAGTGGCCCTTGGCCCGCGCTACGCCCTGTATCCCTTCGTGTACACGGTCATCAGCCTGTGGACCTTCTGGCTGGTGCTGGCCAAGGAGCCGGACCTGCCGCAGGTGTTGTGGGCGCTTGAGGGCGCGCCGAAGTATGTTCTGCATGCGCTCCAGGCCGCGGGGCTCGGCCTGCTGGCCTGGGCGGCGGTGAGCGTGGCGGGCCTCAAGATGCTCGGCCTGCCGCAATTGGCCGACATGCTGCGCGGCCGCGTGCCCGACGAGCGCGACATCCACAAGGATTTCAAGTCCACAGGCGCCTACGCCCTGGTGCGCCATCCCATGCATGCCGGGGGCATCCTGTTCCTGGCCTGCATGCCCTCGCAAACTTTGGGCGGCCTTGTCTTTTCCCTGTTCGGCTGCCTGTACATGGTCATCGGCACCTTGCTTGAGGAACGTAGGCTGCGCCGCGACCTGGGGCCGGTCTGGGCGGACTACGCCCGGCGCGTGCCGATGTTTTTGCCATTTTTCGTCAAACGCCAGAATTGAATGGGCCGCTTGGCCGGGGATGCGGGCGGGGAAGGCGGTTTTGCGCCGTTTCGCCCGCTCCGTGTCTCATCGCGGGTCTTTTTCCAGGCGTTGACCTGCGGCGCGAAGGGGTCTATGCCCGCTTCCGAACGCTGCCGCGCGTCTGATTGAAACACTTTCGGAGCCCTCCTTGGACAAGACCTTTCATATCATCACCTTCGGTTGCCAGATGAACGTGGGCGATTCCGACTGGCTGGCCCGCGCCCTGGTGGCGCGCGGCTGGCGGCAGGCGGCGGAGGAAGACGCCTGGCTCTTCGTGGTCAACACTTGCAGCGTGCGCGACAAGCCGGAGCAGAAGGTCTACAGCGAGCTCGGCCGATTGGCGGCCTATCAGCGCAAAAAGCCAGGCCTCACGGCGGCGGTGGGCGGCTGCGTGGCCCAGCAGATCGGGCGGGGTTTCTTTGACCGCTTTCCCTTTGTGCGCCTGGTCTTCGGGTCGGACGGCATCGCTGGGGCTCCGGACGCCCTGGAGCAGCTGGCCGAAGATTCCAAGGCGCGCATCGCACTGCTCGATTTCCTCGCCGCCTACCCGGAGCGCGAGGACGTGCTGAAGCCTCTGGCCAGTGCGCCCGCGCCAGCGCCTGCCTTCGACGCCGACGCGGGCGAGCCCGACGCCGGCCCGGCCCAGGCCTTCGTGAACATCATGCAGGGCTGCGACAACTTCTGCGCCTACTGCATCGTGCCCTACACGCGCGGCCGCCAGAAATCCCGCGCCGCGTCCGCCGTGCTGGACGAGTGCCGCACCCGGGTGGAGCAGGGCGCGCGGGAGATCACCTTGCTGGGCCAGAACGTGAACAGCTACGGCCTGGATCCCTCGCGCAAGGACGCGGGCGACGCCACCGGCGGCGGGGTGGGCTTCGCCGAGCTGCTGCGCCAGGTGGCGGCCATCCCCGGTCTGGAACGCCTGCGCTTCACCACCTCGCACCCCAAGGACATCGACCCCGCGGTCATCCGCGCTTTCGGCGAGCTTCCGAACCTCTGCCCCTCCCTGCACCTGCCCCTGCAGGCGGGCAGCGACGCGGTTTTGAAGCGCATGGGCCGCAAGTACGATCGCGCAAAATATCTCGCAATCGTGGCCGAGCTGCGCGCCGCCCGGCCGGACATCGCGCTCACCACGGATCTCATCGTGGGTTTCCCCGGCGAGACCGAGGAGGATTTCCAGGCCACCCTGGAGATGATGGAGCGCGTGCGCTTCGAGTCGAGCTTCTCATTCCGCTATTCCGACCGGCCCGGCGTGGCCGCCGTGCGCATGACGCCCAAGGTCGAGGAATCCGTGGCCCAGGAGCGCCTGTTGCGCTTGCAGTCTTTGCAAAATGGCATTACTAAAGAATCTCTAAAAAGCCTTGAGGGTCGGGAAACCGTCGTTTTGCTGGAGGCGAAGAGCCGCAGACAGGACGAAGGCGCGACCTCCTGGCGCGGGCGCGACGAAGCCGGGCAGGTGGTGAACATCCGTCTGGACGGGTGCGCGCCAGACTCGTGTGGTGGCGAAAGTGGTGGCGGGCGTGAGTTGGCGGGACTCATGGTGCGCGCGCGCATCGTGGAGGCCAAGAACCACTCCCTGATTGGGGAAAAGGTGGGCCAGCCGTGGTAGAGATGAAGATTTTCGGCCTCGCCGTGGACGAGAAGGCCCAGTCGCCGGTGGTCATCCTCAAGGATGAAGCCCGCGATCTGGCCTTGCCCATTTGGGTCGGTCCGGTGGAGGCCATGGCCATCTCTCTCGCCATCAACGCCGTGGAGACGCCCCGGCCCATGACCCACGACCTCATCGGCCGCGTGGTGGCGGCCCTTGCCGCGCGCCTTGCCGCCGTGGAAGTGGTGGCCCTGCGCGAGGGCACCTTCTACGCCGAGCTGGTGCTTGCGACGCGCGAGGGCGAAGCGGGCAAGACCGAGCGGGTGGACTGCCGCCCGTCCGACGCCATTGCGCTCGCCGCGCGCCTGAATGTGCCCATTCTGGTGTCCGAGTCCGTGCTGGCCGAGGCGGGCACGCGCACCCTGGAGAGCGCCAGGGCCGAGTTCTCCGGCGCGGAGCGCGACAAGTGGACGGACGAGTTGGAGAATCTTTCCCCCGACGACCTCAAATACAAGATGTGAGGGCGCACATGATTGATCTGCATACCCACACCACCTTCAGCGACGGCGAGCTGATCCCGGCCGAGCTCATCCGCCGGGCCAAGGTGGCCGGGTACCGCGCCATCGCCATCACCGACCACGCCGACGCCAGCAACATCTCCCTCATCCTGGACAATGTGCGCCGCCTGACCGGCCCCTACGCCCATTACTTCGATATGGAAGTGCTGGCCGGAGTGGAGCTGACCCATGTGCCCCCGGCGCTCATGGCCGATTTCGTCCAGATGGCGCGCGACGCCGGGGCGCAGATCGTGGTCTGCCACGGTGAGACCGTTGTGGAGCCGGTGGCCCAGGGCACCAACCTCGCGGCCATAGAGGCCCGCGTGGACGTCCTGGCGCACCCCGGGCTCATCACCGAAGTGGAAGTGAAGCTTGCGGCGGAGTACGGCGTGGCCCTTGAGATCACCACCCGGCGCGGGCACAGCTACGCCAACGGCCACGTTGCGGCCCTGGCCCGGCGCTTCGGCGCCAAACTCGTCATCGACAACGACGCCCACGCCCCGGGCGACCTCGTGTCGCGCGATTTGCGCCACAAGGTGGGCATGGGCGCGGGCCTGACTCAGGAAGAGATCGCCCAGGCCACCATGAACGCCTGGGCCATTGTGGAGCGCTGCCGAGGCGGGCGCTAGTTTTTTCGTCAGCAATACGCCCCGGCCACACCCGGCCGGCCGCGCACAGTGGAAGGAGACAGACGCATGATTCCTGAAAGCGGATTCTTGGGCATGATGCTGGGGGCCACCCTGGGCGTGCAGGTCGTCCTGGTGTTTCTCACCATGATGTCCCTGTGGAGCTGGACCATCATCTTCCACAAGCTCATCTTGTACAACCGCACCAAGAAACAGGTCAGCCGCGGCTACGCCCTGTTCAACGACGCCAGCGACCTTTCCGAGGGCCTGTCGGCCATCAGCCGCGACGAGGGTTCGCCTTTGAGCAGCGTGGGCCTGCTCGCCGTGGGCGAGTTCCGCAAGCTGGAGAAGGCCGACATTGAGCGCGACCGCAAGCGCATGCTGGTGAAGGACACCCTGCGCCGCGTGCTGCGCCAGGGCGTGAGCGAGGAAATGAAGCGCCTGTCGAGCTCGCTCTCCTTCCTGGCCACCTGCGCCAACGCGGCCCCGTTCATCGGCCTCTTCGGCACGGTGTGGGGCATCATGCACGCCTTCCACTCCATCGGCCTTTCGCAAAGCGCCGCGCTGGCCACCGTGGCCCCGGGCATCTCCGAGGCCCTGGTCACCACGGCCATCGGCCTTGTGGTCGCCATTCCGGCCACCATCGCCTACAACTACCTGCTGGCCATGCTGGGCGAGGTGGAGACGGAGCTGGTGAATTTCGCGGGCGCGTTCCTCAATCGCGTGGAGCGCGAGGTTTCGTGGGCTTCGGGGACGTCGGCTTCCGGCACCCGGAACCACTAGGGGGCGGTCATGGGCGCAAGCGTAGGCAAAGGCCCGCGCGGCTATATGGCCGAGATCAACGTCACGCCCTTTGTGGACGTGATGCTGGTGCTGCTCATCATCTTCATGGTCACCGCGCCCATGCTGACGCAGGGCGTGGACGTGGACCTGCCCAAGACGCGCAGCGTGCGCACCCTGCCAGCCGGCAGCGACCACTTGGTGCTGACCGTGAACAAGGACGGCGGGCTCTTCCTGGATGAATACAACGTCCCCTTCGACGACCTGCGCAACCACCTGACGAATCTGGTTGTTTCGCAGCACAAGCAGCTGTACCTGCGCGCCGACAAGGAAGTGCCCTACGGCGTGGTGGTCAAGGTCATGGGCGAGATCAAGAGCGTGGGCATCGAGAAGCTCGGCATCGTGGCCGAATCGAGCGAACAGAACGTTCCCGGCCAGCCCGCCGGCCAGCCCTCTGGCCAGCCCTCTGGTCAGACTGGCGACAAGGCCAAGAAGCCCTAGGCTTACGAGGTTTTTGCAGTGCAGGAATCCAGGCGATCCACCAGCTTCTTCCTCTCGCTTGCGCTGCATGCGACGCTTGTGGTGCTGGCCATGCTTAACTTAAGCGCCAACCTCAAGCTGGACATGGACAAGCCCATGTACACGGTCGACCTCGTGTCGCTGAATCCTTCCGAGGATCCGGCCGCGGGCGAGACCGGCGAGGCCGCTGGCGCGCCCCCGGCCCTGGCCGAGGGCCAGCCCGAGGAGCAGCAGGCCCAGGCCGCGCCCATTCCGCCCGCGCCCGCCCAGGCCAAGCCGGAGCCCAAGCCCACGCCCAAGGTGGACGACGCCAAGGCCATCAGCGAGAAAAAGGTGGACGAGAAGAAGAAGCCGGAGAAGAAGGAAGAAAAGAAGGAAGACAAGACCCCGCCCAAGCCCGCAAAGCCCGAGGAGAAGAAGCCCACCAAGGAGGAGCTGCTGAAGCAGGCCCTGCAGGACGTGAAGCAGGACGTCTCCTCCAAGGGCAAGACCGCCAAGGCCACCGAGCCCAAGCCCGACCCCGTGGCGGGCGAGCTGGCCGCGCTGCGCAAGTCCACCGGCGGCAACATATTTACCGCGGGCGGCACCGGCCCCGGCGGAGCCGGAGGCGGCAAGGGCACGGGCGCCGGTGGCACCGGCACCGGGCTCATGAGCGTCTACGGCGACATCGTGAAGCAGATCATCCGCAAAAATTGGCGCTACCAGACCTTCGGCACGGAGACCAATGTGGCCGTGACCTTGGAAATCAAGATTGATCCGCAGGGCAAGATATTGAGCTCCAAGGTGGTCACGCCCTCGGGCAAGGCCGGGTTCGACGACTCGGCCATGCGCGCCGTGGCCGAAACCCAGACCCTGCCGCCCCCGCGCGTCAAGTCCCTGGACACCCTGCGCATCACCTTCAACCTTCAGGACGTGCTGAAGTAACTTCAGCAATCTGTGAGCAAAATGAAACTGAAGACCTGGATACTGACCTGCCTCCTGGTTCTGCTGTTCACCGAGGGCGCACGCGCTGGCGACGCCATGTCCGTCGACATCTTCGGCCCCGGCCAGAACAAGGTGAACATCCTTGTGCTGCCCGCGCGCGGCCCCGGCGGCCCCGGCAGCAGCGCCCTGGCCAAGAATTTCGCCGAGACGGTGCAGAGCGACATCAGCTACCTGCCGTTTTTGCGCCTGGCCTACATGAACGAGATCCTGGGCGGCGATCCGAGCAAGGGCCTCAAGGCCGACGACATCGACTTCAAGCCCCTGCAGCTGGGCCGCATTGATCTGGTCATGACCGTGGGCGCCCACGGCCAGGAGATAGAGGCCCGCGTGTACGAGACCTACACGCGCAAGCTCCTGGTGGGTAAATCGTACAGCCAGGTGGACGATTCCGGCGTGGCCCTGGTGGCCGACCGCTTCACCGCCCAGCTCATGCGCGTCTTGACCGGCAAGAGCGGCTTCTTCGACTCCACCCTGGCCTTCTCCAAGAAGGTCAACGGAGGCAAGGAGCTGTTCACGGGCTCGGCGCTGGGCCGGGGCATCACCCAGATCACCAATGACGGCGGCTTCAACGTCAGCCCCTCCTGGTCCAAGGACGGCCGCTACGTGGCCTACACCAACATCTCCGACAAAGGCCACCGCCTGGGCATCTGGGATCGCGCCAAGCGTTTCTCGCGCCTGCGCAAGTTCGGCGGCAACGTGGCCATCAGCCCCACCTTCGCCCCGGACGGCCGCATCGCCATTTCCCTGTCGATAAACGGCCACCCGGACATCTATCTGCTGGACAAGGACATGAACCCCGGCCAGCCCCTGGCCCCCAGCTGGGCCATCAGCGTCTCCCCCAGCTTCGACCTTTCCGGCCGCAAGATGGCCTTCTGCTCCGGCCGCCTGGGCGGGCCGCAGATCTTCCTCCTGAATCGCGACAGCGGCGCGGTGGAGCGCATCACCTACGAGGGCAACTACAACACCAGGCCGTCCTTGAGCCCCGACGGGCGCTTTCTGGTCTTCGCGCGCATGACAGGCGACGGGCACCGCATCTTCATGCGCGACCTTGTGGCGAGCCAGGAGCGGCAGATTACCTTCGGACCCGGCAACGACGAGGATCCGAGCTTCGACCCGGACGGCTACTTCGTGTCCTTCGCCTCCAGCCGCAACGGCGGCACCAAGATCTTCGTCACCACGCGCTACGGCGATCCGGCCAAGCAGATACCCACCGGCGCGGGCGACGCCATGGCTCCGGCCTGGGGCGTTGCACCGGCTCTTGATTAGGCGGTCAAAAAGGCTCTTGCATTTCGTGTTAAACAGGCGGAAGATGCGCCCCTGGACAAACACGCAGACTCATGTAGAAGAATATCGGAAGGCTCTGTAACGCGCGCTTGAGCGCAACGGAATTTGAAGGAGGAACCATGAACGCCAAACGTCTTTTCGGTAGCATTTTGATGATGTGCATGCTGGTGGCCCTGGGCGCCGGTTGCGCCAAGAAGACCACGGACTCCATGCCCGCCTCGGCCACCAAGGTCGAGATCTCGGACAAGGACACTGACTGGCAGAGCAAGCCCGCCCCGTCCCGCAGCCTCACCGAGGACGAAATGCGCGCCCAGATGCGTGAGCAGGCCCAGCGCGACCTCGGAAACATGATTTTCTTCGCCTTTGACTCCTTCGAACTGACCCCGGAAAGCCGCGACGTGCTGAACGCCAAGGCCGAGGCCATGAAGAAGTACTCCCTGTTCAACATCGTCATCGAAGGCCACTGCGACGAGCGCGGCACCAGCGAGTACAACCTCGCCCTGGGCGAGCGCCGCGCCAAGGCCGCACAGCAGTTCCTGAATCAGCTGGGCATCCCCGACAGCCGCATGACCATCGTCAGCTACGGCAAGGAGCGTCCGCTTGAGGCCGGCAAGACCGAGGCTTCCTGGTCCAAGAACCGCCGCGACGAATTCAAGCTCCAGAACTAGTTCCGTCTCTTCCGCCTTTACGAACCGCCGTTGCCCCCGGGCAGCGGCGGTTTTTTTGCGTCCGCCTGCCAGCGAGTGGCCGGGCGCATGGCCCTCGAATGCCTGGTGCAGGGCCAGCAGAAGCGTTCGGGGCAAAGGCGGCGGGGATCCGTTTGCATGGGCGCACGCCCGGAAAAGCCTGGAGTTTGGCTGTGCGTCCGGCCGGGCAGGCGGAGAGGAATGGGGAACGCGCCGGGTTTGCGGCTAGATGAACAGGCGCAGCAGGGCGAAGGCCCCGGCGGCGAAGACTCCGGCCAGCAGATCGTCGAGCATGACGCCGATGCCGCCGGGCACGCCGCGGTCCACGGCGCGGATGGGCCAGGGCTTCAGGATGTCGAAAAGCCGGAACAGGGCGAAGAGGGTCAAAAGGTCAAGGGGCATGGACTGGTCCCAGCCCGCAAGATGAAACGGCGCGAAGGCCGTCCACTGGCCCAGCAGTTCATCCACCACCACGCAGCCGGGGTCCTTGCGCCCCAGGGCTTCTTCGGCCCGGCTTGCGGCCCAGGCCCCCAGGCCCAGCACCAGCGCCAAGGCGGCCAGCCGCGCGGGCAGGGGCAGCGGCATGAAACACCAGGGTGCGACCGCCGTGGCCGCCAGACTGCCCCAGGTGCCGGGCGCCTTGGGCAGGCGGCCGATTGGCCCGAGTGTGGCTATGAACACGGCCACGTTGTCCAGGGGGGAGAGAAAGCGCTGTCCGTTCATGCTGCGGGCTTGCCAAGCGTATCGGGGGTGATGAAGCCGAGGGTGGAGAGTTCGTCCATGAGCTCGCGGGCGCGGAAGGGCTTGGTCAGAAAGGAGGCGGCGTGGCCGTGGATGAATGCGCGCGAGGCCGTGTTGTGGTCGTTCAGCACCGTGGTGACGATGACCTTGGCCCGGGCGGACTCGCTCAGGTCAAAGGCGTCCTCAGTGGCGCGCAGCTGCTCCAGGGTCCGCAGGCCGTCGATGCCGGGCAGCATGATGTCGAGGAAGATCAGGTCGAAGGGGGCGGCCAAAGCCAGGGCGCGCTGGTGCTCGCGCAGGCAGGCTTCGCCCGTGCCCACGGCGGTGCAGGCGGCGTGCGGTTTCAGGGCGAGGAGCAGGAACTCGCGGTTGACCTGTTCGTCCTCGACGATGAGCGCCTTGAGCATGCCTGCCTCCCGGCCAGCTGGCGGGCCTAGCCCTGGCCCAGCTCCATCACGGCCTCGAACAGAAAGTGGTCCACCACGTGGCAGAGCATGTGCCCTGCAGCGATGTGCACTTCCTGGATGACCGCGGTGTCTTTGCTGGGCACGCTGATGAGGTGGTCGCACAGGGGCTCCATCTCACCGGTCATGGAGCCGCACATGCCGATGGTGACGAGCCCGCGGGTCTTGGCCTCGCGCAGGGCGGCGATGACGTTTCTGCTGGTGCCGGAGGTGCTGATGCCGATCAGGATGTCTCCGGCCAGGCCCAGGGCCTGCACCTGCTTCACGAACACCAGGTCGAAGCCGTAGTCGTTGCCGATGGCGGTGAGGATGGAGGTGTCGGTGGTCAGCGCCATGGCGGGTAGGGGCGGGCGCTCCAGCTTGAAGCGGTTCACGAACTCCGCTGCCAGGTGCTGGCTGTCGGCGGCGCTGCCGCCGTTGCCGCAGAACAATATCTTGCCGCCCTCGGTGAGGGTGAGGGCCATGACGCGGGCGATGTCCACCAGCGCCTGGGCGTTTTCTTCAAAGAACGCCTCGCGGGCGCGCAGGCCTTCGCGGGCGTGCTCCAATACTTTGCGTACAGCTTTTTCAGACATGAGGGCTCCGTGGTATGGCAAGAAATTTCGCCAAGCGGCAAGTGAAATACACGAATTCTCAACCACAGGCAACGCGGTGTGCGGCGTATGGCCGGAGAATAATATTCGGCGCGCGGGCAGACGCCCCGCTGGTTGGAAAAAACCCTTTGAACTCCATTTCCGTTTGGGTTAGATGAGGAAATGCGGTTTGGGTTGCACAGATTTTTACAATTTTCGTGAGGAGGAACGGATGAAAAAGATGACCGGCAAGGTGCTTGTGGCGATCTTCGCCCTGGCCCTGGGCTCTCTCGCCCTTTTGGGCTGCGGCAAGGACAGTGACACCATCAAGGTGGGCTTCAACCTCGAGCTGACCGGCGACATCCCGAAGGTCGGCGAGGCTTCGAAGTTCGCGGCCGAGATGCTCAAAGAGGACATCAACTCCAAGGGCGGCCTGGAAGTGGGCGGCAAGAAGTACAAGCTTGAGTTCATCTACCAGGACAACGAAGCCAAGGCTGAAAGCGCCGTCAACGCCGCTCTGAAGCTCATCAACCAGGACAACGTCGTCGCCATCGTCGGCCCGAACTCCTCCAAGCAGGCCATCCCGGCCGGCGCCACCTGCAACGACTCGCAGGTCGCCATGGTGACCCCGTGGTCCACCAACCCCGACACCACCAAGGACCGCCCCTGGGTGTTCCGCGCCTGCTTCCTCGACCCCTTCCAGGGTCCGGTGGCCGTGAACTTCGCTTCCAAGCAGTTCGGCGCCAAGACCGCCGCGGTCATCTTCGACATCGCCAACGACTACTCCAAGGGCCTGGCCGAGATCTTCAAGGCCGAGTGGGAGAAGAAGAGCGGCGCTGGCAGCGTGGTCGGTTTCGAGTCCCACGGCACCAAGGACCAGGACTTCTCCGCCCAGCTGACCAAGATCATCGCCGCCAAGCCTGACTTCATCTTCGTTCCCGACAACTACAATCAGGTCGCCCTCATCGTGAAGCAGGCCCACGACCTCGGCTACAAGGGCCCCTTCATGGGCTCCGACGCCTGGGGTTCCGCTGAGCTCATGACCCTGTGCGGCAAGGACTGCATCGGCCAGTACTTCAGCACCCACTACGCCGCCGCCGGCGCCCAGGGCGCGACCAAGGAATTCATCGACCGCTACAACACCAAGTACAAGTACGTGCCGGACGACGTGGCCGCCCTGACCTGGGACGCCACCCGCCTTGTGCTGCAGGCCATCCAGGCCGCCGGCAAGGTCGAGAAGGACATCAAGGCCGAGCGCAAGATCGTGCGCGACGCCCTGGCCGGCATCAAGGAATTCGCGGGCATCACCGGCAACATGAAGTTCGCCGGCACCGGCGACCCCAACAAGTGCGCCGTGGTCGTCCAGATCAGCCCCGAGGGCAAGTTCGAGTTCAAGGAAAGCGTCTGCCCCGAGTAGACGCATAGGTGATACCGCGCGGCGGGGGCCGTTTTGGCCCCCGCCCGCCTCGTTTTGCGCAAAGGACAGCCCGTCAGATTCAGCACCGCCGGGACGGCGGACCCCCTAACGGCCCGCGCGCAAGCTTCACTCTCAAAGCCAAGGTGCCCCCGGTGGAAATTTTTCAGCATATCCTGAACGCGTTGCAGTTCGGCAGCTTCTACGCCCTCATCGCCCTGGGCTACACCCTGGTCTACGGCGTGCTCCGGCTCATCAATTTCGCCCACGGCGACATCTTCATGGTCGGCGCGTACATCGCGTTCTTCGTGGCGGTGTCGCTTCTGGGAACGGGCGGCGTGCCGCTCGGCCTGAGCATGGACCCGGCCCTGGCGCTTGCCATCACCGTGCCCCTGACCATGGTGCTCACCTCCCTGGTGGGCGTGGCGCTTGAGCGCACCATGTACCGGCCCCTGCGCCGCAAGGGCGCCAACCGGCTTTATGTCGTCATCACCGCGCTTATGGCCGGTTTGATGCTTGAGAACGGCAACCTGGCCCTGCTGGGCGCCAGCCGCAAGCGCTTCCCGGACATGATCGACAAGGTGGTGTGGGACCTGGGCGGCGGCATTTCCGTCACCAACCTCAAGGTCATCGTCATCGTGGCCGCCATCGCGGTGTTCCTGCTTTTGCAGTTCATCGTCACCAAGACCAAGATCGGCATGGCCATGCGCGGCATCAGCTACGACAAGTTCGCCATCCCGCTCATGGGCATCCCGCTGGACACCATCATCGTGTTCACCTTCATCCTGGGTTCCAGCATGGCCGGTCTGGCGGGCATCCTCTTCGCCATGAGTTACCCCATCCTCGAGCCCTACATGGGCGCGCTCATCGGCTGGAAGGCCTTCATCGCGGCGGTTGTCGGCGGCATCGGCGACATCCGGGGCGCCATCGTGGGCGGCTTCCTGCTCGGCTTCATCGAAATCGGCGTTGTCGCCGTTTTCCCCAGCACCCTGCGCGACCTGTTCGCCTTCTCGGTGCTCTTAATCATCCTCTGGCTCAGACCCACGGGCATCTTCGGCGTGGCGCAGACCACCAAGATCTAGGCAGGACGCGCGCATGCAGAAACATACCGTCACCATCGGCGTTTTCGCCCTCATCGCGCTCATTGCGGTGCTGGCCCAGTTCAACGTCCTCGACCGTTATTACGTGTCCGTGCTCATGTTCATGGGCGTGAACATCATCCTGGCCACCAGCCTGAACCTGGTCAACGGCTACATGGGCGAGTTCTCCTGCGGGCACGGCGGCTTCATGTGCGTGGGGGCCTACGTGTCCTCCCTGTGCACGGTGCTCATGTTCAGCAAGAACGCCATCCTGGGCGCGCCGCTTCTGCCGCCGTCCATGACCTTCATCGGCTTCCCCCTGGCCCTGCTGGCCGGCTCCCTTGTGGCGTCCGTGGCCGGTCTCGTGGTGGCGGTGCCCTCGTTCAAGACCCGCGGCGACTACCTGGCCATCATCACCCTGGCGGCCAACTACATCGTCATCTCGGCCATCAACAACATGGAGATCATCGGCGGGCCGAGAGGCTTCATGGGCATGAGCGCCACGGAAGTGGGCATGAAGTCCGTGCTCGACATCCCCTGGGTGCTCATCTTCACCATGCTGGGCACCCTGTTCTCGGTCTGGCTGCTCCGGCGCTTTGTGTCCTCCACCCTTGGCAAGGGCGTTCCCGCCATCTGCCAGGACGAGATCGCGGCGGAGATCATGAGCGTGGACACCAACCGCATGAAGCTCATCGCCTTCATGCTGTCCTCCGGCCTGGCGGGCCTGGCGGGCGGCCTGTACGCCCACATCCTGGGCTACGTGAATCCGCAGAGCTTCGACATCATGCGCTCCACCGAGATCATGGTCATGGTCTACCTGGGCGGCATGGGCTCGCTTTCGGGCACGGCCCTGGCGGCGGTGCTGTTCACGGTGCTCATGGAGGCCCTGCGCTTCCTCGACGTGTGGAAGTGGGTGGTCATCCCCCTGCTGCTGATTTTGTTGATGCAGTTCCGGCCGGAAGGGCTCATGGGCAACAAGGAGCTTTCCGACCTGTTCCCGAAACTGCGCAAGT
>NZ_DATMYK010000065.1:0-3083 GCF_035560995.1 Humidesulfovibrio sp. | reverse complement strand
GTACTCCATCGTGCCCTTCGCCTTCGACCACCTGGGCGCACTTCTGCCCTCGCCCGCGCACGGCTATGCGTTCATGTCCCTGGCGCTGGTGCCCGCGGCCTGCGTCAACCTCGCGCTCATGCGGCAGGGGCGAAAGGAGGGGCGCAGCCAGGGCGCGCGCGGCGCGGGCTTCGATGTGCTGCTGGCCAGCCTGCGCACCCGCAAGACCGCGCTCATGCTGCTCTTGAACACGGTCTATTACCTCAATTTCTCGGCCCTGTTCTTTTTGTCCAAAAGCCTGTTCGAAAGCCGGGGCCTGGGCGGGGTGGGAATGTTCTTCACCATCCAGACCCTGGTCATGCTGGCCATCCGCGTGTTTGCCTCGCGCCTGTTCGACGAGGTCAAGAAGCCGCTGCTCGTGCTGTGGTGCTATGGCCTCACGGCTCTGGGCTTCGGCATGCTGTGGGGCACCTACGGCGTGGGGATGGAGACGGCCACGGCGCTGGTTTTGGGCCTGGGCATGGGGGTGGGGCCGCCGTCCTTGAACGCGCTCATGTACGCGCTGTCCGAGCCGCAGGTGAAGGCCGTGAACTCGAACCTCATGGTCATGGCCCTGCAGGCGGGCAATTTCCTGGGCCCGATCCTGGGCGGCGCGGCCGTGGGCCTTATCGGCTATCCGGGCTTTCTGGCCGTGGGCTTGCTCGCCAACGTGGGCGGCATGTGGCTGGCGCTTGATTTTCTGCGCCGGGGCTGGACGGGCGAGGCGAGGCGCGAAGGGTAGGCCGGCGCCGGGCAAAAAAAGACCCGGCGAAACCGCCGGGCCATTCGAACATCTGCAAGGGCGCAACCCCCTTGAAAGGGGCGAAGCCCCCCCGAAGGGGCGGAAAAGCGGGGGCGGCCGATCCGCCCCCGCAACCCCGGATGATTCCTGAGTCGGCGCTACTGACCCAGGAGGTCCTTCTTTCCTTCCACCAGGCTGGTGATCACGGTCGGATCGGCCAGCGTGGAGGTGTCGCCGAAGTCTTCGATCTGCCCTTCGGCGATCTTGCGCAGAATGCGCCGCATGATCTTGCCGGAACGGGTCTTCGGCAACCCGTCGGCGAACTGGATGACTTCAGGGGTGGCGATGGGTCCGATCTCCTTGCGCACATGGGCCACAAGGGCCTTGCGCAACTCGGCGGATTCCTCGATGCCGCTCTTCAGGGTGACGTAGGCGTAGATGCCCTGTCCCTTGATATGGTGGGGCATGCCCACCACGGCGGCCTCGGCCACGCTCGGATGCGCCACCAGCGCCGATTCTATCTCGGCTGTGCCCAGGCGGTGCCCGGAAACGTTGATGACGTCATCAAGCCGTCCCATTATCCAAAAATATCCGTCCTTGTCTACCCGTGCGCCGTCGCCCGCCTCGTACCAGCCGGGGAAGCGGTCGAAGTAGGTCTTGCGGTAGCGCTCCGGATCGCCGAAGACCCCGCGCAGCATGCCGGGCCAGGGCTTCTTGATGACCAGGTGCCCGCCTTCGTCCGGTCCGGCGTCGGTGCCGTCGGCCTTGACGATGGCCGCGGCCACGCCCGGCAGGGGCCGCGTGGCGCTGCCCGGCTTGAGCGGCGTAGCCCCCGGCAGGGCGGAGATCATGATGCCGCCGGTCTCGGTCTGCCACCAGGTGTCCACGATGGGCGTGCGCGAGCCGCCGACGTTGTCGTAGTACCACATCCAGGCTTCCGGGTTGATGGGCTCGCCCACGCTGCCCAGGATGCGCAAGCTTGAGAGGTCGTGCTTCTTGGGCCAGTCGGTGCCTTCGCGCATCAGCGCGCGGATGGCCGTGGGCGCGGTGTAGAAGATGTTGACCTTGAACTTCTCCACGATCTTCCAGAAGCGGTCCGGCTTGGGGAAGCTGGGCACGCCCTCGAACATGATGCTGGTGGCGCCCAGGGCCAGCGGGCCGTACACGATGTAGCTGTGGCCGGTGATCCAGCCCACGTCGGCCGTGCACATGTAGACGTCGTCGTCCTTCACGTCGAAGACCCACTGGGTGGTGTGCGCCGCGTAGGTCAGGTAGCCGCCGGTGGTGTGCACCACGCCCTTGGGTTTGCCCGTGGAGCCGGAGGTGTACAGGATGAACAGCGGATCCTCGGCGTCCATCTTTTCGTAGGGGCAGTCGCTGGTGATGTCCTCGGCCTCCATGGCCTCGTGCCACCAGATGTCGCGGCCCTCGACCATGCGGATCTCGTTGCCCGCGCGCTTCACCACCACGCACTGCTCGATGGTGGGGCAGGTTTTGAGCGCCTCGTCCACATTGCCCTTGAGGGGGATGGCGCGGCCGCCGCGCAGCACCGCGTCGGCGGTCAAGAGCACCTTGGCCTGGCAGTCGTCGATGCGGTTTTGCAGGCTGACGGCGGAGAAGCCCGCGAAGACGATGGAGTGGGTGGCGCCGATGCGCGTGCAGGCCAGCATGGCGATGGCCAGTTCGGGAATCATGGGCAGGTACAGGGCCACGCGGTCGCCGCGCTTGACGCCCAGCTTCTTCAGAAGGTTGGCGCAGCGGCAAACCTCGGAGTGCAGCATCTGGTAGGTGTAGACCTTGACGTCTTCCTCGGGCTCGCCCTGCCAGATGATGGCGGCCTTGTTGCGGCGGCCGTCGGTCAGGTGGCGGTCCAGGCAGTTGGCGGAGACGTTCAGCTTGCCGTCGCCGAACCACTTGATGAGGGGCGTCTTCATGTCCGCCTCAAGCACCTTGGTGAAGGGCTTGTCCCAGGTGATGAGCTCGCGGGCGCGCTCGGCCCAGTAGCCTTCCGGGTCCTCGTCCGCGCGTTTGTACAGGGCCTCGTACTCGGCCATGGACTTCACGTAGGCGTTCTGCTGCACGCCCTTGGGCGGGTCGAAGGTGCGGCCTTCCTGCTGCATGCTCACGATCTTCTGTTCTTCGCTCATTGCCTCGCTCCTGCCTTGTCGTTGAGGTATGCCCGCGCCCGCGCCGGACCTTGAGCCCGGCCAGCCAGCCGCGTGCTGTCTGACGTGCCTCCGTCCTACGGGAGGAATCAAGGCCTTGGCGCGCGTTCTTCGGTGAACGGCGCAAAAGTTTAAGTGAACGGCGGCAAGCGGCAGGT
>NZ_DATMYK010000064.1:0-8107 GCF_035560995.1 Humidesulfovibrio sp. | reverse complement strand
GCGCGCAGCTGGGGCGCAAGTCTTGTGGGCATCGCCGATCTGGAGCGCCTGCGCGGCATCGAGACCGAGCCCGCGGAGCTGTTCGACGGCTTCAGCCGCGCCGTAAGCATCGCCGTGCGCCTGTCCGACCCGGTGCTCGACGCCATCATCGACCGGCCCACGCCGCTGTACTCCCAGCATTACCAGAAAGTGAACGCGCTGTTGGACGAGCTGGCCCTCAAGGCCAGCCTGGCCTTGCAGCAGGCCGGGGGCCGGGCCCTGCCCCTGCCCGCCTCGCAGATTCTGGACGCCGCGCGGCTCACGTCCTACGTGTCGCACAAGGCTGTGGCCGTGGCCGCCGGTATTGGCTGGCAGGGCAAGAGTCTCTTGGCGGTCAGCCCGCAATACGGCCCGCGCATCCGCCTTGTCACCGTGCTCACCGACCTGCCGCTGACCCCGGACGAGCCGCTGAAGAACCGCTGCGGCGGCTGCACCGCCTGCACGGACGCCTGCCCGGCCCAGGCCATTCGCGGCGCGAACACGGACAGCCACTTCGGCTCGCGCGAGGAAGCGCTCTTCTTTGAGCGCTGCCGCGTGCAGGTGCTGGAGGAATTCGCCAAGCTGCCGCACATACACGGCGGCATCTGCGGGGTCTGCGTGTCCGTGTGTCCCTGGGGCCGCCAGGCCGAAAGAAAGGCCCAAAAGAAAAAGCGCTGAGCCTTGCCGCCCAGCGCTTTCTGCTTTTCTTCATCGGGGCGTCCGCCCCGGTTCTCCTACTCTCCCATGCCCATGCCCGGCTTCATGATCTGCCCGGTGAGCGGCGTGTCGTAGCCGCCCAGGCCCTGCATGCGCTGCTGGAACTGCTCGGTGCCGATGACCTGCCTGAGCGTCATGATGCGCGGGTCGGAGAGGTGCGCCGTGGGCAGGATGAGGTCGTAGCGTTCCCGCGCCAGGGGCACGAAGTCCAGGTCCAGCGCCTTGGCCGCGGCATAGATGCCCTGGCCGCAGTCGGCCGCGCCGGTCAGCACGTTCACGGCCACGGCCATGTGCGTGTATTCCTCGCGGTCGTAGCCGCGCACCTGGGAAGGCTCTATGCCCGCCTTGTCCAGGTGGTGGTCCAGCAATATGCGCGTGCCCGCGCCGCGCTGGCGGTTGATGAAGTTCACGTCGGGCCTGGCCAAGTCGGCCACGCCGGTGATGTTCTTGGGGTTGCCCTTTTGCACCATGAGCCCCTGGTGGCGGATGGCGAGGTTGATGACGGTGAGGTCCAGGCCGGGCAGGTGCTTGGCCAGGAAGGGGAAGTTGAAGTCGCCGCTTTCCGGGTCGAACAGGTGGCAGCCCGCGAAAAGCGCCGCGCCGTTCTTGAGCGCGGTTAGGCCGCCCATGCTGCCCACGTGGCTCGACACCAGCGAAAGCGGTTCGGCCAGGCCCGTGAGCTCGTTGGCCAGCAGGTCCAGAATATTGTCGTGGCTGCCGATGTGCACCAGCACCTTGTCCAGTCCGTCCAGGGGCACCAGCAGCTCGGCCTCGATGATGGCGTCCTGCTCCAGGCCTTCGCTCTGGGCGGGTATGCGCGTGATGGCCTGGGCCTTGGTGAGGCTTGTGATGAGCCCGGCCCCGCGCGGCAGGGGCGCGGCCACGAAGCCCTCGCCCACCTTGCCCACGGCCAGGCGGACGATCTCCTCCATGCCGGGGCGGCTGGGGGTCTTGCGCGCCAGCCGGGCGGCGATTTTCTGCCTGCCGGGCGAAGCCTGGCGCATGAGCCAGCGCACCACGGGCTCCAGCACGTCTTCCAGGCAGACCACGGCGCTGACCGGATAGCCCGGCGCGCCGACGAGCAGCCGCCCCTCGAACAGCCCCTGAGTGACGCCAAGCACCGTGGGCTTGCCCGGCATGACGCTGATGCCGTGGGCCAAAAGCTTGCCAAAGCTCTCGAAGGTGGCGCGGGTGAAGTCCTTGCTGCCCGCGCTGGAGCCCGCGCCAACCACCACCACGTGGGCCCCGTCGGCCAGGGCCTTGGCCACGGCGGCGCGCAGGGCCTCGGGCTGGTCGGGCACGGGCGGCGTGAAGGAGGGCAGGGCCCCCCAGGAGGCGGCGATGGCCCGGAAGACCTGGGAGTTGCTCTCGATGACCTGCCCGGCCTGGGGCGTGGGGCACTTGGTGAAGTCCAGCACTTCGTCGCCGGTGGGGATGAAGGTCAGGCGCACGCGCTCCCACACGGAAAGTTCGAAGATGCCCGCGGCCAGAAGCGCGCCCACGTCGTAGGGCGAAAGGGTGTGGTTCTGCGGCAGCAGAAGCTCCGTGGCCACGATGTCCTCGCCGATGCGGCGCACGTGCTGCCAGGGGAAGGCCGGGGCCTCTATGCGCACGGTGTCCTCGTCCACCTGCTCCACGTGCTCGATCATGACCACGCAGTCCATGCCGTCCGGCAGGGGGTGGCCGGTGTTCACGGGCACGAAGCCCGCGCCCTTGCGCAGGGTCACGGGGCTGCCCTCGCGCGCGGCGAAGGTGGCGGCGGAGGAGACGGCGATGCCGTCCATGGCGGCGGAATGGTACGTGGGCGAAGAGCAACGGGCGAAGATGGGCTGGCTGGTGACGCGGCCGCAGGATTCATGCGCGGGCACCAGTTCCGGGTGGACGAGGGCGGCGCGGTCCAGGGCGTTTTTGGCCTGGCGCACGGCCTCCGCCGGTTCGATGGTCGACAGGTAGATGTTGCGGTCGTCGCTGCTCATAAGGCCTCCGGTAAGGTGTGCCAAATCCGGCATAAAAAATGCCTCAGCGGCGGACAGCTGTCAAGGAAGCGGAGCGTGCGCGAGCCTTGGCCCAGCGCTGGTCCTACGTCAAACGGGCGGCGGAAGGGCGTGTGTTTCGTCCGGGCGGCGCCGCGTGATGACTCTGCGCCACCAGCACGCCACCCAAACGAAAGAGTCAGCGAGTCGCCCCGCTGGCTCCATTCGTGCGACTTCAACTGGAATTCACCGCCGCCACAAGGGAGACGGCAATCAGCTTATGCGGCGAGGCCGTGAGCGGCGTCGTGCCGTTCCACGGCTAGCCAGTGGTCGCGGGCTTGGTCTGGGGCTTCTGGGCCGGTTTGGAGTCCTTGGGCGCGGCGTTTTTGGCCTTGGCGTCCTTCGCCTTCTGGGCCTTCGACTTTTGCTCCTTGGCCTTGGAATCCTTGGCCGTCTTGGCGGGCGTCTTGACTGTTGCTTTGGCCGCCGGTTTGGCCTCGGGCTTGGCCCCAGCAACGGCGGCGGCAGCGGACTGGCTCGGCGCGGACTGGTACGCCTCCGGGTTGCGGTGGCGCTGGTAGCGGTTCACCGCGCGGTTGTGTTCGTCCAGGGTCGCGCTGAACTCGTGGGTGCCGTCGCCCTTGGCCACGAAATAGATGTAGTCGTGGGCCTCCGGGTTCAGGGCGGCCTGGAGCGAGGCCAGCCCGGGCGAGCAGATGGGACCCGGCGGCAGCCCGGCGTGGGCGTATGTGTTGTAGGGGTTCTGGGCGTCCTCCAGGTGGGCGCGCTTCAGGTCGCCGTCAAAGGCCGGGCCCAGGCCGTAGATGGTGGTGGGATCGCACTGCAGGCGCATGCCGAGCCTGAGCCGGTTCATGAACACCCCGGCGATGCGCGGGCGTTCGGCCGCGTCGCCGGTTTCGCGCTCCACAAGGGAGGCGAGGATGACGATGCGCCTGAGCTCCGCGGCCGGGGGCGGGCCCTGTGGCCACAGCTTCTTGGCCTGGCGGTCGAACTCGCGCAGCATGGCCTCCACCACGGCGGTGCCGTTGTCGGCCTGGGTGCGCGGCAGTTGATAGGTTTCCGGGAACAGGAAGCCCTCCGCCGAATCGGCCGGGATGGCATACTTTTGCAGCAGGGTGGCGTTCTTGGAAGCCTGCTCGAAGCTCTCGCGGTCGGTGAGGTTCTCGGCCTCGAAGAGCTTGGCGGCCATCCACCAGGGCAGGCCCTCGCGCACGACCACCTTGTGCTGGATGCCGTTCGTGGTGGTGATGACGCGCAAAATCTCTTGGGCGGGCCAGCCGGAGGAGAGCAGGAACTCGCCCGCCTTGGCCGAGGCCATGTGGCCGTTCAGCTTGGCGATGAGCACCAGGGCCTGGGCGTTGCGGATGAGCCCCTGGGACTCCAGCTCGCGGGCGATGGCGGGCAGCGTCATGCCCGGGCGGATGAGCACGACGGCCTCGCGGCCGGGCGCTTCCGCCGGGCCGAGGAAATAGACCGTGCCTCCGGCGAAGGCCGCCGCGATGGTCGCGGCAAAGCCCAGCAGCAGCCACAAAATGTGTTTCAGGCGGGATTTCGGCCTGGCTGGCTGCTGATCCAGGTCTCCAGGATCTGCACCGCCGCCTGGCTGTCCAGTCGTGTTTTCATCTTCCGGCTGCACAGACCGGCCTCCTTGAGCTGGGCCTCCGCCGCGGCGGAGCTGAAGCGTTCGTCCATGAGGTGCACGGGCACGCTGACGCGCCGGGCAAGGCTTTCAACGAAATTCCGAGTCTGGCGGGTGGTCAGGGAGTCCTCGCCGTCAAGGGTCAGCGGCAGGCCCACCACGATGGCCTCCACGCGCTCCTCCTCCACCATGCGCAGCAGCGCCTCGAAGAGGCCGTCGCGGGTGGTGCGCGCCAGGGCGGGCCGGGGAAAGGCCATGCGGCCTTCCGGGTCCGTGATGGCCAGACCCACGCGGACCTGTCCGTAATCGATGCCGAGCACGCGCATGGTTGTTTCCTTTTGGTCCTGCGGCAGCCGTTTGTGGCGGCGTAAAACCCGCTTGCGGGCGGCGCATGGCCCGCTTAGGGCGGTGTATGACCGGGGCGGAGTGTGGGGCAAAGGCCGGGTGGGTGTCAAGGCGTTCCATGTCCCGGAGCGGAGGCGGGCATGGGATGGCGGGGCGCAACCCTTTGCCTCTTGCCGCGTCCTCTGCTATGAGAACAAAGATACTGTCATGAGGCGCAAGCAATGCATCTGAACGTTCTGCCCAGAAGCTCCGGCGCGCCCGCCGGGCCGCCCGCAAGCCCGCGCAAGCCCTGGCTGGCGGCCCTGCTCTCCTTCCTGTGGCCGGGCCTGGGCCAGGTGTACAACGGCCGCTTCCGCAAGGGCGTCACCCTGTTGTGCCTGGCCGCCGCGTGGCAGCTTTTGGGCATCGGCGCGGCGGAGACCTTCCGCTGGTGGCTGTCGTCTTTGGGCGGCTTTCTGCTGCTTTCCCTCTACGCCGCCTGGGACGCCCACCGCGTGGCCGGAACCCTGCGCGATTTCGTGCCCGGATCTCGAAACACCCTGCCCGTGTACCTGGGGGCGGTGGTGCTCATGACCACGGCCTCCCTGGCCGCGGGCCAGGCCGAGCGCTGGGCCTTCCCCATCTACACCGTGGCCCAGACCTCCATGCGGCCCACCCTGCGCAGCGGCGACCGGCTGCGCTGCGCCGCCCTGCGCCCGCGCGACATCATCCGCCGGGGGCAGCTTGTGGTCTTCGAGTATCCCGGCGAGCACTCGCTGATCTTCGTCAAGCGCGTGGTGGGCCTGCCGGGCGAGGTGGTGGAGGTGGAGGACGGGCTGGTCTACGTCAACGGCGATCCCATCGACGAAGGCTATTACGCTTCGCGCCGGCCGGGCAACAAGAGCCTGGACATGCCCGCCGCGCGCCTTGCTCCGGACGAGTACTACGTCATGGGCGACAACCGCCACGCCTCCTTCGACTCGCGCAGCTACGGGCCGGTGAACCGCGCGCGCATGCTGGCCACGCCGCTGTACGTCATCATGTCCATGGACGAGCGCGGCAAGTTCTATCTGGACCGCACAGGCCTGCCCACGCGCTAGGCCGCCTCTCTTTTCTCCTTCCCCTCCGCTTCGCCGCTTTGACCCCGCGCCAATGAAAAAGGCCGGAACCCGCCTCGGATTCCGGACAGAATAGCGTGTTGCGGACGCCAGGAGCCTAATGGTCCAGGGGGCTTGCGCCTTCTTCCGGGCCGCCGGGCGCCTGCCTGCTGGCCTTCACCCGGCGCAGGGCCATGAGCAGCGCCTCCGGCTGCACCGGCTTGGTCACGTAGTCGTCCATGCCGGAGGCCAGGAAGTGTTCGCGGTCGCCGGGCATGGCATAGGCCGTAAGCGCCACGATGCGCGTGTGCGGCCGTCCTTCGGCCTTCTCCAGGGCGCGGATGGCGTGGGTGGCCTCCACCCCGTTCATGAGCGGCATCTGGATGTCCATGAGCACACAGTGGAACCTGCCGCTTCGATAGGCCTCCACCGCGGCCTGGCCGTCCGGGGCGGTCACAACCTCGTAGCCCAGGCGGGTCAGCATCACCTGGGCGGAAAGGCGGCTCACCTCCTCGTCTTCGGCCAGCAGCAGGCGCATGTGCTCCGGCGGCTGCGCGGCCGCCGGGCGAGGCGCTTCGGCGGGTTGCGGCCTGGCCTGGCCCTGGGGCCGCTCCAGGGGAATCTGTAGATGGAAGACGGTGCCCGCTCCGGGTTCGCTCACCACGTCTATGCTGCCGCCCATAAGGTCCATGAGCCGCTTGACGATGGCCAGCCCGAGGCCCGCGCCCTGGTAGCGCCGCGTGAAGGAGCCGTCCACCTGGGTGAAGCGTTCGAACACGTGGGCGAGCTTGTCGTCTGGGATGCCGATGCCCGTGTCGGCGATGCTCAAGTAGAGCCTGACCGAGCCGGGCTTGGCCGCGTTCGGCCTGGCCCAGGCCTCCATCGTCACCGCTCCCTCCGGGGTGAACTTCACGGCGTTGCCCAGCAGGTTGAACAGCACCTGGCGCAGCCGGGCCTCATCGCCCACCAGGGTTTCCGGCAGGCTGGGGTCCGGGATGCCGGTGAGCTTCAAGCCGTGCTTGGAGCAGGACGCCTGGAACACGGTGAGCACGGAGTTCAGCAGTTCGCGCGGGCTGAAGGGCTGGCGCTCCAGCACCAGTTCGCCCGCCTCCACGCGGGAGATGTCGAGGATGTCGTTCAAGAGACCCAGCAGCCGGTTGCCGGAATCGTAGGCCATGCACACGTAGCTGGCCTGATCCTCCGGCGTGTTCTGCTCCTTGAGCAGTTGCAGCATGCCGAGTACGCCGTTCAACGGGGTGCGTATCTCGTGGCTCATGTTGGCCAAAAACTCGCCCTTGGCGATGTTCGCCGCCTCTGCCTCCACGCGGGCCTGGTGCTCCTTGGCGATGCTTTGCCGGAGCCGCCTGCCGCCGAACACGATGCCCGCGAGTCCGATGCTCCAGATGATGGCGTAACCGCCGACGGTCTTGGCCGCGAGGCTGTGGTACTCCTCCAGATGGCTGCTGAGCGGCACCGAAACGCTGATGCCGCCGCGGATTTCGCCTTCCTTGTAGCCCTGCTTGGCGTGGCAGCGCAGGCAATAGTCCTCGATGAACACGGGCCGCATGATGCGCAGGTAGGGCTTGCCGTCCAGTTCCTCGTGCGAATAGACCTCCGGCAGGCCCCCTTCGAAGCGCAGCAGGGCCTCGTGTTCCCAGGGATCGGGCGCGTTGGACGGGCGGATGGGGTTCAGGCTGGTGATGTGTCCCTGCACCGTGGCGGTGGTTTTCTGGATCTCATAGGCTTGGCGCGCCATGTACGCCGGGTTGATCATGGTCAGTTTGATGCCCTTGGTGGTGACCAGGTCCCGGTCGGGCACGTCGAGGTAGGGATTGGGCTGGTTCTGCTCGGTCACGCGGACGTAGACGCCCCCGCGCAGGCTGTTCCAGCGGCGGAAGGTCAGGTCTTTTTCAAAGGCCACGCGGGCCGCCACGCGGGCCTGTTCCAGAGTGCTCTGCCAACTGGCCGCCAGGGCGATGGCCGCCGCGGCCACGACAAAGAGCGTCCAGATCGCCGCTGCAATGAGTATCGGCTTCTTCATGTCTCGTCAGACCTTGCCGCAGCTTGAACTTCAGGGGGGAAAGGGCCAGTACACATGGTTTTCATGTATACACCATTACCCTGCCATGTACAGCGCCGGGCGTAAAAAAAGGCCGGAGCCCTTGCGGACCCCGGCCTCGTAGGAAGCGGGAATGGTGAACGGGGGCTAGTACATGCCGCCCATGCCGCCCATGCCACCCATGCCGCCCATGCCGCCCATGCCGCCGGGCATGGCCGGAGCGCCTGCGCCCTTCTCGGGCTTGTCGGCGATGGCGCAC
>NZ_DATMYK010000063.1:0-20026 GCF_035560995.1 Humidesulfovibrio sp. | reverse complement strand
CACCGACACCCTGGACCTGGCCTACAGTCTGGTGAGCGAATACCAAACCCGCGTGGACAAGGGCGAGTTCACGCCCGAGGAAGCCAAGAAGCGCGCCGCCACCCGCCTGCGCAACATGCGCTACGGCAACAACGAGTATTTCTTCATCACGGACAATGCGCGGCCCTATCCCGTCACCGTCATGCATCCCACCGTGCCCGCCCTTGAGGGCAAGGTGCTGGACGACCCGAAGTTCAACAAGGCCGACAGCTTCTGGCTGGGCGACGACATGAACGCCCAAAGGCAGGAGTTTCCCGGCGGCGCCAAGAACCTGTTCCAGGCCTTTGTGGAAGTGTGCGAAAAGTCCGAACAGGGCTTTGTGGGGTACTCCTGGCCCAAGCCCAAGAAGGAGGGCGGCGTCACTTCGGAAAGCTATCCCAAGATCTCTTTCGTGCGCCTGTACAAGCCCTGGGGCTGGATCATCGGCACCGGGCTCTACGTGGACGACATCCACGCCAAGGTGGTGATTCTGCGCAACTGGCTGGCGGGCATCATGGCCGGCCTCGTGCTCGTCATCGGCGGGGCGGTGTTCCTGCTGGTGCGCATGATCTCGCGCCCGATCGCCAGCCTGTGCGTGGTTGCGGGCGACATCGCCGCGGGCGACCTGAACGCCCGCGCGAACGAGTCCTTCCACGGCGAGATGGGCACTCTGCAAAACGCCATGGAAAAGATGGTGGGCACCCTGCGCGACAAGATCGGCGAGGCCGAGCAAAGCACGCGCCTGGCCGAGGAAGAGGCCAAGGTGGCCCGCGCCGCCACGGCCGAGGCCGACCAGGCCAAGCAGCAGGCCGCCCTGGCCACCCGCCAGGGCCTGCTGCAGGCGGCCGCCAAGCTGCGCGACGTGTGCCAGGCCATCGGCGAGGTGAGCCGAGACATCTCCGGCCGCATCGACACCTCGCGCCGGGGCTCCGACTTCCAGAAGGACCGCATCACCGAAACGGCCACGGCCATGGAGGAGATGAACGCCACGGTTTCCGCCGTGGCCAGCAGCGCCGGCCAGGCGGCAGAGGCCGCCGACCAGGCCAAGGAGAAGGCCCAGCAGGGCGCGGGCGTGGTGAACAGCCTGGTGCTGGCCATCCAGGACGTCTCCGTGCAGGCCCAAGGGCTCAAGACCAACATGGCCCAGCTGGGCAAGCAGGCCGACGGCATCGGCCAGGTCATGAGTGTCATCAACGACATCGCCGACCAGACCAACCTGCTGGCCCTGAACGCCGCCATCGAGGCCGCGCGCGCGGGCGACGCCGGACGCGGCTTCGCCGTGGTGGCCGACGAAGTGCGCAAGCTGGCCGAAAAGACCATGAACGCCACGCGCGAGGTGGCCCAGGCCATCGGCGGCATCCAGCAGGGCACGCGCGACAACGTCAAGAGCGTGGATCTGGCCGTGGCGCGCATCGATGAGGCCACGGGCCTGGCCAAGGATTCCGGCGAGGCCCTCACCGGCATAGTGGCCCTGGTCGAAAGCTCTTCCATCCAGGTGCGCTCCATCGCCGCCGCCAGCGGCGAGCAGTCCACCGCCAGCGAGGAGATCAACCGCTCCCTTGACGACGTGAACCGCACCGCCTCGGAAACCTCTGAGGCCATGAGCGAGGCCGTGGAGGCCGTGAACGGCCTGCTGGCCCAGGTGGAGAACCTGCTGGCGCTGATGCGCGAGCTGGAAAACGCCTAGGCCGCCGCACCCAAAAACGATCAGCAAGCCCCCTGGAATCCTCCGGGGGGCTTTTTCTTGGCCTGCCGCGATTGACCCGTCGCGATTGACCTGACGCGATTGGCCCGCCGCGCGCGCGGCCCACACCCGAACCCGCTCCGGCTCTTGCCCCCAGGCACAGAGCCCGCTACTGTGCCCCAGGCAGACAGCATACACAGGAGACGCAGGTGAAACGCATCGACATGGAGACCTGGGGCAGGCGCGACCAGTACCGGTATTTCAGCGCCATGCAGTGGCCCTACTGGTCACTCACCTGCGAGGTCGACGTGACGCGCGCGCGTGAGTTCATGAACCAGCGCGGGGTGGCCTCATACCTGGGCATGATCTACCTCGTGACCAAGGCGGCCAACGCGGTCCCGGAACTGCGGCTGCGCATCCAGGACGGCGAGGTGTACGAGCACGAGGTGGTCCACCCTTCCTTCACCCTGCTGGCCCACGACGGCGAGCTGCGTTTCTGCGCGGCCCGCTACCAGGACGACCCCAACGCCTTCCTCGCCGACACGCGCGCGCAGCGCGACCGCATCAAGCACGCGGACGCCCCGCCCCTGGCCGCCACGGCCCAGGACGTGCTCTACATAAGCTGCCTGCCCTGGGTCCATTTCACATCCGTAAGCCACCCCATGCCCCAGGTCCCGCAGGACTCCATCCCCCGCATAGTCTGGGGGCGCTTTCAGCCCAGGGGAGAGGCGATCGTGCTGGCTGTGAACCTGCATCTGCACCACGGTTTGGCCGACGGGCTGCACGCCTCGCGTTTCATGCTGGGCCTGGAGGAACTCTGCGCCGACCCGGAAAGGGGCTTCGCGGGGCTCAAGCTCCAGGACTGAGCCGTCCCGCGCCAGCGACACAAACGAAAAGCCCCCTGGACTGCTCCGGGGGGCTTCTTTGTGCGGGGCGGCTGCAGGAGGCCGAGGACTCAGCCGTCGGTGCTTTCCCGGCTGGCGGGCGCGGTCGTCCGCGTGTCTAACGCGGCAAGGCTTGTCTAGCGGGTCTGGCTTGGCTGATTTGGCTGGTTCGGCTGGTTCGGCTGATTTGCTTGACCCGTTTGGCTTGCTTGGTCCATCTGGCCAAGGGCCTGCTCCTGCCTGCGGGTCTGTTCCTCCAACTGGCGGATGAGCGAGCGCATGCGCCGGTAGCGCAGCACGCCAAGCCCCATGGTGACGACCGAAGACGGCACCAGAAACCAGCCAACCGTGGTCAGGACCGGGTGGTCGAAAAAATGGATGAAGGTGGCGGCCACGGCCAGCTGGCCCAGAGCCGTGCGCTGGTAGGCAAGAAAAGTGCGCTCGTTGGCCAGTATGGACCGGGCCACGGCGAGGTATTCCCGCAGGTCCAGCCTGCGGCCTGCGGTGTGCGGCAACGGCGGGTCCCCCTCTCTTTGTTGCGGCTGGCTGGCCTAGCGGCCCTCCATGCTGGTGCCGATGGTCTCCTGGGCGCGGTCGCCATCCAGCGGGCGCGAGAAATAGAAGCCCTGCACGCATTCGCAGCCCAGGGCCTTCAGCATGGCCGCCTGACCGCTCTCCTCCACGCCCTCGGCCACCACTTCGAGCCCCAGGCTGTGGGCCAGGGCGACAATGGCCCGCACGATCTCCTGATTCTCCGGGTCGAGCCCCAGGCGGCCCACGAAGCTGCGGTCCACCTTGAGCGTATCCACCGGGAAGCGTTGCAGATACGACAGGGACGAATAGCCGGTGCCGAAGTCGTCGATGCTGATGGCCACGCCCAGGGCTTTCAAACGCTTGAGCATCACCAGGGCGCTTTCGGCGTTGACCATGATGTTCGACTCGGTAATTTCGAGCTTCAGGCGGTCGGCAGGCAGGCGCGTGCTCCGCAAGATCTCCGAGACCTGCTCCACCAGAGTGTGCTGCGAAAACTGCTTGTTCGAAAGGTTCACGGCCACGAAGAGCTTGCGCGCGGCCGGGTCGCGCTCGCGCCACTGGGCCAGGTCGGCGCAGGCGCGGGAAAGCACCAGCCGGCCCAGTTCCAGGATGATGCCGGTCTCCTCGGCCAGGGCGATGAACGAGCCTGGGCCGACCATGCCGCGCTCCGGGTGGGCCCAGCGCACCAGCGCCTCGAAACCCACCAGCCGCGTGCTCGAAAGAGCCCAGATGGGTTGGTAATAGACCACGAACTGGTTCTGTTCCAGGCCCTGGCGCAGCTCCTGCTCCAGGGTCAGGCGCTCCACCGCGTGCATCAGCATGCGCGGGGTGAAGACCTTGAAACGGCCACGGCCGCTTTGTTTCACCGCATGCAGGGCAATGGCCGCGCTTTGCAGCAGGTCCTCCGCCCGCTCAAAAGCATTGGGCGAAAGCACGATGCCGAAGCTGGCCGAGGTCTGCACCTCGCGCCCGGCCACGGGCACGGGCTCCATCACCACCTGGCGCAGGCGCTTGACGATGCGGATGGCCTCGCCCGGCGTGGCCAGTTCCTCCAGGAGCAGGATGAACTCGTTGCCGCCGAAGCGCGCCACGGTGTCCAGCCCGCGCAAAGTGCCCACAATGCGCCGGGCCACGGTCTCCAGCACCTGGTCGCCCACGGCGTGGCCCAGGCTGTCGTTGATGACCTTGAAGCGGTCCAGGTCCAAGGTCACCACGGCGTAAAACACGTCGTCGCGGCGCTTGCAGCGCTCCAGCGCCTGCTGCACGCGGTCCAGCGCCAGGGTGCGGTTGGCCAGGCCGGTCAAGGGATCGTACAGGGCCTGGTGGCGCAGCTTCGCCTCGGACTCCAGGCGCTCGGTTTCGCGCGTGGCCAGAGCCAGGGCCATGTCATCGAACGATTCCGCAAGCTTGCCAAGCTCGCCCTCATCGTGCCCCAGGCCGGAGCGCGCGGAGAGATCACCGTCGCGCAGGCGCTGGGCCGCCGTGGTCAGCCGCTCCACCCGGCGCATGATGAGCAGATTGCCGAGCATGAAGGCCAGGGCGGCGGCCAACATGGTGGCCCCCAGCATGAGCGCCACATTGCGCGACTGGATGCGCCGGGTCTCGGCCAGGGCTTTGGCCTCCGGGATGCCCACGCGCAAAAGCAGAAAGGCGGTGTCGTCCTTGTGCGCGCGCAGGCGCTTCACGGCATACAGCCTGCGCACTCCGTCCGCGCCCTCGGCCAGGGTCAGGCCCTCCTCGCCCAGGTTCAGCAGGCCCAGCCACATGTCGCGCGGCTCCATCTGCCCCACCCAACGTTCGGAATCCGGGTAGCGGAACAGCCGCACGCCCTTGGAGTCGGACAAGGCCATGGACGAGCCCTCGGGCAGGCCCGCGGAGCTGAAGTTCTGCGCCAGGGTGCCCAGATCATAGCCCGCGGCAACGATGCCGATGAGTTCGCCGCCCTCGCCCAGCACGGGCAGCGCGAAGTGGATCACAGGGCGCTTCGTGGTCAGGCTCACGGCGTATTCGCCCACGGAAAAGGCGCGGGTGCGCAGCACATCTTTGTAATATTTGCGGCTGGTTATATCAATCATTTCCGGGAAAGGAAAAGACAGGGCGAGAATCTTGCCCGCCGGGGTAGCGAGGAATATGCTGGCATAGGCCGGGTTCTGGCGGTTCAACTGGGTCAACAGCGCGGTGGCGGCGCGCTTGTCCATCTGGCGGATGGAAGGCACCTGGGCCAGGGTGGTCAAAAGCACACGGGCGTGCTCCTCCACCTGCTCCAGTTCGTCCGCCATGCCCGCGGCCAGCTGCATGGTGGTTTCCTGGGCGCGGTGCACGGCCTGTCGTTCCAGCTCCTGCCCGCTCCACCACACCAGCGCAAGGGCGGGAATGGCGGCGGCAAGAACCAAAAGCAGCAAATGCGTACGAATGGACCAGGAGAAAAACGACCTCATGAGCCCCCTTACCACGCCGGAACACAGACTCCGGGCGGCAACTCCGCGACAAGAATGGGAAGGCCCAGCCCTATCCAATTACGGCACGCAAGTCCAGCCGACCGGCAGGATGGCGTGGAGCTCCCTCCCAATATACGTATTTCTCGCCTTTTCCGCACGTGGCGGCTGGTCCCGTGCAGTTGCGCCGCCTGCGGCAAAAGAACCGCAGCATTGCCAAAACATGCCCGTTGTGGCATATGCCCGCAAAGGGGAAGGCCACCGCCCCTGATTTTCGCCGCACACAACACGAGCAAACGAGGCCCATGAAACTCTCCGCCAAGGCGCGCTACGCCGTGCGCATCCTCCTCGACCTGGCCATCCATGATGAGCACGGGCCGGTGCGCACCGCAGACATCTCGGAACGCACGGGCGTTTCCGTGCGCTTCATCGAGCAGATCCTGAAGCCCCTCAAGAAAGCCAACCTGGTGCAAAGCACCCGGGGCGCGGCCGGGGGCTACGTGCTGTCCGAGAAGCCGGAGGACATCAGCCTTGCGCGCATCATCCGCATCATCGAGGGCAACCTCTGCCTGACCCAGTGCTGCGAGAACCCCAAGACCTGCCACCGGTCCGAAACCTGCCGCAGCCACCGCGCCTGGATCCGCGTCACCCAGGTCATGGAGGCCGAGCTTGAAGGCATCACCATCCGCGACCTGCAGGACGACGAGATACTGAACCACTCCCACGGCTGCGCCTGCTAGACCACGGCACCCGTCAGGGCCGCCTCTCCCCCTTTCCTGTCCCCTCTCCTCAAATCCCGGCACCAGGCCGGGATATTTTTTTGCGCCCGAAACCCCAGGGGGGAATTCGCGCATCAGATTAAAATAACATACTTAAAATTTTAATTGCGCCATTTTTCACAATTCCCTTGACGCAGGGGGGCCATTCTGTTTATTCCCGACTCACCTAATCGTGATTGATTCTATCGCTATTGATTCTATTGCTATTGCACGAATCGCGATTGGCACACTCAAGTCACCCCTGCGGGCCAGATTTCCGCCTGGCAGGGCGAACACAAACGGGAGAGGCATGAAACCAACAGCGCGCACCTGCCACGCCACGCGCATCCTCCTCGAACTGGCGCACCACGGCTTCGAGACGCCCATGCGCGCCTCGGTCCTGTCCGTCACCATCGGCATCTCCATCAAGCTGCTGGAGAAGATCATCCGCCCCCTCAAGAGCACCGGGCTCATCAAGAGCGTGCGCGGCGCCACCGGCGGCTACGTTCTTGGCCGCAGGCCGGAGCAGATCACCCTGGCCGACGTGCTGACCACCATGGAGGGCGCGGTGTTCAAGCCCCAGTGCTGCGAATCCGACGCCGACTGCCTGCTCATGGAGGGCTGCCCCACCGGCAGCGTGTGGATCGACATCTCCCGGCACATGGAGATGAAGTTCCGCGCCACCACCCTGGCCGATTTCATGAGCGGACCGACCGACACCTGCCCCAGCCGCAAGGCCAGAACCGAGCGCGCCGCGCGCGCAACCCGCGCCGAGCTGGCGCCGGAAAAACTCGACGAGCCGGTCCAGGCCAAAGGCCGCGGCCGCCTCGCCAGACGGAGGAAACCGGGGAGCGGGCTGCCCGCCCCGCGCCCAACCGGGCGGCCCCGCCTTGTTTGACCAAAGCATGCTTCATTGGACGCTTCAAATTTCCATGCACCCCTAAAGGAGAAGATCATGAAGAAACTGCTCATTCTCGGTTCCGGCGCCGGCGGCACCATCGTTGCCGCCAAGATGGCCAAATCCCTTGGCGAAGACTGGAAGATCACGGTCATCGACCGCGACTGGAAGCATCACTACCAGGCGGGGTGGTTGTTCGTGCCCTTCGGCGTCTACTCCATGGACGACTGCATGAAGCCCAAGAAGGACTTCATCCCCGAGGGCGTTACCTTCGTGCAGGACACCATCACCAACATCGACCCCAGCAAGAAGCTCGTGACCACCGAGAACGGCGCGTACGACTACGACTGGCTGGTCATCGGCACCGGCTGCCGCATCATGCCCGATGAGATCGAAGGCATGATGGACGACTGGCGCGGCAACATCCACGACTTCTACACCCCCGACGGCGCCCTGGCCCTGCAGAAGAAGCTGAAATACTACAAGAAGGGCAAGGTGGTGCTGAACATCGCCGAAATGCCCATCAAGTGCCCGGTGGCCCCGCTGGAATTCGTGTACCTGGCCGACTGGTTCTTCACCGTCAACGGCGTGCGCAAGGACATCGAGATCGAGCTCGTGACCCCGCTCACCGGCGCCTTCACCAAGCCCGTGGCCGCCAGCGTGCTGAACAAGATCTGCGAGCAGAAGAACATCAAGATCGTGCCGAACTTTGAAATCGCCGGCGTCAACGTGGGCGACAAGACCATCGAGTCCGTGAAGGGCGAGACCGTGGACTACGATCTGCTCGTCTCCATTCCGCCCAACTTCGGCTCCCAGATCATCATCGACTCCGACCTGGGCGACGCCATGGGCTACGTCGACACCGACAAGCACACCCTGAAGGCCAAGAACATCGAGAACTGCTACGTCATCGGCGACGCCACCAACTGCCCCACCTCCAAGGCCGGCAGCGTGGCCCACTACCAGGCCGACATCGTCTGCGCCAACCTCCTGCGCGAGATCGACGGCGAAGAGCCCCGCCCGGACTTCGACGGCCACAGCACCTGCTTCATCGTGTCCGGCTACGAGCAGGCCTTCCTCATCGACTTCAACTACAAGGTCGAGCCCCTCGAAGGTAAGTACCCCTTCCCCGGCCTCGGCCCCTTCTCGCTCCTGGGCGAAAGCCACTTCAACTACTGGGGCAAGATGATGTTCAAGTGGGTGTACTTCAACCTGATGCTCAAGGGTCACGAGCTGCCGCTGGAATCCCAGATGTTCATGGCTGGCAAGATGCGTCACCAGCTGACCAACGCCTAATATGCAGGAGAGCACCATGAGTCAGGAAGAACTGGTTCTCAAACGCTTGGAGGGCATGGAGGCGCAGCTGAAGCAGCTGGTCGACGCCTCCCAGGGTTGGCAGGAACTGAAGCACGATTTGACGCCCATTCTGCACGACGCCTTCAAGACCCTGATGAAGGAGTTCGGCGACGTGGAGCAGGGCTTCCAGCTGGAAGACGTGTTCGCGCTGCTCAAGCGCTTCATGCGCAGCATCAAGAACATCACCTACGTGCTGGAGCAGCTGGAGAACATCATCGATCTCTGGGGCACCATCGAGCCCCTGCTGCACTCGGCCGTGCCCAAGGGCATCGAGTTCCTGGACGAGATGGAGCAGAAGGGCGTGTTCCGCATGTACAAGGCCATGGTCGAAGTGCGTGGCAAGATGGCCCGGGCCTACACGCCCGAAGACATCGAAGTCATGGGCGACGGCTTCGTCTCCATGCTCGGCCTGATCAAGAAGCTCAGCACGCCGCAGGCGCGCGAGATGCTGGAAAAGCTGGCCGACATGATGGGCGACGTGGACCTGAACTCCTGCAAGGAGTGCGGTCCCCTTGGCCTGGTGGCCGGCATGAGCAGCAAGGAAGCCCGCAAGGGTCTCGGCGTCATGCTGGAGTTCACCAAGAGCCTGGGCAAGCTGAAGGACTAGACGGCTCTGCCGGTTTCCGGCCGGGGCGCGTCCGACACCGCCCCCCGGCCGACGGCAGCAGTCCGAAAAGCGCGGCCCGGCCCCTTCAAACGGGTCTGGCGCCCCCCTTCTCCGCATGAGAGGGACAAGGAAAGCCGGGCCGCGCATAACCCCCACCCGCCGCAAAGACGGCAGGAGCCAGCCATGAGCAAGAAGATCCTCATCGTGGACGATGACCCGGCAGTGGTCGACTTCCTGGACGAAATCTTCACGGACAACGGCTTCACCACCGAGAAGGCCTACA
Organism: Humidesulfovibrio sp.; assembly: GCF_035560995.1. Taxonomy (GTDB): domain Bacteria; phylum Desulfobacterota; class Desulfovibrionia; order Desulfovibrionales; family Desulfovibrionaceae; genus Humidesulfovibrio. Next base: position 10,569 of record NZ_DATMYK010000063.1, on the reverse strand, counting down.
ACGGCGCGGAAGCCCTGAAGAAGATCGCGGCCTACAAGCCCGATCTCATCACCCTCGACATGGACATGCCCGAAAAGGCCGGCACCATGTTCTACATCGGCCTGCGCAAGGAAGAAGCCCTGAAGAACACCCCGGTCATCGTCATTAGCGGCGTGGGCCCGCGCCCGCCCGCGCTCAGCAAGGACATCCCCGTGCTGCAGAAGCCCGTGGAGCCCGCCGCGCTCCTGGCTCTGGTCGGCAGCATGCTGAAGTAGCAGCGCCCCGGCGGGCGGGAGGCAGGCCATGAGCGCCGCCCCCCATTTTTCGCCGCCTTCCGCCCGCCAGCGCCGCTCCCCTCAGCCAGCACACGCCCGAAACAACGCGCGCAGCCATGTCCGCACCGATGCCCGCTCCGATGCCCGAAGCAGCCGCCACACGCGATTCCTCACGCGAGCCCTTGCGCGAAGCGGGGTGCGAGCCCATCCGCGAGGCGAGCCGCGAAACCGTTCGCGAAGCGGGCCGCGAAACCGTCCTGCTTGTGGACGACGAGGCGGACATCCGCGAACTGTTGTCCATGCTGCTCGACGACCTGGGCTTCAACGTCCTCACCGCGCCGGACGGCGAGATGGCCCTGTCCCTTTTCCGCACCGTCGAAGCCCCCATCGTGCTGACGGACATCAAGATGCCCGGCCTCGACGGCATCGGCTTGCTGGCCGCCATAAAAGCCCACCTGCCCGATACGGAGGTCGTCATGATCTCCGGCCACGCGGACATGGAGCTGGCCATCCAGAGCCTCAAGCTCGGAGCGTCCGATTTCATCACCAAGCCCATCGACGTGGCCCTCTTGGAGCACAGCCTGAACAAGGCGCGGGAGCGCATCGCCCTCAAGCGCCAGGTGCGCGAGCACACCCTGAACCTGGAACGCCTGGTGGCCGAGAAAAGCGCCCGCCTGGTGGACCTGGAGCGCAGGCTGGCCGCCCGGCAGATCGTCGAGGGCCTGTCCTCGGCCATGCGCTTCGTGGCCAGCGAGCCCGGCGGCGGCAGTTCGCTGGGCGATCTGCCCTGCTTCGTGTCCATCCACAACCGCGAGGGCCGGGTGATCACCGCCAACGCGCTGTACCGCGAACGCCTGGGCGAGCCGGAGGGGCGCGAATCGTGCGCGGCCTATGGCGAGGCCTACCCAGGCGGCGTGGGCTGCCCCGTGGACCAGACCCTCGCCACGGGCCGTCCGGTGCAGAGCCGCGAAACGCTTTACGGCGTGGACGGCCAGCCCTTCCACGCCCTCGTCTCCACCACGCCCATCAGCGGCGACGAGAAAGGCACGGCCATGGTGCTGGAAGTGGCCGTGGACATGACCGAGGTGGAGCGCCTGCACGCGGAGCTGGTGCAGAGCCACCGGCGCTACCGCGATCTTTTCGACGCCGTGCCCTGCGCCATCACCGTGCAGGACCGCTCCCTGAACATCGTGGAGGCCAACCGCACCTTCCTGCGCGAGTTCGGCTGCCTCCAGGACAAGGCCCTCGGCCAGCCCTGCTTCGAGGCCTACAAGCACAGGGCCGAGCCCTGCCCGGACTGCCCCATCCTGGCCACCTTCGAGGACGGCGGCCGCCACCAGGCCGAGACCGTGGTGACGGACGCCCAGGGCCAGGCGCGCAACCTGCTCATCTGGACTGCGCCCCTTCTGGACGAGCACGGCCGGGTGGAGAAGGTCATGGAAGTCTCGACGGACATCACCCAGATACGCCAGCTGCAGGACCACTTGAGCTCGCTGGGCATGATGCTCGGCAGCATGTCCCACGGGGTCAAGGGTCTGGTCATGGGGCTTGATGGCGGCATGTACCGGGTGGAGTCCGGTCTGAACAAGGGCGACGTGGCCAAGATCCGCAGCGGCTGGGAGGTGGTGCGCCACCGGGTGGAGCGCATCCGCAAGATGGTGCTGGACATCCTCTACTACGCCAAGAGCCGCGACCTGGACATTTCGGAGCATCCGGTGCGCTCCTTCGCCGAGGACCTGGCCATGATCGTGGAGCCCAAGGCCGCGGCCAACAACATCCGCTTCACGCGGGACTTCAGCGAAGCCGAGGGCGTGTTCGAGGCCGACACCACGGCGCTCTCCTCGGCCCTGGTGAATTTTCTGGAAAACGCCGTGGACGCCTGCCTGAGCGAAACCACGGGCCGCACGCGCGAGCTCTCCTTCCGCTGCGCCGTGGAGCAGGACGGCGAGGGCCATGACGGAGGACAAGCCCGCGTGGTCTTCACCATCACCGACACCGGCGTGGGCATGAGCCGCGAGGAGCGCGAGAAGATGTTCACGCTCTTCTTCTCGTCCAAGGGCAGCAAGGGCACGGGCATCGGCCTGTTCATCTCCAGCCAGGTCATCGCCCAGCACCACGGCGGCATCGAGGTCGCCTCGGCCGTGGGCGAAGGCACGCGCGTCACCGCCTGGCTGCCCGTTCAGCAGCCTCAAAGCCAGCCCCAAACCGGCCCGGCCGCCGCAACTTCAGGACAGGCGTAGCAACCATGGACCAGGGCCAGGACCGCTTCCGCCCCGGCCTGCCCCTGGCGGCCAAGATCATGGGCTGCCTGGTGCTGCTCATCCTCGGCCTGGCGCTGTTCCTGTTCCGCTTCAACACCCAAAGCTTCCGCGACCTGGCGGAAAAGAACGCCGACCTTGAGGCCGACCGCATCTGCGAGGCCATCAAGAGCGGCGCCTCCAGCGCCATGATGCGCAACGAGCGCGGCGAGCTGCAGAAGATCGTGGAGCGCGCCGGGCGCATGGAGGGCGTGCGCGGGGTCAGCATCCTGAACAAGGAGGCCCTGGCCATGTTCGCCAGCCGCGAGGAGGACATCGGCGTGCGCTGGCCGGTGAAGGGCTTCCAGTGCGCGGCCTGCCACGACCGGCCCCTGCCTGCCGGGGCCCTGCCCCCGGACAGCCTGGAGCTGGAGGAGCGCACGCGCATCGAGGACGGCGGCGCGGACACGCCCGGCGGAAACGGGGCGCGCCAACTGACCATCTTCAGCCCCATCGCCAACGACGAGGGCTGCGCCACGGCCTCCTGCCACTTCCACAAGCCGCAGGAAAAGGTGCTGGGCGTGCTCGTGCTCGACATGAGCCTGACCAAGCAGGAGGAGACCCTGGGGCAGCTGGTGGAGACCAACGCCCTCAGCCTGGGCGTGTTCCTGGCCGGGGTGTTCGCCCTGCTCTACGCCGTGCTCTACCTGCTCATCCAGCGGCCCATCCGCAGCATCATCGGCGTCACCCGGCGCATGGCCAAGGGCGACCTGGGCCGCGAGGTGAGCAGCGCCCTGAGCGTGCCCCAGCGCGACGAACTGGGCGAACTGGCCCACGCCTTTTCCCTCATGTGCCGCGAGATCGGCCTGAAGCACGCGGAGATCGTGAACCAGCGCCAGCTGTACCAGAAGCTGTTCGAGGGCGTGCCCTGCATCATCACCGTGCAGGACCGCGACTTCAAACTTTTACGCTACAACCAGACCTTCGCCGACCTGTTCCACGCCCGAAAGGGGGCCTACTGTTACGAGGCCTACAAGGGCCGCACGGAAAAGTGCCCGCACTGCCCGGTGGAAAAGACCTTCGCCGACGGCCAGCCCCACTTCACAGAGGAGACGGGCGTGTACAAGGACGGCACCCGCGCCCACTGGATCGTGACCACGGCCCCGTTGTACGACGAGGACGGCCGCGTCACCGCCGCCATGGAGATGTGCCTGGACATCACCGGCCGCAAGCGCCTGGAGGAGGAGCTGCGCAAGAGCGAGCGCAAGTATCTTGATATATTCAATAACATTCCAAGCGCGCTCTTCGTCATCTGCTCGCAGAACATGACCATCCTGGATCTGAACCGCAGCGCGGCCAGCCTGTACGGCTATCGCCGGGGCGAACTCATGGGCCAGAGCGCGGCCGTGCTCTTCCCGCCGGAGGACGCCCAGGAAGGCGTCGTCGCCCTGGCGGAGGGCCGCACCATGAGCCGCGCCCGCAACCAGACCAAGGACGGCCGCGTGTTCTTCGTCAGCATCACCGCCGCCCACTCGGAGTCCGACGACCGGCCGGTGATTCTGGCCACGGCTACGGACGTCACCGAGCGCATCAAGGCCGAACGGCAGATGGTGCAGGCCTCGCGCATGGCCACCCTGGGCGAAATGGCCACGGGCGTGGCCCATGAGCTGAACCAGCCCCTGGCGGTGCTGTCCATGGCCGCGAGCCTGTTTTTGCGCAAGGTGGAGCGCGGCGAGGCCGTGGACGCCGAAACCCTGCGCACGCTCGCGGGCAAGATCCAGTCCAACGTGGAACGCAGCACGCGCATCATCAACCACATGCGCGAGTTCGGCCGCAAGCCCGCGGCCCAGGACGCCGTACCCGTGGACGTGAACGAGGTCATCCGCCGCGCGTTCGAGTTCTTCAGCCAGCAGTTGCAGGTGCGCGGCATCGAGGTGGTCTTCGACCTGGCGGCGGAGCTGCCGCCCGTGCTGGCCGACCCGGCGCGCCTGGAGCAGGTGTTCATGAACCTGCTTCTGAACGCGCGCGACGCCATAGAGGACAAGTGCGCCAAGGAGCCCTGCACCGAAGGCGACAGGCGCATCACCCTGCGCACGCGGGCGCGCAGGCGCGGCGTGCAGGCCGAGGTGTCGGACACGGGCCCGGGCATCCCGCGGGAGCTGATGGCCCGCATCTTCGAGCCCTTCTTCACCACCAAGCAGGTGGGCAAGGGCACGGGCCTGGGCCTGTCCATCAGTTACGGCATCATGCAGGATTACGGCGGGGCCATCCACGTGCGCCCGCGTTCCGGGCAGGGGGCGCGCTTCGTGCTGCTGTTCCCCCGGTTGGGGCAAAGCCTGCCGGCCAGCGGGGATGAAAGTCCCTCGCCCGGGAACGAGCCGCCCACAGGCGGGGCCGGGCAGCAGGGCTAGAGACGGGGCGAGGACGGGACTACAGGATGATGGGCTCGCGCGGGGCGCCCCGGCCGCCCTTGCTTCCGCCCCCGGCCGTGCCGTAGATGCGTTCGCTGGCGGCGTCGGCGTAGCGTTTGGCGTCGCGGCTGGTGGGGTTCGCCTCCAGCGCCTTCTCGGCGTACAGCAGGGCCTCGTCCCAGTTGCGGCGCTCTATGGCGCCCTTGGCCAGGCGCACCAGCATCTGTTCCGTGGGGCGGAAACGCTTGATGGCCGCCTTGAGGATCTCCTCGGCCTTCACCGCCTCGCCCGTGGCGTCCAGGCACTGTGCCAAATACTCATACGCGCGCTGGTCCGTGGGCGTGGCGTCGATGCTTTTCTGGAAATATTCGCAGGCCTCGGCGGGCAGCCCAGACAGCATGAGCCGGTTGCCCAGGTCCACCAGCAGCCCCGGCTCGTCGCCGAAGCCGTCCAGGGCGCGGCGGAAAATCTTGCGCGCCTCCAGGGGCTCTTTCTTGTCCAGCTCGGCCTGGCCCGCCAGCACCAGCTCGTCCAGCTCGGCCAGACGCTTGCGGCGCGCGTCCACCTCGGCCTTGCCCAGCAGGGTCTCCAGCACGTCGGCCATGCGCGTAAGGCTGGCGGAAAGCTCCCGCTCCTGGCCCTTCTTGTAGGAAAGCCCGGCGGGCACGGCGCGCTTGATGGCCTCCTGCTCGCCCAGAAGCCGCACGGCCTCCTCCATGAGGATGCTGATCTCGATGCGCTCGCGCCCGAAAATCTGCGACCCGGCCAGAAGCTCCAGGCTTTGGGCCAGGGCGCGCAGGCTGCGCAGAATGTCCTTGCGCTGCAGGTAGAATTTGGACCGGGCGATGTGCTCGCGCACGTTCTTCGGGCTGGCGTCCATGCTCTGCTCCCTTTTCCGACGGCGCGGGTCTTGGCGGGTGCGCGTCTTTCGGGCCGTACGGAATTCTCTACGCATACCCCAGCTTCCCCGCATGATCAAGCATTCCGGGCGTGAAGCCGCGCGTTGCGCCCGGCCGGCCCTTGCGCCCCTAGGCAAGCGCTGCTACGTAACCCATGAGAGAATCCGCATGTCCACAGGAGGGCGGCGTGAAGATCCTGAACATCGAAGGGCTGTATTTCGTAGACGACTTCCGCGCGCTGGGGCACGAGGTGCTGACCTTGGGCCAGGGGCCCGGCCACGATGTTTCCCTGCGCGAGATGCTCTCGCCCAAGGGCCTGTGGGAGCTGCTGGAAGCACGGAACTTCCGTCCGGATCTGGCCCTGTGGTGCGACAAGTGCCAGCCGCCCCAGGTGCTTGGGCTGGAGACCCTGCCCTGCGTCACCATGGGCTTTTCCATCGACCAGTACTGCAACCCCTGGCACGTGCCCGCAAGCGCCGGCTACGACGTGTTCCTGGTGGCGCAGAAGGACTACCTGCATCTGTTCAAGGACCCGCGCCTGCCCCGCCGGGCCGAGTGGTTCCCGCTGTTCTGCGATGCGCGGCTGGACCGCGACCTGAGCCACGAGAATGGCCAGGAGCGCGACATTCCGGTCTGTTTCGTGGGCACCCTGGACCCGCCCATGAACCCCATGCGCAAGCCCTTTCTGGAAGCCTTCCGCCGCGCGGCACCGCTGGTGCACATGCGCGGCGACTACCACCCGCTGTTCGCGCGCAGCCGCCTGGTGCTGAACCAGTGCGCCGTGGGCGAGCTGAACTTCCGCATCTTCCAGGCCATGGCCTGCGGCGCGGCCCTGTTGACCGAGGACTGCGAAAACGGCCTGCGCGAGCTGTTCACCCCCGGCGAGGACATGCTCGTCTACCCCCGCGGCGACGCGGCCGGAGCGGCGGCCATCGCGCGGCGCGGCCTTGATGATCCGGCCCTGGCGGAAATGGCCCGCACTGGACGCGACAAGGTCCACGCCCGGCATTCCAGTCTGGTGCGGGCCAAGCGCATCATCGCCCTGGCGGAAAGCGCCCTGCGCAAGGGCGCGCCGCGCTGGCGCAGCGAAAACGCGGCCCTGGTGCGCGAGGAAACAGCCCGCGCCTGCGGCATGCTCGCAACCGACGAAGGCATTCCCCTGCCGGTGGAGTTGCGGGCCCAGTTCGCCCGCCTGACCGGCCTGCTTGCGCCCTGACCCAGGCCTGCGGGGCATACCCCTTGTTTCTTGCCCGCTGGGAGGCTTTCGGGCATAGTCGGCCAAAGTCATCCCCAAGAGGCGCCCATGCAGGAGCAGGAATTCGACCCCACGAATGGCGAAATACTGGAACAGTTCCGCAAAATTCCAGCCTTCGCCCCCCTGGATGAGGCCCAGATCAAGGCCGTCGCCAATCTTTCGCGCCTGCGCCGCTACGAGGCCGGCGAGACCATCATCCACGAGGGCGAGTACGACAGCTGGGTCTTCTTCCTGATCCAGGGCGAGCTCGGCATCAGCCACAAGGGCGTGCAGGTGGGCGTCATCCGCCGCCTGGGCGACGTGTTCGGCGAAATGGGCATCGTGGACGGCAGCCCGCGCTCGGCCACCATCAAGGCCCTCAAGCCCGCTTTGTGCATCGCCATGGACGCGGCCATCCTGGAGCGCCTGGAAGGCCGCGACCGCTGCGCCGTGCAGTCCGCGTTCTACCGGGTGTTCTGCGAGATAATGGCCGTGCGCCTGCGCGAGATGGACGCGAAGCTGGCCGAGCTTTCCCGGCGCTGCAACCTCAAACCGTAACACAATCCTGGAGCCGCCCATGGCCACGCATCCGCTTGCGGGAAAACCCGCGCCCAAGGAAATCCTGGCTGACATTCCGCGCCTGCTGGCGGACTACACCGCCGTGCGCCCGGACCCGGCCGACCCCGCCCAGCTGGTGAGCTTCGGCACCTCCGGCCACCGGGGCACCAGCGGCGCGGGCAGCTTCAACGAGGACCACATCCTGGCCATCAGCCAGGCCATCTGCGAGCACCGCGCGGCAGCCGCAATCACCGGCCCGCTTTACATGGGCATGGACACCCACGCCCTTTCCCTGCCGGCGCTTGAGACCGCGCTGGAAGTCTTCGCCGCCAACGGGGTGGACGTTATGATCCAGCCCGGCGCGAGCCAGGGCCAGGGCTTCACGCCCACGCCGGTCATCTCCCACGCCATCCTGACGCACAACCGCGACGCGGGCGCGGCCAGGGCCGACGGCGTGGTGGTGACCCCCTCGCACAACCCGCCCCGGGACGGCGGCTTCAAGTACAACCCGCCCGAGGGCGGCCCGGCCGACACCGCCACCACAAAGGCCATCCAGGACCGCGCCAACGAGATTCTGCGCCAGAAGCTGGCCCCAGTCCGGCGCATGCCCCTTGCGCGCGCGCTTGCGGCCGCCACCACGCACCTGCACGACTACATCCGCCCCTATGTGGACGACCTGGGCAACATTCTGGACATGGAGGCCATCGCCGGGGCGGGGCTCAAGATCGGGGCCGATCCCCTGGGCGGCTCCGGCATCGGCTTCCTGGAGCCCATCGCCGAGCGCTGGGGGCTCAACCTCACCGTGGTCAACAAGACCGTGGACCCGACCTTCTCGTTCATGAGCGTGGACAAGGACGGCAAGATCCGCATGGACTGCTCCTCGCCCTACGCCATGCAGGGACTCATCGCCCTCAAGGACGACTTCGACGTGGCCTTCGGCAACGATCCGGACTTCGACCGCCACGGCATCGTGACGCGCAGCCACGGGCTCATGAACCCCAACCACTACCTCGCCGTGGCCGTGGACTATCTGTTCCGCAACCGCCCCGGCTGGAGGGAAGACGCCGCCGTGGGCAAGACCGTGGTCTCAAGCTCCATGATCGACCGCGTGGCCGCCAGCCTGGGGCGCAAGCTCTCCGAGGTGCCCGTGGGCTTCAAGTGGTTCGTGGACGGCCTCCTCGACGGCTCCTACGGCTTCGGCGGCGAGGAAAGCGCCGGAGCGAGCTTTCTGCGCAAGGACGGCAGCGTGTGGACCACGGACAAGGACGGCATCATCATGGGCCTTTTGGCCGCGGAGATAACCGCCCAGACCGGCCGCGAGCCGGGCGAGACCTACGCCGAGCTCGAGGCGCGCTTCGGCAGCCCGGTGTACGAGCGCCTCGACGCGCCAGCCACGCCCGCGCAGAAGGCGGCCTTCAAGCGCCTGACCCCGGACATGGTGGATGCGGGCACCCTGGCGGGCGAGGCCATCACCGCGCGGCTCACCCGCGCCCCCGGCAACGGGGCCGACATCGGCGGGCTCAAGGTGGTGGCCCAAAACGGCTGGTTCGCCGCGCGGCCCTCCGGCACGGAGAACATCTACAAGATCTACGCAGAAAGCTTCCTGGGGCGAGAGCACCTGGAACGCCTGAAAGCCGAGGCCCAGGGCATCGTCAACGCGGCCTTCCGCGCGGCCGGGGCCTAACGGAACGGCCGAGGACGCGAAAGTGACGCCTCAAGTCCACGCCAGCCAAGCAACGGCGCAGGACGCGCCGCGCCCATGAGCCAGATCCTGCGCGACACGGCGGCGGCCCTGCGCCAGCTGCTCTTCATCGGCAGCGCGGATGCGGGCAGGGAACTGCCGGAGTTCATCGCCCGTGTGCAAAGCGCCCTGCCCGGCGCCGCCCACGCGCACGGGGCCGGCGCACCGCACCCGCTGCTGGGCGATGCCGCGGCCGCAGCCGGGGAATGCGTGTTCCTGCTGGGCGCCCTGCTGCGCACCCAGCGCGACCCCGTGCTGGCCAACCGCCTGTTCCAGTTCCTGGCCGTGTGCGGGCGCATGGGCCGCGTGCACGCCGCCCAGTACGTGCAGTCGCGCGCGCTGCCCCTGCCGCAGGTGGCCGCCCTCATGCAGTCCCTGCCCGGAAACGACTTTCTGGCCCTGTTGAACGATCTGCTGCTGGACTGCCCGCCGGAGGACAAGCAACTGGCCGCCTGGCTGCGCACCCTGCTGCCCGCTTCGGGACGCCTGGACGCGCGCGAGGCCCTGCTTTTCCTCAAAACTCTGGCGCCCTCCGTGGCCGGGGACGGCGCGGTTCTGGCCCGCCCCCTGCGCGAGGCCCTGCTGGCCGCAGGCCTGGCCGAGAGTCTGCCCGCGGCCTTTGCCGGCAACCCCGGCCCGGCCGTGGCGGAATCCCTGCTGCTGGCGGCGGAAACCCTGGCCCTGCCCAGCCTGCAAAACGAAGCCTTGGCCTACGCCTTGCGCACGGCCGGGGCCGAGGGCGCAAGCCGCATGCCGCCGCTCTTGGCCGCCCCGCCGGACCTTGAGCCCCGCGACGCGGCCCTGCTGACGGAGATGCGCCGCCTGGCCCTGTTGCCGGAGGCCCCGGAACGCCTTTTGGGCGCGGCCCGCACGGAACCGGAAATGCTCGGCCTCATGCTGGCGGACCTCCTGAGCGGCGGCGGGGTGTACGCCCAGGCCGCCCTGCGCCTGCTGCCGCTCTTGCCGCGCCTGGGGCTGGAATCCCTGCTGGCCGCCCTGCCGGAGGCGGGGCACGACGCTGTGCGCGCGCGGCTGCTCTCCGCCCTGGCCACCCTGGAGCCGGACTTTCTGCGCCGCGCCGCCAAAAACCTGGGGCCAAAGCTCGGCCTTGGCGGCCCAGCGGCCCAGGCCCTGGCCGAACTTCTGCGCGCTGGGACCAATCAGGACTCTCCCCCCCTGTTCAGCTCCACGGCCTGGATGTCCAAGCGCCTGCCCGTGGGCCCGGCCTCGCCCCC
>NZ_DATMYK010000062.1:0-5250 GCF_035560995.1 Humidesulfovibrio sp. | reverse complement strand
CCTCTTAATCAAGGAGCGCAGAGCATGAAGACCGCCGTTGTCGGCGCGGGAAGCTGGGGCACCACCCTGGCCGACCTTTTGGCCAAGAAGGGCGTGCCCACCACCTTGTGGGTGCGCGAGCCGGAGCTTCTGGCCGAGATGAAGGAAAAGGGCCGCAACACCTGGTTCCTGCCCGATCTTGAGCTTTCCCCGGCGCTCCAGCTGCATTCGAACCCCGCCCGGGCCTTTGCCGGGGCCAAGGTGTTCCTGCTGGTGGTGCCCAGCCAGTTCATGCGCGCCAGCCTGGAAAGCTTCCGCGACATTCTGCCCAAGAAGCCCATCATGGTCTGCGCCAGCAAGGGCATCGAAAACGGCACGCTTGCACCCATGTCGCAGGTGGTGGCCGAGGCGCTTGAGGCTCTCGCCCCCCGCTACGCCGCCCTTTCCGGCCCCAGCTTCGCCAAGGAAGTGAGCCTGGGCATGCCGACCACGGTGAGCCTGGGCTGCGCGGACAAGAAGCTTGGACGCGAGCTGCAGGGACTTTTCTCCACCGACAGCTTCCGCGTGTACACCAACGAGGACTTCCTGGGCGTGGAGCTTGGCGGAGCGCTCAAAAACGTCATGGCCATCGGCGCGGGCATCGCGGACGGGCTGGGCTTCGGCCATGATGCGCGCGCGGCGCTCATCACGCGCGGCCTGGCGGAAATGAGCCGCCTGGGCAAGGTCATGGGCGCCAAGCCCAAGACCTTCAACGGGCTTTCTGGCATGGGCGACCTGGTGCTCACCTGCACGGGCGACCTTTCGCGCAACCGCACGGTGGGCATGAAGCTGGGCCGCGGGCAGAAATTGTCCGACATCCTGGCCGAGACCAAGACCGTGGCCGAAGGCGTGCGCACCACGCAGAGCGTGTACCAGCTGGCGCACAAGCTTGGCGTGGAGCTGCCCCTGACCGAGCAGGTGTACCGCATTCTGTACGAGGACAAGGACCCGGCCCAGGCCGTGCGCGACCTGATGACGCGCGAGCTCAAGAGCGAATAGCGGCCTTTTTGCACAGCCACTGGGAGCCCCGGTTTGGGGCTCCTTTTTTTTGCGCGCAAGATCAGGCAAGTCGATAGCGTATTATAGAATATTACAATTATTACGTATTGTTCGGCAAGGAGATATTGTTGACTAGGTCTGAATTTGAACATACTTATTCAGCAGCGTTCCCCCAGCGCGAAAATAAGTACCTGCCTTGTTGCTGGTGCTGCTGGGTGACTATTCTCCAGCAGTAGACACAGCGCGAGGCCATTTTGCCCCTACAGAACGACACAGCAGACGCCAATCCGCCGAGGCGCTTGATGCATCTCAGCGCCAGAGTGCTGTTTGTGTTTATTCTTTTCAGCCTCTCCGCCTGCGCCGATGCGGAACGCCCGCTCTACAAGCCGCAATACACCGCCAATCGGCCGTCCGGGTCCACACAGTTCATTTTCGCTCCGCATCCGCTTATGACCCCGCAAAAACTGGCGGAAGTGTACGGCGCCCTCGTGGACCAGCTGAACCAGCGCCTGGCGCGCGACCGCATCACCCTGAAGTTGGAAGCCTCCAGCAGCTACGCCGCCTTCAATGAAAAGCTGCGCGGGCGCAAGGTGCATTTCGCCCTGCCGAACCCCTACCAGACCGTGCTGGCCCAAGACTACGGCTACAAGATCTTCGGCAAGGCGGACCGCGACGAGGACTTCCGGGGCATCATCCTTGCGCGCCGCGACTTCCCCCTCGTCTCGCCCCTGGGGCTGAAGGGGGCCACAGTGGCCTTCCCCGCGCCCACGGCCCTGGCAGCCACCATGATGCCGGAACTCTTCCTCAAGGAGAACGGCCTGGACCCCAGGAGCGACATCATTCAGCTCTTCACCGGCACGCACGACTCCGCCCTCATAAGCGCGTGCCTGGGCAGCGCCGCCGCCGTCTGCACCTGGCCCAGGGCTTGGGACATGTTCCAGAAGGAGCACCCGCAGGAAGCCCGCCTGCTGGCTGTGCGCTGGCGCACGGCAAGCCTGCCCGACAACGGCCTGATTGCGCTTAACAGCGTGCCCGAACACGTGCGCAGCAAGGTGGCCCAGGCCTTCTTCCAATTGCACGAAAGCCCGGAAGGCAGACGCATCGCGCTGCTCTCCGGCACTCCGCGCTATATCCCGGCGGACAACGCCACGTACGCGCCGGTGCATGCCTTCATCGCCCGCTACAACGCCAGCGTACGCCCTTTGAAGGGACTCGATGAGTAACCCGGCCACGCTCCTGAGCGCCTTCTGGAACCACTCCGTGCGCCGCCAGCTCATCCTGGGCGTGGCTCTGGTGCATGCCGCGCTCATGAGCATCTTTGTCGTCGACGTGGTGGAGCGCCAGCGCGACTTTCTGCACCGCGAGGCCCTGGCCAGGGCCGAAAGCCTCTCGCGCAACCTCGCCGCCGCCAGCGTTTCCTCGGTGCTGGCAAACGACCTCATGGGACTGGAGGAGGTCACCCGCTCTCTCGGCAGCGCCCCGGACATGGAATACGCCTGCGTTCTGGACCCTGCGGGCCGCGTGCTGAGCCACAGCGATTCCCGCCAGATGGGCCTCTACGTGGACGACCCCATAAGCCTTTCCCTGCTGGAGCGCAGACCCGAACCGCAGCGCCTGGTGCTGACCAGCCAGCAGATTGACGTGGCCGCGCCCATCGTCACCGGTTCGCGCCTGCTGGGCTGGGCGCGCATCGGGCTCAACCAGTCGGCCCAGCGCGAGAACCTGAGGCTGGTGACCAAGGAGGGCCTGTCCTACACTTTCCTGGCCATCATCGTGGGCGGGGTCATGGCCCTGTACATCGCTCGTCGGCTCACCTCCGGCCTGGAGGAGCTGGTGGCGGCGGTGGACGCCGTGCGCGCGGGCGACCGCAGCGTGCGGGCCGACGAAGACCGCGTGGACGAAGTGGGCAGACTGGGCGCAGGCTTCAACGCCATGCTGGAGGCCGTGCGCACGGGCGAGGAAAAGTTCCGCACCGTGGCCGACTTCACCTACGATTGGGAGTACTGGCGCGCCCCGGACGGCACCCTGGTCTGGATGTCGCCCTCGTGCGAGCTGTTCACCGGCTATACGGCGGAGGCGTTCCTGAAGGACCCCGACCTGCTGCGGCGCCTGGTGCACCAGGATGACAGGGCCCTGTACGACGCCCACATGCATGAGGTGGAGGGCGGCAGCATAGAGCCGGGCGAGCTGGATTTCCGCGTCGTGCACCGCTCCGGGCACATCGTCTGGATCGACCACCACTGCCAGGACATTGCCCGGCCCGACGGCACCCTGCTGGGCAGGCGCGTCAGCAACCGCGACATCACCCTGCGCAAGCAGGCCGAGGAAGGACTGCGCCGCTGGGCCCAGGTGTTCGAGAACGCCGCCTGGGGCATCGTGGTCTGCTCGCCCCACAGCAGGAAGCTGGAGGCATTGAACCCCGCCTTCGCCCAGATGCACGGCTACACCGTGGCCGAACTCACCGGCATGCCCCTGGCCAGCGTGTACCCGGAGGACACCGTGCACATGGCCGAGGAGAACCTGAACTTCTCCCACCAGACAGGGCACCACACCTTCGAGGCCGACCATCTGCGCAAGGACGGCAGCCGCTTCCCCGCCCAGATGGACGTGACGGCCGTGAAGGACCAGCACGGCGAAGTGCAGTACCGCGTAGTCAACGTGCAGGACATCACCGAGCGCCGCCGCGCCCAGGACGAGATCATCCGCGCCAAGGAGGCGGCCGAGGCCGCCAATTCCGCCAAGAGCGACTTCCTGGCCATCATGAGCCACGAACTGCGCACCCCGCTGAACGGCATCAAGGGCATGCTGCAGATCCTGCGCGACAACAACCTGAATCGCAAGGAACAGGGGCTGTTCATCGGCCATGCCCTGGACGCCGCCGGAAATCTCGCCCTGATCCTGAACGACGTGCTGGATGTGAGCCGCATCGAGGCGGGGAAGATGGAAGTGCTGTGCGAGCCCTTCACCATTGAGGACGTGACCGGCCCGGTGTGCGAGACCATGCTCATGGAAGCGCGCTGCAAAGGCTTGAGCCTTGACTGCGCGCTGGATCCGACCCTGCCCGAGACCCTGCGCGGCGACGCCGGGCGCATCCGCCAGATGCTGCTGAACCTCATGGGCAATGCGGTGAAGTTCACCAACGAAGGCCAGGTGCGGCTTGAGGTCTACCCCCTGCCGCCCACGCCGGCCCAGGCGGCGGAAGGGCTCGTGCCCATTCATTTCGTGGTTGGCGATACCGGCATCGGCATTGCCGACCAGCACCTGAAGCACATCTTCGAGCCCTTCACCCAGGTGGAGTCGCCCTACACGCGCACCCACGGCGGCCTGGGCCTGGGGCTGGCCATAGTGAAGCGTCTGGCAGCGCTGCTCAAGGGCGGCATGGAGGTCTACAGCGAACCCGGCCAGGGCACGCAGATCCACCTGACCCTGCCTCTGCTGGGGATGGGCGGGCGCTGCGAGGAACCGCAACTGTTCCGCGACAGCGAGTTCATGCGCAGCGTCGTCAAGCAGGCCCAGGCCGCCATAGCGCCCCTGCAGGTGCTGGTTGTGGAGGATGACCTGCTGAACCGGCTCACCGCCCTCAAGTATCTGGAGCATCTTGGGCACACGGCCCAAGCCGCGGCCAGCGGGGCGGCCGCCCTGGAGGCCATGGCCGAGCGGCATTTCGACGTGGTGCTCATGGACATCCAGATGCCCGGCATGGACGGGGTGGAGGCCACCCGGCGCATCCGCCAGGCGGACGGCAAATCCTTCGATCCGCGCACTCCGGTCATCGCCGTCACCGCCCACGCCATGCGCGGCGACCGCAAGCGCTTCCTCGACGCTGGCATGGACGACTACCTGTCCAAGCCCTACCATGTGGAAGCCCTGGAAGCGGCTTTGCGCCGCGTCATGGCCCGCTAGTGGACCGCTCGCGCCCCCCCTTGCGCTCTGACGCTTCCCCCCAGCGCAGATTTTGCGCTGCCCCGGCCAGCACGAACAAATAACACCTGTCATTCCGGTGTGCTGCATTATGGCACAACGTATGCTATACTATGGCTGTCCGGGCGGAAGACCCACCGCAGCCGGCGCGAGAACTGCACCAACACACCCGCGCTCCGAAACGCGGGAGCACAAGGAGACTGATCATGCACCGCAGAGCCCTGAAGATCCTGCTCGCCACCGTGCTCTGCCTGGGCTGCTTCGCCGCCCCGGCCCTGGCGCAGCTGTCCATCAGCATCAACATTTCCGATG
>NZ_DATMYK010000061.1:0-2754 GCF_035560995.1 Humidesulfovibrio sp. | reverse complement strand
CTACAGCGCCGCAGACGCCGGCGTCTTCAGCCTCATTGAGCGCCAATATGAGGATGGCCTCAGCGCGGGCTTTCATGTGGCGCTCACGCATCGTCAGGTGGATGTAAACACTCAGGCTGGCGGACAGTTCAGCGCCGACGGCATGTATTTCGGCGTGCAGGCCCTGGCGCAGCCGAACTCCTCGCAGGGCGTATACGCGCATGGCTTGGCGCGGGTCGGCATCGAGAACAACACCACCCGGCGCAAAGTCGACTTCAACGGCTACCAGCGCACCAGCCAGGGAGAGTGGATAGGCTTTGCCAGTGCGGCGGATGTGGGCGCTGGCTACAATTGGCGTGTGGGGCCGATGTCCTTCGGGCCGGTTGCTGGCCTGGATTACGCTTTCAACTGGCGCCCGGCCATGACGGAGAACCATGGCGGAGGGGCCGACCTCGCCCTGGACTCCGCCGGGCAACACAGCCTGTACTCGGCCCTTGGCGGGCAGCTGCAAACGGAGCACAGCCTTGCTCAGGGCCAGATCATCCAGGCTGGGTTGCGGGCACTGTGGCTGCGCGATCTGTTGGGCGACGCCATAATCACGCGCGGCGGCTTCGCCGGTGCCGACGGCCCGAAGTTCTCGTCACACGCTCCCGCACCGGCCAAAGACAGCATGGGGCTCCACGCCCACGCGTCCCTGCTGCTGGCGGACGGCCTGAAGTGCAGCGCCTTTGCCGGGACCGAGCTGTTCCGGGCAGGATTTTCCAGCGTGGAGGGCGGCTTGTCCTTCAGCTGGGATTTCTAGGCGTTCGATTTCTCCCCTTGGCCGGGGTCAAGGGCGGAGCCCCTTGCTCAAGCCGAGTCCCCCGATACTCCGCCCTAATCGTCGAAGCGCTTCACGATGTTCTGATAGGCGTCGATGCGGCGGTCGCGCAGAAACGGCCAGCCCCGGCGCACGTCCTCCATGCGCTGCGGGTCCACCTGGGCCAGCAGGATGGTCTCCTCGTCGCAGGGGGCCTGGGCCACGAGGTCGCCCATGGGCCCGGCCACAAAGCTGGTGCCCCAGAACTCTATGCCCGCGCCGTTTGCGTTGTGCGCGTCGGCCAGGGGCCGCTCCAGGCCGATGCGGTTGGCGGCGGCGATGTAGCAGCCGTTGGCCACGGCGTGGCCGCGCTGCACAAGCTGCCAGGCGCTGCGCTGCTCGTCGCCCAGGAGGTCCTTCTCCTGCGGGTGCCAGCCGATGGCCGTGGGGTAGAAGATGACCTCCGCGCCTTTCAACGCGGTCAGGCGCGCGGCCTCCGGGTACCACTGGTCCCAGCACACGCACACGCCGATTTTGCCCACGTGGGTGTCCACGGCCAGGAAGCCCAGGTCGCCCGGAGTGAAGTAGAATTTCTCGAAAAAGGCCGGGTCGTCCGGGATGTGCATCTTGCGGTACAGGCCGAGGAGCGCGCCTTCGCGCCCCAGCACGGCGGCGGTGTTGTGGTACAGGCCTATGCCGCGCTTCTCGAAGAGCGAGACGATGATGGCGGTGCCGGTCTTTTTGGCGAGCTTGGCGAAGGCCTCTGTGGTGGGGCCGGGAATGGGCTCGGCCAAGTCGAAGAGCCGGGCGTCCTCCTGCTGGCAGAAGTAGGGGCCCATGAACAGCTCCTGCAGGCAGATGACGTCGGCCCCCAGGCTGGCGGCGCGCTCGGCCAGCTCCAGGTGGGCGGCGAGGTTTTCCTCGGCGCTTTCACGGCAGCCGGTCTGGACCAGGGCGATGGTGTAGGGTTTGCGGCTCATGTGCTGGCCCTCGCTTGTGTCTTTGAGGAAAGAAAAAGCGCCGGGGTGGGTTTTTGCGCCCGCCCCGGCGCCGCCGATGCGTTGTCGTGTGCCGTCTGGACCGTGTGCTTCTTACTTGGGATCCAGCGCGTCGATGACCTTGACGCCGAATTCCTTCACCGCGTCTGGCGGTTTGAAGAAAACGGCCATGAACGGCGTGTCCATGCCGGTCTTGAGGTAGGTGTTGCTGGTGAGGATGCCGACCTCGGAACCGAGGCTGGCGTTGATCTCTTCCTCGCTCTGCACCTGGAGCTGGAACTGCGAGAGGGTGTTGCCGCAGAGCATCTGCTTGGCCACAAGCACGTGTCCCTTCTCGTCGAAGAGCGTGATCTCGACCTTGATGCGCTCCTTGGGCGAGGCGAAGTTGTTCACCGCCTTGCCCTCGACCACGAAGATGTTCCCGGCCTTCTCGTTGGGGATGTAGTACTGGCGGACATTGCGCAGGGCGATGTCCTTGACCTTGTCGGCGTTCTCCACCGTTTCCTTCTTGCCGGTAAGCGAACCAAGGAACGGGATGTTCATCTTGGTCCAGGGCTTGAAGATGAACAGCGCCGCGATGATGAGGGCCAAGGCGGCCAGGGCCGCGCCCAGGATGATCATCTTCTTCTTCGGGTTGGCTTCCGCCTTCTTGGGGGCGTCGACGCTGCCGCCCAGGGAGTTCAGGAAGTCGTCCTCGCCCGCGGGCTTGGCGGCGGCCTTGTCGGCCTTCATGCTCTCGGCGTCGAGGCTGGAGATGAAGGCTCCGCCGTCGTCGTCGAAGCTGGACTTGCGCTCTGCCGGGGCTTCGTCCTCGTCGTCGAAGGGGCCTTTGCCCGTCGGCGGCTTGGGCAGATCGTCGTCATCGGCCGGGCCGGCGGCGGGCTCGTCGTCATCCCAGGGCAGCTTCTTGGAAGCGCCGGGAGCGGCGGGCTCGTCATCGTCCCAGGGAAGTTTCTTGGAGGGGGCGGCCTCTTCCTC
>NZ_DATMYK010000060.1:0-4931 GCF_035560995.1 Humidesulfovibrio sp. | reverse complement strand
GATTTTCGGCCGGATGGTGCGGGCCATGTATTCGGCCTTGTCCGAGGCGCGGCGGGCGGGCACCACGTTGCGGGCGTCCACCTCCACGGCCGGGCACTGGAGCCGGGCGAGCAGCTCGGCCAGCCAGGCGCGCTTGGGCTTGGTGGGGTCGGCGTCGGTGACGAGCAGGCCGATTTTGGCCAGGGCCGCGTATTCGGCCACGGCCGCGCCCGGTTCGCCGCGCAGCAGGACGAAGGGGATGCCGAGGGCGGCCAGAGTGCTTGCGGTCTCTTGCAGACCGTGCACGATGAAGGCGAAGTGCGCCAGGGCCGCCAGGGGGTAGCTCCGGGCCAGGCAGAAGGCCACGGCCAAGGGCTGGCCCCTCTGCCGCGCCAGTTCCTGGGCGTGCAGCAGGGCCCAGTTGTCCTGCGCGCGCAGCTCGCGGTGCATCCAGTAGAGCACAGGACCAGGCTGTTGTGGTCTGTTGTGGATGAGCCTTGCGCGCGCGGGATGCATGGCTACCCCGACTGGGCCACGGCTTGGCGCTGCCGCAGAATGGACAGGGCCCAGGGCACGGCCAGAAGCAGCAGGGTGCCGCCCCAGGCCAGGGCGGCGGGGTTCATCAGGCCTTCCTTGAGCGGAATGGCCACGGCCCCGACCACGAAGGTGCCCACCATGAGCCATTCCTCGCGCGGGGAGCCCACGGGCCGGGGCAGCTCACGCGTGGCCAGAAGCCGCACGGTCATGCACAGGGCGATGGGCAGGAACTGGGCCACGCGGAAGTCGCGGTAGCGCGGGTCCACCAGCAGGCCGAAGGTGAGGGCCAGGGCGGCCAAGCCGAAAAGCAGGTCCAGCAGGCCCACCCACTCCACGCGGCTCTTCAGGTTCAGGCGGAAGCTGCGCAGGGCCTCCAGCCGGGCGATGACCGGGGTGAGCGGCCTGGGCCCGGAGGTGCCCATTCCGGCCGGGGCGGAAAGCTGGTCCGCCAGTTCGGAGAACACCAGCAGGCACAGGATGGCGCCGCCGCCGGTCATGAGCACGCCGCCGATGACCCCGGCCGGGCCGAAGGCCAGGCGCAGGCTCTGCTCGGCGCTCATGGCCAGCATGGTGGCCAGGGCTTGGGCGGCCAGGCACAGCAGGGCGGTCTTGCCCGCGCCGCGCGGCGGGCGCAGGCGCAGCGCAAGCCCGGCCAACAGCGCGCCAAGGACCGAAGACGCCAGGAAGGCATCCTGCCAATAGGGCTTTTCGCTCACCGGACCGGTGAGGGGGAATTTGATGTGGCGGTCGATGTCGATGATGCCCCAGTTGCCGCCAACCGTGCCTTCCTGCCCGAACTTCCAGGGTTCGTCGAAGAGCTCGAACAAGTTGAAGTCGATGCCCTTCTCCTCGGCGGTATTGATGATCTGGCGCACGAAGGTGGCCTGGGCCACGCGGCCGGGCACGGCGTCCTTGCGCACGCGGCCCGCGCTGGGCCAGCCTATTTCCCCGATGAGGATGGGCTTGCCCGGGTAGGCGCGGGCGATGGCCGCATGGGCGTGCAGCATGTGCTCGATGGTGTGCTCAAGGGGCGTGGGCGTGTTCTCCCAGTAGGGCAGCACGTGGATGGTCACGGAGTCGACCTCTTTGGCCACCAGGGGGTACAGAAGCCAGAACTCCCACACGTCGGCGTAGGTGACGGGCTGCTTGATGGCCGCCTTGACCCGGCGGATGTAGTCGATGAGCAGCTCCGGGGTGATCTCGCGGCGCAGGAGCACCTCGTTGCCCACCACCACGCGCTCCACCGTGTCCGGGTAGTCGTTGGCGGCCTTGATGAGCCCGGCGATTTCCTTCTCGTTGCTTTCCAGGTTGGCGCCCACCCAGGCCCCCAGGATGACCTTGAGCCCGTTCTTCTGGGCCAGCTCCGGCACGGGGGCGAACTGGTTGGTGTTGGAATAGGTGCGGATGCGCTCGAAGTGCTTGGCCGCCACGGCCATGTCCTGCTCCAGCTGCTCCCGCGTGAAGGACGCGCCGAAGGGGCTTTGCCCGGCGCGGTACGGACTGAAGGACGCGCTCTTGATGCGCGGGGTCTTGGCGTCGGGAATGTCTTGCGGGCGGCCCTGGGCCCACCAGAAGACGAAGTTCAGGGCCACGGCGGCCGCCAGGGCGAGAAGAGCCGTGGCCAGGCCGGTCAGGGTGGCCAGGACAGTGGTGGTGGGGCGCATGGAAACCTCCGCAAAAAGCTGGCCTCCCGAAAGCGGGAAGCGGCGGCTCCAGGCCTACCCGTTCGCGTCCAGGGATTCAAGCCCCAAGGGGCAGGCCGCTTCGCCCGCGCCCTGGGCCAGAACGTAGCGGTTCTTGCCGCTGCGCTTGGCGCTGTACATGGCCTTGTCGGCCAGGGCCATGAGCTCGCTTGGGGTGGAGGCCGCGCCCGGAGCCAGGGCTATGCCGATGGACGCGCCCACGCGGGCGTCGCGGCCGTCAATGCACACGGGCAGGTTCACCGCCGCGATGATCTCGTCGGCCAGGCGCTCGGGCTCGAAGGCGTCGCAGGGCCAGGTCTCCATGAGCACGAACTCGTCGCCCCCAAGGCGCACACAGTTCTCCGGCCTGGTGGCGCAGCGGCGCAAGCGCTCGGCCACGGTCTGCAGCAGGATGTCTCCGGCCTGGTGGCCCAGGGTGTCGTTCACGGCCTTGAAGCCGTCCAGGTCGATGAAGAAAAGACCGAGCACGTGGCGCAGCTCCAGCGCGCCGCCCACCAGTTTGGGCAGGGCGTCCTTCAGAAACAAACGGTTGGGCAGGCCGGTCAGGGTGTCGTGGTAAGCGGCGTGGTGCAGGTCATGGACGTTGCTCAGATCTTTGACTATACAGTAAAAAATCTCGGTATCCGGAAAGAAGAGCACGTTCCAGTTGAAACGTTTAAACAGCCCCTGGTCACAACGAAAGCGAAAATCAAAGGTGGTGCTGGCCGCATCGCTTGTGATAAGACTTTGGAAGGCCGCCAGCACGCGCTCACGATCCTCGAAGTCCATGAATTCGAGGAGGTACTGGCCGCGCAAGGCCTCGGGCCACAGACCGGTGGAACGCTGCCAGGCGGCGTTGGTCGCCAGAATGCAGCCGTCCATGTCCAAGGCCACGGCCATGTCGTAGGACAGGGCCATCCAGGCGTAGCGTTCTATATGGAAGAGCCGGGAGACGAGTTCGGGTCCGGCCCCTTCCTCCAGCAGTTCCTTTACATTCATAGACGGACTCGCTAGCATTTGTTCAAGAACAAGTCCATGTTCATGTGAAAGTTGTCATAATTGTCACACTTCAGGAGCAAGGCGATGGCATCCCCATCACATTACGAGACGCTTTTTGTGGCCCGGCAGCCCGTGCTGGACGAGGCCCTGAACACCTGGGGATATTTTCATTACTATCGCCGCTGCCAGGAGCACACCTACTCGGAATTTTCCGATCCGCTCCAGGCCACCCTGTCCGTCATCCAGTGCCTGCCCGCCTGCATGGACACCTGCGCCCAGCCGCACAAGGCGCTCATCCACCTGCCGCCGCAGGCGCTCATGACCGGCATCCCCAAGGCTCTTGGGGCGGCATGCGTCATGCCCGTGCTCGACCCCTACCCGGCGGACGACGCGCGCTACCTGGACTCCCTGCGCACCCTGAAGGCCGAGGGCTACCACTTGGCCCTGGACCTGGCCAGGCCCTTTGACCTCAAGAATCCCCTGCTCGAGGTCGCCGGCACGGTCATTCTGGACATGCGCGCGCCCGAAGCCCTGAACGGCGAGCTGAAAAGCACCGTGGCGGAGCTGAAGCGGCGCGGACACATCCTGCTGGCCAAGCGCGTGGAAACCCACGAGGCCGCGGACATGGCCCGCGACCTGGGCTTCAGCCTGTTCGCCGGGCACTTCTTCCGCGAGCCCGTGACCCTGACCCAGCGCAAGATCTCCGCCGCGGAATCCACGCGCCTCACCCTGCTCGACCTGCTTTCCCGCTCGGAGCCGCCCACGGACCTGCTGGTGAACGCCATCGAGGCCGACGCCTCCGTGTCCTACCGGGTGCTGACCATGCTGAATTCCGCGCACTTCGGCCTTTTGAAGAAGGTCTCCTCCGTGCGCCAGGCCGTGGTCATGGCGGGCTGGATGCAGCTCTCGGCCTGGCTGCGGGTCATGGTCATGGGCGACGTGACGCCCTCCACCAAGGCGCGGGAACTGCTGCACCTCTCGGCCCAGCGCGCCAAGTTCTTCGAACTGCTGGCCCTGGCCTCCGACCGCCGGGCCGAGGCCGACAGCCTGTTCCTGCTGGGGCTCTTCTCGCTCTTGCCCGCCATGCTCGACATGCCCATGGCCACGGTGCTGGACAAGCTCTCCCTGGACGACGGCCTGTACGCGGGCCTTTGCGGCGAGCCCGGCCCCTACGCCTCGTGGCTGGCCATGGCCCAGGCCATCGAGGACACCCGCTGGGACGACATGGCCGAATGCGCCCTGAACCTGGGCCTGCCCACCGGCTCCGTGGCCACGGCCTACAACGCCTCCTTCCAGTGGGCCGACACCCTGCTGCTGGCGCTGCCGCACAACCACAAGAACGGACACGGGGGCCGCAGCGAAGGCTGAGGCTTCTCCCCGTTTTCCGCCGCGCCCGGCGCGAGCCCGCACCTTGAGGAGCCTCATGTCCCGCGCACCGGCTTCCGCAACCCACGGCACTCACCGCCGCATGTCCGGTCGACTTCGCGTGAGCGCGACCGGCCTGCTGCGTCTCTACTTCCTGCATTTCACCCTGGCGCTGGCCGACGCCCTGGTGGTGGAGGAACGCATTCGCCTGGGCGTGGCCACTGCGGCCTTCCCCAGCGGGCGCAAGTACAGCGTCAGCGCCGGCGTGGCCGCCCTCGGCCCCGAGGACAGCGTGGACAGCCGGCGCCAGCGGGCCGACACGGCCCTGTACCAGGCCAAGAACAGCGGACGCGACCGCGTCTGCGCCAG
>NZ_DATMYK010000059.1:0-4724 GCF_035560995.1 Humidesulfovibrio sp. | reverse complement strand
GTGGTGGGCACTTTCGCCACGGCCCATCGCGACATCGCCTGGACCCTTGACGCCGAGTCCGAGCTGCCGCGTCTGCCTTTTGACGCCGAGGGTCTGCGCAAGGTGTTCATCAACCTGCTGACCAACGCGGCCGAGGCCCTGGAGGGCCGCGAGGATGGCGCCGTGGCCGTGCGCGCAAGCGCGGACCCGGCCCGCGGCCTGGCGCGCATCAGCGTGGCCGACAACGGCCCAGGCTTCAGCCAGGAGGAGCGCGCGCGCATGTTCGAGCCCTACTTCTCGCGCAAGAAGACCGGCACGGGCCTGGGGCTCACCATCGTCCGCTCCATCGTCACCGACCACAAGGGCCAGGTGCGCGTGGAGGCGGCCAGCCCCCACGGCTCGGTCTTCGTGGTGGAGCTGCCCCTGGCCTAGCGTTTTGCGGCCGCAAGCACCGCGTTCACAACGTCTTTCGTGATCTCCTGCCGCTCCGCCGCGCGGGCCGCCAGGGCCACGCGCCCCCGCTTGTAGCGCGTGCCGGGCGCGTCGGCGTTCACGCCGCCCGTGTCCGGCTGGGCGATGGTGGAGATGCTCGCCGTGTCGGGGATGAACCCGGCCAGGAGCAGCATCTCCAGCAGGCAGGAGAGGCTGGGCGCCCACTGCGGGTGCGCGCCCTTGTAGATGCGCCACCAGTGGCTTCCGTCGTCATCGTCGGCGTCGGCCGGTCGCACTCCGTTGAAGACCATGCAGGACATGGGCATGCCGGCCACGTAGGCCGTCTCCATTGCCAGCAGGCCGCCGTGGCGCATGAGGGCCCGGCATTGCGAGAGCGACACGTAGGGATCGGGCAGGTGGTACAGCACGCCCAGGTGCTGGATGATGTCGAACTCGCCGAGGATGGCCTTGTTTTCCGTCAGCCGTTCCACCTGGATGTTGAAAAAGGGGAGCACGCGGCTTTTGAGCTGCTGGCGGCAGAAGAGCAGCCGCTCGGCACTCGCGCCGCAGATGTCCGCGGTGAGCACCTCGGCCGCGCCCCGGGCCTCGGCCTCGAAGGCCCACATGCCGTCCATGGAGCCGATGTCCAGCACGCGGCGGCCTGTGTAGTCCATGCCGCTTGCGGCCCGGCGGATGTTCTCCCACAGGGGTTCCCAGTCGTGGCCGGGCGTCACCGCCCCGCCGGGCAGGGCGATCTTGTGGTACCAGGGGCCAAGCCGATTCATGTGTTCTTGCAGTTTCGCACCCATGCGTCTCTCCTGGTGGATGAATTTTCCGCCCGCATTGGCATCCGGTGTGCATGCATGTACCGGTGGCGGCTACGCATAGTATCGGATGCTTTCGTCCAAGGCTATATGGCCGGGCCGGCGCAAGGCGCGCCCGGTGGACAGCGAGTTGCGGATGGAGTCTAATGTCATGAGTTGTTTGGAGGACTGCGCAAGGTGAATGCCGAAGCGACAGAGGTGAAGGCCAGAGCCCGGTTCCGGGTGCTCAAGGACCTGGGCGTGCTGTTGAGCGGACCGGACGACCCGCGCCTGGACCCGGCGGGGCCCGAGGTTCCAGCTGTGCGGCACGTGTTTTCGGCCCACACGCCGCTGTGGTCCTACGAACAGTCGTTCTATGCGCGGCCGGTGCCCGGCGCACCGCCGGTCTTCGCGACTCTGGACCCGGCCATCAGCCTGGACGCAGTGCTGACCAGGACGCGCTTCATATGTTTGATCGGGGCGGAATTCTCTCCCGTGGTGGAGCGCCTGCTGGACGAGCAGGGCGTGCTGCTGCTGCTCTTTGAACACGATCCGCGCCGCCTGGCCCGTTTTCTGGCCCAGGTGGACCCGGCGCGTCTGGTGAACAAGGCGCTGGTGTTCCTGGGCCGCCCGCACGAATTCTACCCGCCCCTGTCCGCCCTGCTGGGCGATGGGGGCTTCCGCCTCGGTTTTCCCGTGTTCTACGCGCCCGAGGGCGCGCAGGCGCAGGACGCCGCCTACGCCGCGGAGATCATCGAGTACGTGGAGACGGTGTACTACCGCGAGCGCATCTACCCTCTGGGCAGCCAGGCCCGGTCGCGCGGCATCCCCTTCCGCGACATCGTCTCGGAGCTGTTCTACGACCAGCTGGTGCATGTGTACCAGAACCTGCCGGCCTACGCGAACAGCCCGGACATCGAGGCCTTGAGCGGCCTGTTCCAGGGCGAGACGGCCATCGTGGCCGCGGCCGGGGCCGCCCTGGCCGAGCAGTACGACTTCTTGCGTAAGAACCAGGACCGCGCGGTGATCATCGCCGTGAATTCGGCCCTGAAGCCGCTGGTCGCGGCGGGCATCAAGCCGCATTTCTGCGTGGTCAACGACAATTCCCTCCAGGTGGCCAAGACCTTCGAGGGCCTGCCCGCGCTGCGCCCGGTGATGCTGGTGGGACATTGCCTCTCCAACCTCGGGGGGCAGGCGGCCCAAGGCGGCGACGTGTTCCCGCAGAAGTTCCTGTTCAGCGAACTGCGGCCGGATGTCTTCGGGCCCCGGCCCACCCTGCGGCTGCACGGCTCGGTGCTGACCACGGGCTTCTCGCTGGCGCGGCACATGGGCTGCGCGCGCGTGGTGCTGG
The DNA here is from genome assembly GCF_035560995.1 of Humidesulfovibrio sp. Classification (GTDB taxonomy): domain Bacteria; phylum Desulfobacterota; class Desulfovibrionia; order Desulfovibrionales; family Desulfovibrionaceae; genus Humidesulfovibrio. The sequence goes on along the minus strand of NZ_DATMYK010000059.1, from coordinate 2,159 downwards.
CCGGGGCGCTTCTGTCCTCAAACGATCCCTGGTCCTTAAGCTACGTCACGGGGAAAACCGGGCTGGGGTACGCGCCGGAGTCGCGCGAGCTGACCAACGCCTGGCCGCAGCTCTATCCCGTGACCAACCGTTTCGGGCGGCAGCGTTACACCAGCCTCAACTTTCTGGATGTGAAGCACTGGCTGTGCGAGGAGATCCGCTTAAGCGGCATTCCGGTGGTGAACACGTCCAAGGACAGCATCATCGACCTGCCGCCCGTGGAGTTCGACGAGGCCCCGGTCATCGAGCCGACAGGGCGGTTGGCCCAGGCCCTGAAGCAGGCCCACGCCGCCCGCAAGCACACGCCGCTGTGGGGGCAGGCCGTGGCCTTCGCCCAGGTGCAGACGGCCCTGCACAGCGCCTACCTGCGGCTTCTGGACGGACTTGAGCACCTGCCGCCGGAAGCCTTCCTCGAACAGGGGCGCAAGGCGCTGGACGTGCTCGACCAGAACAACATGACGTATCTTGTGCAGCGCTATGAGGACTTCGACCACGCCCAGTTCTATGTCATGATAACCAGCCCGGATCCGGTGGAATACGCGCGTGGTCTGCGCTACATTTTTGCGTACACGAGGCGCATGCTCGGCGGGCTGCTGGAGCAGCTGGCCGCGCAAGTGGTCCGCCTGGGCGAATTGGCCGCCCAGACCGGCAAATAGTCCGGGACGCCCCGGCTTGAGTCTTAAGGAGGAGCGATGCTCGACCCCGCCCAATACCGCCGCGAGGAATCCCGCGCCAAGGCCCAGCTGCCCAACTGGCGCCTGGCCCAGCGCCACGGGGCCACCCTGTTCCAGCGCGTGGGCTTCCCCGTGCGCGTGGACTGCCTGGACGAGCTGGGCATGCTGCTCGACACCATGCAGGAAGGCCGTTTCGAGGCCATTCAGCAGGAATTGGGCGGACTGGCCGAAGCCGAGCAGGAGCTGCTTGTCCAGGCCCTGGCGGAAGTGGTGCGCTTCCAGCTGGCGCACTTCGGCTCCCGCGCGCCCGTGCTGCCCCTGGACACGGTGACGGCCATGCTGGCGGCCTATCGGAAGATGCAGGCCCTTTCGTCCGGCTTTGGCCGCGTGCTGGAGGTGGGCCCGGGCTGTGGCTACCTGGGGCTGTTTTTGGCCCGGCATGCGGAGCTTGAACGCTACGCCGCGGTGGAGGCCACGGAGAGCTTCTACCTGCTGCAACACCATCTGCTGGCGCATCTTTTCGGCGCGGGTTTCCGCGAGGAGCTGGCAGCCCAGGGCCAAAGCGCCCATTTCGGCGCGGAGTTCGAAGCCGCGGCGGCAGCGCTGCCCATCATGTCCGCCCTCCCGGCCGCGTGCGCCACGCACCACCCCTGGTGGCGCCTGGGCGATCTGGCGCGGACGGAGTCCCCGGCCGCGGGCGGCAAGGGTTTCGATCTCATCGTGTGCAACGCGGCCATGCTGGAGTTCGAAGCCCCGGCCCTGCGCGACTACCTGGACCTGTTCAACCGGGTGCTGGCCCCTGGCGGGCTCGTCTTCGCCCAGTGCTTCGGCTTCGAGACCCCGGAGCGCGACCGCAACTACCTTTTGGCCGCCCTGCGCGAGGCGCGGCTGGCTCCGGTCTTCATGGCCTGGGGCGGGCACCCCAAGGGACGCGGCTTCTGGGAGCAGCGCTCTCCGGCGGGCTGTCCGGCCTTTGTCCCCGGCGCCGACGACAGGCGCTTCACCACGGCCCAGGGCGTGTTCGTGGCTGAAGGCCATCCCCTGTGGGAGGCGGCCTCCAGGCCGGAAAACTACTGCATCCACACCATGAGCGATTTCGCGCCCCTGGCGCATTTCTTCGCCCGGCCGCAAGGCGCGCGGGTGCTGAGCGCCGAGGAATTGGCGCGGAAGGTGGCCGATGCCTTGTAGCGGGCCGCCGTTCGCACTCCCGCAGCGGGCGGCCCTGCTGGCCCTGCTGGCCGTGGACCCGCGTTTCGAGGCCGAACGCGCGGCCTGCGCGGCCCGCTGGCTGGATGCCCAGCCTGGCGGCCAGCCTGTGGCTTTGTATGGCTGCGGCGGGCTGGGCCGCAGGCTGGCGCGCGACCACGCGGAAAGCCTGCGACGCGTGTCCGCCGTGTTCGCCTCCACCCAGGCCGAGGCCGACAGCTTCGAGGGGTTCCCCTGGAC
>NZ_DATMYK010000058.1:0-7172 GCF_035560995.1 Humidesulfovibrio sp. | reverse complement strand
GAGCGGAACCCCCGCCCCCGGCTGTGCAAACCCTCTCTGCACACGATTCCTGAATGGCAATTGTTGTGCCAAGTGGCGATTTCCATTTATTTTAGGCAGATGAACTTTTTTGAATCCGCAAAGTGCCGCAAAATATGCGCACATATCTGCACATGTGTGCGGGGCAGGTTGCACATCCCCTGGCTGTAAAAGCCCGGCGCAAAGGTCGACGAGGGCCCGGTTTTCTGGGCGAAACGGCTTGACGTTTCAGGGGGAGTCTGGAATAGACAGCGGAGGTATTGTTCCCTATTTCACAATAATTTTGCAGGCGTCGCGCCAGCTTTCCGCAGGGTGGGGAAGGCCGGGCGGTCGTCTTGTGTTACGGTTTATTCGGGGGGCTCATGGGGCTGATTGAGGCGATTGCGGCGCGCTCGGAAGAGCTGGCCCAGAAGTGGGCGGACCTCGTTCTGGGCACATACCCGGCCGAGACCCAGGCGGTCTGGCGGAAAAACCGCGATCAGTTCACCAACCCGGTCGGGCACAACATCCTCAAATCCACCTCCGAGCTCATCCCCCTGCTTTTGGCCTGGAACGACGCGGAGGCCGTGGCCCGCTCCCTCGACACCATGGTCAAGATCCGCGCGGTGCAGGACCTTTCGCCGGGCCAGGCCCTTTCCTTCGTTTTTCTCTTCAAAAAACTCCTGCGCCAGGAGTTCACCGCCGAGCTTTCCGCCAAGGGCGAGCTTGAGGAACTGCTGCGCTTCGAGACCAGGGTGGACAACCTGGCCATCATCGCCTTTGACCTCTACGTTGCCGCGCGTGACCAGATCGCCCGCATGCGCGTTGAGGAAGTGAAACGCGCGCACACGAACATCGTGCGCCGCGCCAACCTGATGAAAGCGGACGTTGCGGCCCACAAGGCCGATTAGTTTTTTTGACGGCAGGGCGTTCCCGGCGCGTGTGGCGGGGCGGCCAAACTACAAGCGAGGTGACGGCAGATGAAAGCGATCTTTTCACTCCTTATGGTCCTGGCCCTGGTGGTGATCGCCACGGTAGGGGCGGGCGCGGCAAAGATGCAAACCATCTTCGCGTACTGCATCCCAGGCACGGCATTCATCATTTTCGTGGTCGGGTTCGTGTGCAAGATCATCTCCTGGGCCAAGAGCCCGGTGCCCTTCCGCATTCCCACCACGGGCGGCCAGCAGCAGACGCTCGACTGGATTCCGCAGAACAAGTGGGACAATCCCTCCACCGGCCCGCAGACCTTCATCCGCATGGCGCTTGAAGTGCTGACCTTCCGGTCGCTGTTCCGCAACACCAAGGTGGTGCTGAAGCACGACGACGGCAAGAACCCCATCGTGGCCTACGTTTCGGCCAAGTGGCTGTGGCTCTTCGCCATCCTGTTCCACTACGGCTTCTTCATCGTCATCGTGCGCCACATGCGCCTGTTCATGCAGCCGGTGCCCGCCCCCATCGCCTTCCTGGACTGGAGCGACAGCATCCTGCAGATCCTGACCCCGAGCATCTACATTTCCGACCTGCTCATCCTGGGCGGCCTCACCATGCTGCTGGCGCGCCGCTTCACCGACGCCAAGGTGCGCTACATCTCGCTGGTGAACGACTACTTCCCGCTGTTCCTCATCCTGGGCATCGCCCTTTCCGGCGTGTACATGCGCTACGTGGCCAAGGTGGACATCATGTCCATCAAGGACGTGGTCATGGGCCTGGTGACCTTCAACTACAAGGTTCCCGCCGGCGTGGACGTGAGCTTCTTCGTCCACCTCTTCCTGGTGAGCACCCTGCTCGTGTACTTCCCCTTCTCGAAGCTGATGCACATGGGCGGCGTGTTCCTTTCCCCCACGCGCAACATGCCCAACGACACCCGCATGGTCCACTACGAGAACGTGTGGAACAACCCGGCCATCAAGCCCCACAGCTACGAGGCCTACGAGGACGAGTTCCGCGAGCCCATGTTCGAGGCTGGCTTGCCTTTGGAGAAGACCCCGGAGGATGCCGCGTAAACGCGGCCTGCCCAAGCCCCCCGGACATTTAGAGCACTAAACTTTTTCCGCGAGGAGAAGACATGGCAAAAATCATCAAACCCGATGAGATGCTCAAGAGTATCAACTATACGCCGCCAGCCACAGGCTGGATGGATCTGCCCAACGACCTTTCCCCGGGACGCTGGGCCTACCCGGCCAAGGTGGAGAAGGTCGAGTACCTGATGCATGAGGTTCCCGGCGTGTTCGGCAATCCGCGCACCTGGAATCCTTCCGAGGAAGATTGGAAGCTGCCCGCCAACTGGAAGGAAATCGTCGTCAACGGCTTCCGCGAGCGCCTGGACAAGTACCGCTCCCTCAAGCTGTTCATGGACATCTGCGTGCGCTGCGGCGCCTGCGCCGACAAGTGCCACTACTTCATCGGCTCCGGCGACCCCAAGAACATGCCCGTGCTCCGCGCGGAGCTCATGCGCTCCATCTACCGCGGCGAGTTCACCCTGGCCGGCAAAATCCTGGGCAAGCTCACCGGCGCCCGCGTCATGGAAGAGGACGTTCTGAAGGAATGGTTCCTCTACTTCTACCAGTGCACGGAGTGCCGCCGCTGCTCGCTGTTCTGCCCCTACGGCATCGACACCGCCGAGGTGACGATGATGGCGCGCGAACTGCTGCACCTGGTGGGCATCAACATCAACTGGATCCTGGAGCCTGTTGCCAACTGCACCCGCACCGGCAACCACCTGGGCATCCAGCCGCACGCCTTCAAGGACATCGTCGAGTTCATGGTCGACGACATCGAGACCATCACCGGCAAGCGCCTGAACGTGCCCCTGAACGAAAAGGGCCACGAAGTCATCTTCATCACCCCCTCCGGCGACGTGTTCGCCGATCCGGGCATCTACACCTTCATGGGCTACCTGATGCTCTTCGACGCCATCGGACTGGACTACACCCTGTCCACCTACGCGTCCGAGGGCGGCAACTTCGGCCTGTTCACCAACGCCGACATGATGAAGGCCATCAACGGCAAGATGTACTCCGAGGCCAACCGCCTGGGCGCCAAATGGATCCTCGGCGGCGAGTGCGGCCACATGTGGCGCGTGGTGAACCAGTACATGGACACCATGAACGGCAACCTGCAGGGCCCGCAGATGCGCACCCCGGTGAACCCCATCACCGGCACGGTGTTCCACAACGCCAAGCAGACCAAGATGGTGCACATCGCCGAGTTCACGGCCGACCTCATCAAGCACGGCAAGCTGAACCTCGACAAGAGCCGCAACTCCGACATCATCGCCACCTACCACGACTCCTGCAACCCGGCCCGCGCCATGGGCATGTTCGAGGAGCCGCGCTACGTGCTGAGAAACGTCGTGGACCAGTTCTACGACATGCCGGAAAACACCATCCGCGAGCAGACCTTCTGCTGCGCGGGCGGCTCCGGCCTCAACACCGACGAGATCATGGAGATCCGCATGCGCGGCGGCCTGCCGAGAGGCAACGCCCTGCGCTACGTGCAGGAAAAGCACGGCGTCAACACCATGAGCTGCGTGTGCGCCATCGACCGCGCCACCCTGATTCCCCTGGCCGACTACTGGGCTCCGGGCGTCAAGATCACCGGCCTGCACGAGCTGGTGGGCAACGCGCTGATCCTGGACGGCGAGGAAGAGCGCACCATGAACCTTCGCCAGGAGCCCCTGCCCGGCATGGAGGAGGAATAAGATGAAACTGTACAACGGCGGTAAAATCATCACCGGACTGGTGATCTTCCTGGGCGTGTTCCTGGCCCCCTTCGCGTACAACGCGGGCAAGGCGGCATACACCCAGCCCAAGCTCAAGATGCCCGAGAACGAGAAGGAATGCATCGAGAGCAAGGAGTTCATGCGCACCAAGCACATGCAGCTTCTGAACGACTGGCGCGACTGGGCCCTGCGTGACGGCAAGCGCGTGTATGTGAACAGCAAGGGCAAAGAATTCGAGATGAGCCTGCAGAAGACCTGCATGAAGTGCCATACCAACAAGGCGGAGTTCTGCGACAAGTGCCACAACGACGCAGCCGTTTCCCCTTACTGTTGGGATTGCCACATCCAGCCGGAGGGGGTGAAGAAATGAACCACACCAGAAGAAACTTCCTGAAGTTCATGGGCGTCGCCGCGGCCGGGCTTTGCGCGGCTTCCGCCGGCGGGGCCATCGCCGCCTCCGGTGCTGGCTCCAGCATCAAGGAAAGCGCCACCGCCTCCACCGCCAAGCGTTGGGGCATGGTCATCGACACCAAGAAGTGCGGGACCAAGGAAGCCATCGACGTGCTGGCCAAGGCCTGCCACAGCGTGCACAACGTGCCCGACATCCCGGGCAAGCAGAACGTGAAGTGGATCTGGGCCGCCGGGTACGAGCAGGCCTTCGATCAGCCCAACAACTACATGGACGAGGGCCTGGAGAAGCGCGAATTCGCCACCCTGTGCAACCACTGCACCAACGCCCCCTGCGTGCGCGTGTGCCCCACCAAGGCCACCTACAAGCGCCCGGACGGCATCGTGGCCATGGACTACCACCGCTGCATCGGCTGCCGCTACTGCATGGCCGGCTGCCCCTTCGGCGCGCGCAGCTTCAACTTCATGGAGCCGCGCAAGCACCTGGACCTCTCCGCGTTGAACAAGGAATTCCCCACCCGCATGCGCGGCGTGGTGGAGAAGTGCAACTTCTGCGTTGAGCGCCTGGCCCACGGCAAGCAGCCCGCCTGCGTCGAGGCCTCCAGCGGCGCAGTGGTCTTCGGCGATCTGGCCGACGCCAACTCCGAGGTGCGCAAGCTCCTGCGCGAGCACTACACCATCCGGCGCAAGCCGTCGCTCGGCACCGAACCGAGCGTCTACTACATCATCTAGGGGGCGGACATGCTCGAGAAAGCACTGAAAGGTAGTCCCAAGTACTACATGTGGGTCGGGTTCCTCCTCCTGCTCATTGGCGGAACCTCTGCGGCGTACGTGAACCAGCTCATGGAAGGCCTGACCATCACCGGCATGAGCCGCGACGTGTCCTGGGGCTTCTACATCGCCCAGTTCACGTACCTGGTCGGTCTGGCCGCCTCCGGCGTCATGATCGTGCTGCCCTACTACTTCCATCACTACAAGAAATTCAAGGATCTGGTCATCTTCGGCGAGTTCATGGCCATCGCCGCCGTTGTCATGTGCCTGGGCTTCATCGTGGTCGACATCGGCCAGCCGCAGCGCATGCTGAACGTGGTGCTGTTCCCCACGCCCAACTCCATCCTGTTCTGGGACATGCTGGTGCTGAACGGCTACCTCATCCTGAACGTTCTGGTGGGCTGGACCTGCCTTGAGTGCGACCGCCAGCACCTGCCCCACCCCAAGTGGACCAAGGTGCTCGCCTACACGTCCATCGTCTGGGCCTTCTCCATCCACACGGTCACGGCCTTCCTGTACCAGGGCCTGCCCGGCCGCCACTACTGGCTCACCGCCATCCTGGCCGCCCGCTTCCTGGCCTCCGCGTTCTGCTCCGGCCCGGCCATCCTGCTCCTGGTCATCCTGCTGACCGAGAAGGTGACCTCCTTCAAAGCCGGAGCCGAGGCCATCGCCACCCTGGCCAAGATCATCACCTACGCCATGTGCGTGAACGTGTTCTTCTTCCTGCTGGAAGTGTTCACGGCCTTCTACTCCGGCATTCCGGGCCACACCCACTCGATCGTGTACCTGTTCAAGGGGCTTGAGGGCCACACTGAACTGGTGCCCTTCATGTGGACGGCCGCGGTCCTGGCCATCACCAGCCTGGCGCTGTTGATTCCGCCCCGCTTCCGCGACAACCTGAAGCTCCTGCCCTGGTCCCTGGCCATCCTGGTCATCGCCACCTGGATCGACAAGGGCCTCGGCCTCCTGATCGGCGGCTTCAACCCGACCCCGTTCGAGACCATCACTCCCTACTGGCCCACCGGCAAGGAGCTGCTCGTCTCCCTCATGATCTACGGCACCGGCGCCCTGGTGGTGACCATCCTGTTCAAGGTGGCCACCGAGGTGAAGCAGGAGATCGGCGCTTCCCAAAAGCCCGCTCCGGCCGCCGAATAACCGCACGATCCGCTCTGTCCACACAAGGCGCCTCCGCAAGGGGGCGCCTTTTTTTTGGCCTTGCGGCTGCCATCGGATATCCATCAGAATCCCCTCTGCCTAACGTACAAGTATCAATGCATGTGATTTGTCAAATAGGTTGCACCACTGCCAAAAGCGCGGTAACGCAGAGCCGTTGCGACGGATTCTCGTCGAGTGCAGTGAACATTTGAAAACCACAGGGGGTGGGGAGTGGCTAATGTTTTCGCCGGGCGTACCGGCATTCTGGCGGCGGGAGGGGCCATCGGCCTTGCGGCCGCGCTGTTGCAGTTCGCGGGCAACCCCGCAAACATGGGCATCTGCGTGGCCTGCTTCGTGCGAGACATCGCGGGCAGCCTGGGCCTGCACCAGGCCGCGGTGGTGCAGTACCTGCGGCCGGAGATTCCGGCCTTTGTGCTCGGCTCCTTCGCGGCCGCGCTGATGACCGGCGAGTTCCGGGCGCGGGCGGGCTCGGCCCCGGCCACGCGCTTCTTCCTGGGCATGTGCGCCATGATCGGCGCGCTGGTGTTCCTGGGCTGCCCCTGGCGCGCGCTGCTGCGCCTGGCCGGCGGCGACGGCAACGCCATCCTGGGCATCCTGGGTCTGGCCGCGGGCGTGTTCGCGGGCACGCGCTTCTTCAAAGCCGGGTTTTCTTTAAGCCGCGCCCAGGCCCAGCCCTGGTCCGCGGGCGTCATGATCGCCCTGGCCGCCGTGGCCCTTCTGGCCGCGCGCTTCTTCCTCCAGCCCGATCCTGCGAGCGGCACCCTGAACTGGCTGTGGGCCTCGGTGAAGGGTCCGGGCGCGGCGCGCGCCCCGCTGTTCATCTCCCTGGCTGGCGGGCTGCTCATCGGCGTGCTGGCCCAGCGCAGCCGCTTCTGCACCATGGGCGCCCTGCGCGACCTGTTCCTTTTCCGCCAGACGCACCTGTTCACGGGCGTGCTGGCCTTTGTGCTGGTGGCCTTTGTGGCCAACCTCGCCCTGGGCCAGTTCAAGCCCGGTTTCGAGGGCCAGCCCATCGCCCACACCGACGGTTTGTGGAACTTCATGGGCATGGCCGTGGCAGGTTTGGCCTTCGCCCTGGCCGGGGGCTGCCCCGGACGCC
>NZ_DATMYK010000057.1:0-2689 GCF_035560995.1 Humidesulfovibrio sp. | reverse complement strand
ACGGCCTTGGTGTCCACGAAGACGTTGCCGCAGCTTTGGCACTTCCAGTGGCGCTGCTGCTTCTGCAGGCGCATCAAGAGTCCGTCGCGGTCGTAGCACAGCTGGCAGTAAGGGCCTTTGTGGCGCAGTTCGTCCGTCAGCCAGTACTTCTGGCCGTCGAACTCCATGCACTCGGCCATGTCGAGCACCTGGGCCACCTCAATGATCTGGTTCTTGAGGGCCTCGTTCTCTTCCACCAGGGCGATGTACTCGTGCTGGAGGGCCTTGAGCAGCGCCCGGGCCTCCTCCTGCCGGTTTTCGCAGATGAGCTGGTGGATCCTGCCGAATCCTGTTGCGTGCAAGAGCTTCTTGGACATGAGGCACTCCGTTCTGGCGTGTGGCGTTCTGGCATTGCGTGTCTGGCGTGACGCTCCTCTTATCGGCCACGTATCCGGGCGACTTTAGGGAAGCTGTGGAATGCGAACGGATAGCACATGAAAAGAAACAGGGCGGAGGCCTGTGCAAGCCTCCGCCCTGTGCATGGCGCGTTGGGAATCTTCCTACTTCGACTGGGTCTTGAAGCGGTCAGACAGCACGGCCAGGGTCATGGCGTCCGGGTATTTCTTCATGGCCGCCTGGTTCTTGGCGATGCGTGATGGCAACGGCGGGTGCGTGGAGAACCAGGAGCCCTTCTTGTTGGGCGAGCTGGCCTCCAGGCGTTGCAGGGTCTGCAGGGTCTCGGTGATGCCCGCCGGGTTATAGCCCGTGCGGTAGGCGGTCTCCATGGCGCTGGCGTCGGCCTCGTACTCCATGTTCTGGTCCAGGCCCTTGTCGAAGAGCACGTTCTGCAGGTCGCCGATCATGCTCTCGAACTGCGCGCCCTTGTCGCCCTTCATGGTGGCGGCGGTGATCTGCCCCACGCCGGTGAAGAACTGCGCGCGCTGGATGCTCTTGAGGGCGTGGCGCAGGGCCACGTGGCCCACCTCGTGCGAGAGGATGCCCGCCAACTGGGCCTCGTTGGTCATGGTGCGAACAAGGGCCGAGGTGACGAAGATGATGCCGCCGGGGCAGGCGAAGGCGTTCTGCACGTCGCTTTCCACCACCACGAAGCGGTAGGGGATGTTGGGCCGGGGCGAATTGGTGGCCACGGCCAAGCCCACAAGGTTCACGTAGTGCTGCAGGCTCTTGTTCTGCACCGGCATGCCGTAGCGGCGGAAACCTTCCACGGCCAGGCGCTCACCGATGGTGCGCTCGCTCTGGTAGTCCATCTGCTGCGAGCTGGAGAGCACGCTCTTGGCGCCGGAAAGGATTTTGTTCTCTTTGGAGTTGGGATCCATGATGGCGTCGAGGAAGCCCGCCATGACCGAGCCGGGCAGGGCCAGGGGCAGGGCGCTGGCGGCGATGCCCAGGATGAATTTTCTTCTGTCCATGTCCGCCCCCTTACTTCGCGTACTCGCCGATGCGACCGGCCTTGAGGAAGTTCTCCAGCTCTTTCTTCTCCACCTTTTCGGCCAGCACCTTATCCAGGGCCTGCCTGTAGTCGGACAGGGGCCTGGGCGCGCGCCCTGCGGCCTTGGCCGCGTCCTGTTCGCTCTCGTTCAGGCCGCGCATGCTGCGGGCGCTGTCGGCCTCGCTGACCATGATGGTGCTTGAGCCCGCGCCGCCGAAGAGATTGCCGCCCTGCTGCGAGGGCTCCGGCGGGGTGGCGGCCACCTTGCCGCGGTAGATCCAGCCGCTTTGCCCGCCGACCGATACCTTGTACCAGCTTTCCTCCTGCCCCTGCACGGATAGGGCCGTGCCCACAGGCAGCTCGGCCACGGTGTCCGAGGAGGCGCTTTTGTCGGTCTTGAGCTTGGCTCCTTCCGAGGCCACGTACAGCTTGTCCTGGGCCAGGGCGGGCGCTGCCAGGAGCAGAACTCCGGCTGCGGCCGCGATGATTGGTGCGCTTTTATTCATTGCGTGCCCCCATATTTAAGGGTTTGTCCCATGCTGGTCATTCTGCGTCATCGGCTTGGCGAATGCAAGGCCGGGCGGATTTCGTCAAGCTTCGCCCGATTAGGCCCCGCTACGTCAGACCCACCTGATTGGCGATGCCCGCCACGGCGGCGATGGCGACGGTGAAGAACTCCGCCTGCTCCATGCCCAGCTTCTGGCATTCGCCGATGGTCTCGCGGCTGACGCTGGCGGCGAAGGCCTTGTCCTTCATCTTTTTCTTGAGGCTTTTGGCGTCCATGCCGTCCATGCGCGCCGGGCGCACCAGGGCGTTGGCGTGGATGAGCCCGGTGACGGTCTCGCCGCAGCGCAGGGCGAAGTCCAGCGGAGTGGAGGGCGCGAAGCCCGTGTGCTCGAAGTTGTGGGCGCGGATGGCGTCCAGAGCCTCCTCGGGCAGCTTGCCGTCCAGGAGCTCGGCGGAGTCGAGTCCGTGGCGGCCGGGGTTGTCCTTGGTGGTGGCGTAGTCCAGGTCGTGCAACAGGCCCGTCAGCCCCCAAAGTTCAACATCCTGGCGCAGATTGGTCGCCAGGGCGCGCAGCACTGCCTCGGACTCCAGGCAATGGGCCTGCAGGGCCGGGTCGGGCACATGGTGTTTGAGCAGGGCAAGGGCTTCATCGCGGGAGAGCATGCGTGGTCCTCCTGAAGCTTAGGTTCGCGGCGCGTGCAGCCAGCAGTGGGCGAAGCGCGGGCCGTCGCCGGGTTGTGAGGTGTCGAAGGC
>NZ_DATMYK010000056.1:0-2694 GCF_035560995.1 Humidesulfovibrio sp. | reverse complement strand
CCGCGCGGCTGGGGGAAATGTACCTGGAGCTTCTGGAGCGCAAGGGGAAGAACTCATGAGCGACGCGGACCTGCTGTTCGAGTATGCCGGGGAAGTGCTTGCCTTTGATTTCAAACGTCCAGGCGCACTGCCCGCCGTGGCCGTTCCGCCGCCTGATCCAGCGTCCACAGCCCGTCAGGCCGCGCGCTGCCTTGCCGCCTTCGAGCGTTCCGGCCGGGAGCGGCTGGCGCTTCTGGGCCTCGGCTCCGGCGCCGTGGCCGAAGTTTTGGCCGGGGAGCTGCCCGAGGGGCGGCTCTTGGTCTGCGAGCAGGACCTTGCCCTGGCGCGCCGCCTTATGGCCGCCGGGCGGCTCGGCTGGTGGCGCACGGGCGGTCCCGCGCGGCTGGTGCTGGACGCCTCGCCCTGGGCTGTGCTTTTGCTGTTGGACCGTGCCGGGTACGATCTGGACGATCTTTTCGTGCTGCCCAACCCGGAGCTGACGCCCAAGGGCAAGGCCGGGCTCAAGAGCCTGGAGTTGCTGCTCATGCGTTCGCGGCTGCTGGCCCAGCCCGCCAATGTCAGCGTGCCGCGCCTTTCCGCCGCCGCCATCCTTTCGCCCTCGGAGCCGGACCTGCCCGGCTTCTTCGCCCAGTTCCCGGACTGGTTGCACGAGCTGGTGCTGGTGTGGGACGCGCCCTCTCTGCCCGCGGTGCCGGTGCCGGAGCACTTCAACGTATGGCAGACGGCCCGGCCTCTGGGGAACGATTTTTCGGCCCAGCGCAACGCCATGCTCTCGGCCTGTTCCGGCGATTGGGTGCTGTATCTGGATGCCGACGAGCGCCTCTCGGCCGAGGGCTGGGCAGCCCTGCCGCTTTTGTGCGCCGACCGCGTGGTGGGGGGGTGGCACTTTCCCAGGGTCACGCCCTATCCTACGGCGGACAGAGCGCTGACGGGCTTCGGTCTGTGGCCGGACATTCAGCTGCGGCTGTTCCGGCGTTCGTCAGGACTGCGCTTCGAAAACCCTGTGCATGAACGGCTGTCCGGGCTGCCCGGGCCGCAGGCCCTGGTGCTGGATGTGGAGATTGAGCACTTGAACCGCTTGAACAGGAACGAGGAGACCATACGCCGCAAGCTCGCCGGTTTCGACGCGGCCGGGGGCGGGCGGGTGCGCCATGCCTTGAGCGCCGAATATCCGAGCGTGCCGCGCGACTTTCTTAGTTCGTCCCGGGCGGTGCTGCCGCGTGGGCTGCTGCTGCCGCCGGACAAGGCCGGGCAAGGTCTGGACCGGCCCTGACCTCGGCTGCGGCCCTTGCCCCGGCCCCTTGATTCCATGGCCTGATGCGTCTAGACTGTAAAAGTTCCACCAACCCTTTCTTATCAAAAGGACCACGATGCGGATTCTTTGCCCCATGTGCGGGTTTGCCCGGGAAATGGACGAGACCAAGGTTCCCCCGCGCGCCCAGATGGCCACCTGCCCCAAGTGTTCCCACAAGTTCCGCTTCCGCGTGGTGGATGATCTTGAGCCCGTGGAAACGCCCGGTGCGATGAACGCGCAGCCAGCGGCAGGCGATGCTGGCCGCGCCGCGGAGCCGGTTTCTGGCGAGGGCCAGCCCGATCCCATGGCCGCGCAGCGCGCCGCCGCCGCCGCCGCGTGGAAGCGCATTCAGGGTCCCCAGGCCACGCCGCCCGCGGAAGGCGCGCCTGCCGAAATGCCGGTGAACCAGAACGCGCCCCTGCAGAACGTTTCGGAGCAAAGCGCTGCGGGCCAGGACGCCGCAGGCCAGCCCCTGGGCTCTGGCGCGCCCCTGCCGGAGCAAGCCTGGCAGCAGGACAAGACCGCGGGTTCCCCCGTGCCCTTCGAGGATCTGCCACGGCACGGTTTCTTTCCGGGGCTGTGGTCCACCATCCGCATGCTCGTCGTCAGCCCCTCGGCCTTTTTCTCCGCCATGCCCGTCCACGGCGGCATGGCCAAGCCGCTGGCCTTCCACCTGCTCCTGGCGGAGTTCATGGTGGTCTGCCAATACCTTTGGAGCATGGTCGGCATCGGCGCCACGGCGGAATACCTCGGCAGCAAAGAGATCATGGACATGGGCCTGGGCGTGGCCGGAGCCGCCCCGCTGCTGCTGTTCCTCGTGTACCCGCTGCTGCTGGTGCTGCGGCTCATGCTCATGACCGGCATCATCCACCTGCTGCTGCGCACGCTGCGCTCCGGGGGCTCCGGGGCCGAGGCCACCTTCCGAGTGCTCTGCTATTCCGCCGCGCCCCTGGTGCTGGGCATCATCCCGGGCATCGGTCCGCTGGTGGGCGGCGCCTGGAGCATCGGCCTCACCATTTTAGGCCTCAAACTGGCGCACCGCACACAGATCTCCGCGGCCATGTTCGCGGTGCTGGTGCCCATCCTGATGATGCTGGCGGCGGTGCTGGGAATTCTGCAAGGCATGGTGAAGGGGGGCTGATGGCCGAAGAACGGGCAGTGCTGCACTGGCTTCAGCGCAAGTGGCGCGCCCTATGTTCCGCCCGCCGCGCCGCGCAGGAGCAGAACCCCGGCGGCTTGCTGCGCCTGGCCCGCGAAGTGCGCACCCTGGCCGAGGCCGCCCGCCGCGTGTGCCCGCCAGAGCGCAAGCTGCAGGCGCGCATCCGCGCCGTGCACGAGGAAATGACCCGCCTGGCAGCCCTGGCCGAGACGCCGGAATTCCGCCGCCTGGACCCCACCAG
>NZ_DATMYK010000055.1:0-2872 GCF_035560995.1 Humidesulfovibrio sp. | reverse complement strand
CGACATGGACGTGGCGGAAACGCCTTCCCCTGTGCGGCGCGCGGCGAGCAGATCCGCGCCCACGGGCTTCTTGCGCAGGGCCAGCCGCACGATGCGCTCCACCGCAGGCAGGCCCAGCTTGGGGTGGCGCAAGGCCGGGCGCAGGCGGTACACGCGGTCGCTGAACAGACAGGTGCGCAGCACGCCGCCGCTTGTTATGCGCAGGCGGTTGCAACTGCCGCAGAAATGGTTGGACAAGGGCGTGATGAGCCCGAGCCGGCCCTTGCCGCCCTCGATGGCGTACATCTGGGCCGGGCCCGCGTCCTCGGCATCACGCGCAAGGGGGGAAAGCTTCACCAGCACCTGGGCTTCCTCAAGGATCTCCGAGGCGCGCCAGACCTGCTCCGCATGCCACTCGGCCCCGCCCATGGGCATGTACTCGATGAAGCGGATATCCACGGGCAGCTCGCGCGCCAGGGCCAAAAAGCCGGGCAGCTCGTGGTCGTTCACCCCGCGCATGGCCACGGCGTTTATCTTCACGCGGATGCCCGCCTCGATGCAGGCGTCGATGGCGCGGCGCACCTGGGGGTACAGGTCCTGCCCGGTGACGCGGGTAAAGGTGGCCGCGTCCAGGGTGTCGAGGGAGATGTTCACGCGGTCCACCCCGGCGGCGGCCAGCCGCGCGGCGTAGGGAGCCACCAGGGTGCCGTTGGTGGTGAGCCTCAGGCTCACGTCGGGGAAGCGTTCCCGCGCGCGCTCCAGAAACTCCATGAAGTCCTTGCGGGCAAAGGGCTCGCCCCCGGTGAGGCGCACCTTGCCGATGCCCAGGCCCCGCGCCAGACCCATGAGGTCGAGCAGTTCCTCGTAGCGCAGCACGTCGTGGTGCGTCAGGCGCTGGCTCATCTGACCGTCGCAGTACAGACAGCGCAGGTTGCAGCGGTCCGTCACCGAGAGGCGCAGATAGCTGATTGAGCGGCCCTTGTCGTCCGCCAGCCGGAGGGTCGGCGCGTCGGTCACTTACTTTTTGTCCTTCTTGTTCGCGCGGCGCTGGGCGTCGGCTTCCTCCACCTGGGCCGCGGCCTTCTCCACCGCCGCCTCGAACCCGGCGCGCTCGTCCTTCAGGCGCATGGCGAGCTCGGGGTCGGCAAGGGCCAGGATCTGCGCGGCCAGCCAGGCGGCGTTTTTGGCTCCGGCCTTGTCCAGGGCCAGGGTGCCCACGGGGAAGCCCGGCGGCATCTGCACCGTGGCGAGCAGCGCATCCATGCCGCCCAGGGGCGAGGCCGCCAGGGGCACGCCCAGCACGGGCTTGGTGGTGCGCGCGGCCACGGCTCCGGCCAGGTGGGCGGCCATGCCAGCGGCGCAGATGAACACCTGGCAGCCCTGGGCCTCAAGCTCGGCCACAAGGCGCTCGGTGCGCTGCGGCGTGCGGTGGGCGGAGGTCACGGTGAACTCGTAGGGGATGCCGAGCTTGGCGAGCAGCTCGGCGCAGGGCTTCATCAGGTCTTCGTCAGACGCGCTGCCCATGAAAACGGCTACCTTGGTCATGAAGTCCTCCTTGCGGCTAGCTGCGGCCGGCTTGGCTGCGGATGATGCCTTTGTCGCCGATGTCGCGGCGGAAGAAACAACCCTCAAAGCCGACCTTGGCCACGGCTTCGTAGGCCAGCTTCTTGGCTTCGGCCAGCGTGGCCCCCAGGGCGGTGACGCCGAGCACCCGGCCGCCGCTGCTGACCGTCTTGCCGCCGTCCACCTTGGTGCCCGCCTGGAAAACCTTCACGCCCGGCAGGGCGTCGGCCTCGGCCAGGCCGGTGATCTCCATGCCCTTGGGATAGCCGCCGGGGTAGCCCGGCGCGGCGATGACCACGCAGAGCGCGGTTTCCTGCCGCAGGCGCAGCATGCCCGGATCAAGCTCGCCGCGCGCGCAGGCCAGCATGATGCCCAGAAGGTCGGCGTCCAGGCGCATCAAAAGCGGCTGACACTCGGGGTCGCCGAAGCGCACGTTGTACTCCAGCACCATGGGGCCGGAAGGCGTGAACATGAGCCCGGCGTACAGCACGCCCTTGAAGGGGTGGCCCAGCTCGGCCAGGCGCTTCAAAATGGGGCGGATGCACAGTTCGGCGGTCTCGGCGTATTTTTCCTGGGGCAGCACCGGGGCCGGGCTGTACGCGCCCATGCCGCCGGTGTTCGGGCCGGTGTCGCCCTCGCCCACGGCCTTGTGGTCCTGGGCCGAGGGCAGGAGCGCGAAATGCTCGCCGTCGCAGAAGGCCAGGAAGCTGGCCTCCTCGCCCTGAAGCGCGTCCTCCACCACCACGGTGGTCCCGGCCGCGCCGAAGCTCTTCTTGACCATCATGTCGTCGAGGGCCTCCAGGGCTTCCTCGACGGTCTTGGCCACCACCACGCCCTTGCCTGCGGCCAGGCCGTCGGCCTTGACCACCAGCGGCGCGCCGTGGGCTTTGACATAGGCCTTCGCGGCCTCAACGTCGGTAAAGACCCCGAAGGCCGCCGTGGGCACGCCGGCCTCGCGCATGATGTTCTTGGCAAAGGCCTTGCTGCCCTCGAGCTGCGCGGCAAAGGCGTCGGGCCCGAAGCAGGGGATGCCCTCCTTCGCGCAGGCGTCGGCCATGCCGAGCACCAGCGGGGCCTCCGGCCCGACGACCACCAGGCCGACCCCTTCGGCCTTCGCCAGGGCCATGAGTCCCTGGATGTCGTCGTCCTTCACGGACACGTTCCGGGCCACCTCTGCGGTGCCCCCGTTGCCGGGCGCGGCGATGACCGCCTCAACCCCGGGATTCTGCGAAAGCTTCCAGCACAGGGCGTGTTCCCTGCCGCCGGAGCCGATGACGAGCACTTTCATGCATACGCTCCACTCTGCGGTTTTCGTGCCCTTGGGATAGAG
>NZ_DATMYK010000054.1:0-19328 GCF_035560995.1 Humidesulfovibrio sp. | reverse complement strand
GGCCCGGTTCACGTGGAGTATCGGCGCGCAGGACCGTTTGCTTGACCGGAAATTTCCCAGTCCGGCTGCGCAGTGGAGATATTGCAAAGACTAGTCCAGGCGAAGGTTCATTGCAACCGGCCGGAACGCCAAGGAACAGGTCATGCCTTGGTGAGCGCGGTCCAGAGTTCCGGCACGGACTCGTCGTGCCGGGCGCGGCAGTAGAAACTCTCTCCCCCGTCGGCCACGGTGCGCGCAAGCATGGTCTTCCAAGGGCGGAAATAATAGGCCGCGCTGCCCCGGGGCGCCTCGGCGCGCGTGTCCTCGGGCAGGTCGTGCAGGTCGCACACCAGCGAGGTGAAGTGGCGGATCTCGCGGCCCTCCTGCGCGGCCACGTTGCGCACCATGGCCAGGGCCTTCAAATATACTTCCGGGGCCATCACCGCGCTGCCGAAGTTCATCACCACGCCGCCCTCAAGCCGCTCCAGCCCGGCAGCGTAGATCAGGAAATCGCGCTGGCTGGCCGCGCCGTAAGCCGCGCCGTCGAAGTTCGGGTGCTGATGGATGATGTCCTGGCCGATGGAGATGTGCGCGGTGACCGGGACGCCCAGCTCGTAGGCCGCAGCCACCAGGGACAGGTCCTTGTGGGGATAGCTCCCGCCCGCGATTTCCCGGCCCAGGCTCTCGCCCAGGCCAAGGCCTTCCGCATTGCCGCGCGCCACGATGTCGTTGATGCGCCCGGTTTCTGTCCACAGGCCGAACTGGCCGTCCTTGATGTATCGGGCCACGCTTTCCGTGGTCGCGCCCAGAAGCGCCAGTTCGAAGTCGTGGATGAGGCAGGCGCCGTTCACGGCGATCTGGCTGATGAAGCCCTGGCGCAGCATGTCGATGAGATAGGGCTGCATGCCGCTGCGCAGCACGTGCGCGCCCATCATCAGCACCCGGGCCGCGCCGTCGCGCTTCGCGGCGATGAGCCGTTCGGCCACGGCCTGCAGGGCCGGGCGCACGTTGGCGGTGGGCGTGGGGGCGTTTTTGGCCGGGCAGGAGGCCAGGGTGAAGTTCAGGTCGTGGGCGCGCTCCGCCACGGGCAGAAGCCGCAGGCGGCTTGGGTCGAACAGGCGGTGGCGCGTACCCATGGCGGCTTATTTCAAAAGTGAGGTCAGATACTTCTGGGTGCTCATGCGGTCGATGGCCTTTTTGTTGCCGATGACCCCGACGGCCAGGCCGCCCACCACGTTGCCCAAGAGCGCGATGACCTCGCTCGGCACCTTCAGCGCCGCGGCCATGGAGCTGATGGCGAAGAAGGCGTCGCCCGAGCCGATGCGGTCCACCACCTTCTGGGCGAAGGCGGGCACCTCCACCAGACCCTCGTCCGGGGTGTGGATGGTGCAGCCCTTCTTGCCGCGCGTCACGGCCAGGGCCTTGGTGCCCAGGCGTTTGGCTGCCTTCTGCATGATGGGCACCAGCGGCCCCGCGAGGTCGCGGTCCTCCAGGCGCATCTCCGGCTCGGCCAGGCTCACGTAGTCGGCCCGCCGGTAGCGGCCGATGGTGTGGAAGCCCCGGTTGCCGGCGTTGGCCTGGGTGTTCACCGCCAGGAACTTGGCCTTCTCCTCCAGCATGCGGCGCATGGCCGGGGAGATGGTCCCGTGGCCGAAGTCCGCCGCGATGACCAGATCGTAGTCCGCCACCTCGGCTTCCACGGCGGCCACGAAGGCCGCATCGTCGTCGGCCGGCAGGCCGGAGTCGTCCATGTGGTAGATTTCGATGAGCTTGTTGAGTGTGTAGCTTTCGATGTAGCGGCGCTTTTCGATGGTGGGCGCGCCCTTGTGCAGGGCCAGATGCGGACGGACCTCGGGCGCGAGGCTGTCGCGGATGAACTGCTCGCGTCCGCCCTGTTCGCCGATGACGGAGAACAGCCGCACCTCGGCCGCGTAGGACGAAAGGTGGTTGGCCACGGCCAGCACGCCCCCGGCGAAAAGGTCGCTCGAATCGTGCTTCAGCGCCAGCACGGGCTCCTTGCTGGAGGAGCCGATGACGTTGCAGTAATGGTAGTCGTCCAGGATGGTGTCGCCCAGGACCAGGACCTTCAAGTCCTTCATACCGTCCAGCACCTTCACGATGTCGGCCTCGGAATAGCGCAGGCGGAACACGTTCAGATACTGCTGCACCTCCTCCGGGAAGGTGGACAGGAAGCGGTTGATGAGGTTGGTGGAGCTGAAGACCACGTCCTTGGAAAAGGCCATCTCGGCCCCGACCTCGCGGGCCACGTTTTCCTCGGCCTGCAGCTTGCCCGTGGCGTCGCTCTTGGCGTCCTTGAAGTCCGAGCCTTTGCAGTACACGTCGGGCTTGATGGCGCGCAGGGTTTCCTCGGCCGTGGGCCAAAGGTTGATGGCCACGGCATCCACGCAGTCCAGGCTGGCAATGGCCTCGGCGCGCAGGCTCTCGTTGAAGGCCGGGCGGTGCGGGCCCTTGTCCACGAAGCGGTCCGGGCTGATGGTGACGAAGAGCAGATCGCCCATGGCCCTGGCCTGCCGCAGATAGCGGATGTGCCCGATGTGCAGCAGATCGAAGCAGCCGTGGGCCAGCACGATGCGCTGTTTGCCCTTGGCCGCGGCAGCGAGTTTGGCCAGTTCCTCGAAGGGGACGATCTTGCTCATGTTGTGCATGGTGATTCTGGTCTCCTCCGATTTGGCCTGTCGTCCAGCGGACTACTCGGCGATGGTGATGGCCGGGCCGTTGAACTCGATGCTCAAGACCTCGTACTCCACGCGGCCTCGCGGCACGATGATGACCACCTCGTCGCCCTCGCTCTTGCCGAGCAGGGCCTGCCCCACCGGCGAGAGAATGGACACGCTGCCTTTGCAAAAGCCGGTCTCGTCCGGGCCGAGGAGTGTATAGCGCTTCTTTTCGCCGCTCTCGGCGTCTTCTAGCTCCACCGTGGCGCCGAAGCTGATCTTTTCGCCGCCCAGGGCCTTCATGTCGATGACGTTGTAATTCGCCATGCGTGATTCGATGAAATTGATGCGCGCCTCCATCATGCCCTGGCGCTCGCGTGCGGCATGGTAGCCGCCGTTCTCGCGCAGGTCGCCTTCCTCGCGGGCAAGGCGGATGGCCTCGGAAACCTCCGGGCGCTGCTTTTTCAGGCTCTCCAGCTCTTTTTTCATGAGCTTGTAGCCTTCCTGGGAAATGGGGATGCTCGACATGAATGCTGCCTCTCTGAAATCTTGCGGCCGGGGAAGCCGCTCTTTGTGTCTGGACAAAACAACAGGAAGCCTGCGGGGACCTCCCGCAGGCCGCCTGCAAATACCCTGAGTACATAGAACAACCGAAGCGAGGGGTCAAGCGCGCCCGTTGGCCGCCTTCCCCGGCATCGGCCGGTTGTGGGGGACGGTGCCCTTCTGGTCCTAGCGGGCGCGACGCGCGCGCAGGTAGTCCAGCACTTTGCCTGCCAAGCCGAAGCCCAGCGTCAGGCTGGAGAAGTTCCGCCGCACGCGCGAGCGCAGGGCCAAAATCTCCAGCTGGATGATCTGGCGGCGGATGTCGGCCTGCACGGCCAGCCGGGCTTTGGCCTGGGCCACCTCGTGAAGTTCGGCGTCTAGAAACATGCCTTGTCCTTCTCAAGTTCGGCCAGGGTCTGGGCGAACATCTGGCCGCGGCCCGTCAGCCTGCGTTTCAGGCCTGCAAAAGCCCACGCCGCAGACACGAGGCAGGCCCCGGCCATGACGCCCATGCCGACCGCGCGCCATTCCGCGGGCAGCAGGGCCAGCAAGGTCAAAACAGCCAGAATGAGTCCCAGAAGGGCGAAGACCACCCCGCAGCAGGCCAGGATGAGCACCTGCACCAGGCGGATCTTGTCCTCCCGCAGCTCAAGCCCCAGCAGTTCAATGCGGTCCTTGAGGGTCTGCGCCAGGGCCCCGGCGACGCGCCCGGAGGTGCCGCCGAGGTCCAGGTCTTCCAGGAGCTGAAGCTTCACCGGTCTACTTCCGGCCCATCAGCCAGCCAAGCATGAGGCCGATGACGAAGGAGCCGCCGATGGCGTAGTACGGCTTCTCGCGGATGATCTTGTCTGTGTCCTGCAGGCGGTTCTTCAGGTGGCCTTCCAGTTCGCCGACCTTGACCTTGGCGATGGCGAGGCGTTCCTCCAGCACGGCGCGGGCGGCGCGGGTGCGGTCGTCAATTTCGCCGGCAGTGGCTTCGATGAGCTTCTGGGCGTGGGCGATAACCTCGCGCATTTCCTGAGCCATTTCTTCGCTGTGGGCGCTTTCCTTGAACATGGTGGCCTCCTTCCGTTCGGGGTGGACGGTGAGTATGCTGTGTGTAAGGCTTGCTGATAATCGCCTGTTCGTGGCGGTTCTGTCAAGGGCTGGGATGGATGTCCGGGTTTGGCGTTTCGGGGGCTTATGGTCCTGGCCTAGCCGATACCCGGTTCGGTGCTCCAGGAGTAGATGGGGGTCAAGGGCTGGTAGTCCACAAGGTCGATGCGCATGGCGCAGATGGCCCCAAGCATGGGCGGCAGGATGAGGTTGTTCAGCAACTTCCAGGGTTGGGCGGCCGTCCAGGTGCAGGGCGGGCCCATGAGCGCCGAGCGGGTGCGCGCGGGCGTTTTGCCCGTGTGGATGAGGGCCAGGGCGCGCATTTCCGGCCAGGTGAACCAGCGGGCCTGGGCCAGGCTGCGTTCGCGGTTCCAGGGCCAGGGGCAGCCGCGCGCCAGCCAGTAGGCCGAATGCCGGTTCAAGAAGCCGATGAGCAGGCCCTTGGACGCCACGCGGGCGGCCTCGGCCAGCACCTGGCCCGGGTCGTCGCAGAATTCGAGCACGGTCCACAGCACGCAGAAGTCGTATTCCTTGTCCGAGAAGGGCAGGGCGGAACCGTCGGCCACGTAGAGTTCGGCCGACGGCCCCAGGCGGCGCCGGGCGGCGGCGATCATGTCCGGAGACTTGTCCAGCCCGGCCACGGTGAAGCCGTCATCGAAGAGGATCTGCTGGAACAGGCCGGTGCCGCAGCCGATTTCGAGCACGCGCTGGTTTCTGCGCGGCCATTCGGCCACCACGCTGTCCAGCAGTCTGCGCTCCGCGGCAAGGGCGTAGCGCCCCTCCGGCGAGGAGAACCACTGTTCGTAGCGCAGCGCGTTCCAGTCCATGCGTGGCCTGCCTGTGCAAAGGGGGGGAGAGAAAAGCCCCCGGACCCGTCGCAGGTCCGGGGGCCGTTTCATGTCTTGGCCCGCCTATTCGGCGTTCAGGGCCTCGTACACCTTGCCCACCATCTTTTCATTGGGGGTAAGGGTCTTGGCGCCGGGGGTCCACTTGGCCGGGCAGGCCTCGTTGGGGTTCTTGATGAGGTACACGTTGGCCTCGAGCTTGCGCACCAGTTCGTCGGCGTTTCTGCCCACGTTGTAGAAGTTCACTTCGCTCGAAACCAGCACGCCGTCGGGGTTGATGATGAATGTGCCGCGCAGGGCCAAGCCGGACTCCTGGTCCCAGACGTCGAAGAAGCGCGACACGTTGCCGTTGGGATCGGCTCCCATGAGGAACTTCACGTCCTTCAGCAGGCGTTCGCTGGTCTGCCAGGCCAGGTGGGCGAACTTGGTGTCCGTCGAAACGCTGACCACCTCCGCGCCGAGCTTCTTGAGCTTGGCGTGCTTGGCGGCCAGGTCGGCCAGCTCCGTGGGGCACACGAAGGTGAAGTCCGCCGGGTAGAACACCAGCACCAGCCACTTCTTTTTCTTCTGGATCTTCTCGGAATCAACCACGGTGAAGCCGCCCTCGGTGGGGTCGTACGCCTCCATGGTGAAGTTCCGGATCTTCTGGCCGACCTTGGCGCATTCCATGAATTCGTATTCGTCGTGATCGTGATCGCAGCATTCCATATGCGTATCTCCGTTGGGTTTTCAGGTGACTGGACAGGAGCGCCCGGAAGCGGGCGCGACTCTTCCGGCACTAGGAGACGATAGGTTTTCGCGGCGGGGGAGTCAAGACGCGCGCCCTCTTCCCTCCCGGCACTTCGTGCTATATCTATACGGCCACGTGCGCGGCCCCATGCCGCGCCACACCCATACAGCAAAGAAAGAGGCCCCATGACCAAGCTCACCCACGGCTTCATCCTCGAGCGCGAACAGGAAATCCCGGAACTCGCCGCCACGGCGCGCATCTACCGCCACGAGAAAACCGGCGGGCGGGCGCTGTCGCTCATCAGCCCGGACGAGAACAAGGTCTTCGGCGTGGCGTTGCGCACGCCCCCGGCCGATTCCACCGGCCTGCCGCACATCCTGGAGCACAGCGTGCTCTGCGGCTCGCGCAAGTATCCGGTGAAGGAGCCCTTCGTGGAGCTCATCAAGGGCTCGCTGAACACCTTCCTGAACGCGCTGACCTTTCCGGACAAGACCTGCTACCCCGTGGCCAGCGCCAATTTGCAGGACTTCTACAACCTCGTTGATGTCTACCTGGACGCGGTGTTCTTTCCGCGCCTGACCGAGAACACGCTGAAGCAGGAAGGCTGGCACTACGACGTGGAGAACGCGGCGGATCCGCTGGCCTTCAAGGGCGTTGTGTTCAACGAGATGAAGGGCGTGTACTCCTCGCCCGACAGCCTGCTGGCCGAGTACTCCCAGCGCGCGTTGTTCCCGGACACCTGCTACGGGCTGGATTCCGGCGGCGACCCGGAGCGCATCCCGGACTTGACCTTCAAACAGTTCATGGACTTCCACACACGCCTGTACCATCCGTCCAACGCCTATGCCTTCTTCAGCGGCGATGACGATCCGGACAGGCGTCTGGCCATTCTGGACGAATATTTCTCGCAGTTCGACGCGCCCGCGCCCGGCGAGCCCGCTTCCGAGGTGGCCCTGCAGCCTCCCTTTGCCGAGCCCCGGCGCTCCGTGCATTTCTATGCCGCTGAAGGGGCGGAAGAGGAAATGGACGATGATGACACCGACGCCGTCCTTGAAACCCCCGAAGGGGGCGAAGGGGGCGAAGGAGAGGGAGCGCGGGCCATGTGCACCGTGAATTTCGGCCTGCCCGAAGCCCGCGACCCGGACCTGAGCCTGGCCTTCGAGGTGCTGGAGCACGTGCTCATCGGCCTGCCGTCTTCCCCCTTGCGCAAGGCTCTGGTGGATTCCGGCCTGGGCGAGGATTTGACCGGCGGCGGGCTGGAGACGGACCTGCGCCAGATGGCCTTCTCCGTAGGCCTCAAAGGCCTGGTGGTGGAGAAGGGAGGCGAGGCCGAGGCCGTGGCCGACCAGGTGGAGCGGCTGGTGCTTTCCACCCTGGGCCGGCTTGCCGTGCCCGGGGCCGAGGACGGCCTGCACCCGGACGACATCCGCGCCGGGCTGAACAGCGTGGAGTTCGACCTGCGCGAGAACAACACCGGCAGCTATCCGCGCGGGCTGGTGATCTTCTTCGAGGCCCTGTCCACCTGGCTGTACGAGGGCGACCCCCTGGCGCACCTGCCCTTCGAAGGGCCCCTGGCCCGGCTCAAGGCCCGGCTGGCGGCGGGCGAGCCCGTGTTTCAGGAGCTCATCCGCACGCACTTTCTGGAGAACACGCACCGCGCCCTGGTGATCCTGAAGCCGGACAACACCCTGGGCGCCCGGCGCGAGGCGGCCGAGGCCGCGCGGCTGAAGGCCGTGAAAGACGCGCTTTCCCCGGCTCAGGTGGAGGAGCTCGTGCAGGAGACGCACACCCTGCGCGCCCTGCAGGAGGCCCCGGACTCGCCCGAGGACCTGGCCCGCATTCCCCGCCTGACCCCGGCCGACCTGCCCAGGGAGAACGCGCGCATCCCGCACGAGAAGGTGGACCTGCCCCAGGCCGGAACCCCGGCCTATGTGCATGATCTGCCCACCAGCGGCGTGGTCTACCTGGACCTGGCCTTCGACATGTCCGCCGTGCCCGATTCCCTGGTGCCGCTGGTGCCCATTCTGGGCCGGGCGCTCCTGGAAATGGGCACAAAGAAGAGCAGCTTCGTGGACCTTTCCCGCGCCATCGCCATGAACACCGGCGGGGTGTGGGCCCAGACCTTCGTGTCCTCCGTCCGCGGCGGCGGGCCGGAGGCCGCGGCCCAGCGCCTGTTCTTGCGCGGCAAGGCCACGGGAGAGAACCTGCCCGCCCTGCTGGATCTCATGGGCGAGGTGCTGCTGGAGGCCGACTTCAGCGACGCCGAGCGCCTGGGCAAGATCATCATGGAGTCCAAGGCCCGGCGCGAGCAGCGCCTTATCCCATCGGGCCATGTGCTGGCCACCACGCGCCTCAAGGCCCGCACCGGTGTGGCCCAGGCCATGAGCGAGGCCATGAACGGCCTGTCCGGGCTGAACAGCATCCGCGAGCTGACCGGGCGCATGGACGCCGCGCCGGAGAGCGTGAGCCGCGACCTGCACAGCCTGCTGTCGCTTCTGCTCTCTCGCCGGGGGCTCATCGTCAGCCTCACCACGGACGGCAAGACCATCGCCCACGCTCTGCCGGGCATCGGTGCCCTGGCCGCCAGCCTGCCGGACCAGACCTTCAGCCCGGCCCCGCGCGCCATCCCGGCCTTGCCGGAGCGGGAGGGCCTGTGCCTGCCCGCCCAGGTGAACTACGTGGCTGCGGGCGGCAATGCCCGCGCCCTGGGCAAGGAGCCCGGCGCGGCGGCTGCGGTCGTGTCCAAGTTCCTGCGCGCGGGCTATTTGTGGGAGCGCGTGCGCGTGCAGGGCGGGGCTTACGGGGCCTCCTGCGCGTACAGCAGGCTCTCCGGCAACCTCACCTTCGCCTCCTATCGCGACCCGAATGTGGCCAGAACCCTTGACGCCTACGCCGGTGTTGGTTCATACCTCTCTGAACTTTCTCTAGACTCTTCGGAGCTGGAGAAGAGCGTGGTGGGCAGCATCGGCGACATGGATCATTACATGCTGCCCGACGCCAAGGGTTTCACCGCCCTTGCGCGAGAGCTGACCGGCGAGGACGCCGAGTACCGCCAGGCCGCGCGAGAGGCCGTGCTCGGCGCAAGCCGCGCGGACTTCGCCGCCTTTGGCGAGGCCGTTGCCGCAGTGCTGCAGAACGGTCCCGTGGTGGTGGCGGGCGGGCGCGACGCGCTCGAGAAGTCCGGCCTGGGGCTCACGCTCACCAAGGTTCTGTAACCGCGACACAGGCGGCGGCGTCACCATCCTGACGCCGCCGCGCCTGGAACTGCCTCGGGCAGGGCGGTTTTGCCGCCCCGCGCCCGTGCGGACAGGTGTATTGCGTCCTGGCCCATATGTTGCATTAATCGAGTATCATGGAAAACCGCACCCAATTCCGCACCTCGACCGCACGACTCCTGCGCCCGGCCATCCTGGCCGCGCTGGGCCTGTGGCTGTTCTGCGCCGGGGGCTGCGCCATGCTGCCCTTCGCCATCAGCGGGGCCTCCCTGGCCATGCCGCAGAACGCCTCCCTGGCCGTCAGCGGCGTGAAGGGCGTCTACAACACCGGCTACCTCGCCAGCGATGAGCGCGACATGAACACCATCGTGCGCGACAACATGCTGACCCTGAAGGCCAAGAGCGCGTTGCTCACCGTGAAGGGGACCCAGGACGTGCAAGTGCTGGCGCTCAAGGGCGATCTCTTCGCCGTGGGCACCGTCAAGAACACCGCCGAGCGCGACGAGATCATCCGCGCCATGCGGCAGGTGCAGGGCGTCGGCTCCGTAAAGGGCCACCTGCCCCTGCGCGACCCTGAGGCCGCGCCCACGGTGAGCGCCGACTCCAGCCTGGAAAACCGCGCGCGCATGGCCCTTTCGCGCCACCTGCTGCACAAGAATTCCGGCGTGGAAGTGCAGGCTGTGGAAGGCGAACTCTGCCTGATGGGCGTGGTGGGCACCCATGCCGAGGCCCTGGACCTCATCCAGTACATCGAATCCGTCACCGGGGCGCGCGCCATCTCGCTTCTGGCCATCCGCAACGAATACGCCACGGGCCGCACCGAGACCAACCGCCTCTATCTGCTGGAACCCAGCGACGCGCCGGCCCCACAGGGCCTTTCCCTGTATCCCAACGCGCCCGAAGCCGCGCCCCTGCCCAGAGCCCCCATAGCATTGGGCAAGACCATGCATCCCGCCGCACCGCCGCAGGCGCCCTCCGGCAACACGGCCGCTTTCCTGGCCCCGGCCCGGACCATCGGCGCGCCCGCCCATGCGCCCGCAATCGCCGCCAACCCGGCGCGCGTCCATATGCAGCAGAAGCTTACCGCCCTGGCCAAGCGCGAGCAGAACCTCCAGGCTCGCGCCGAACTGCTCACCCTGGCCGGGCAGATCGCCCAGGACCGGGACGTGTCCATCGCCGACCGGCTGTCCGTTGCTGCCGCGCAATCCACGCAGCAGCAGTCCAAAGCCAAGATCGAAGCGCTGCTGTCGCTGTTCTAGAGACGAGAGAATCAGGGGCTCCGCCCCTGCACCCCGCCAGAGGGCACGAGGCCCTCTGGACTCCCTTTGCTGCCGCAAGGGCAGCCCGCCCAGAAGACTGGCCGGGCTGCCCTTGCGGCGGAGTCGTACAGGGGGGCTGTTGGGCTTGCTAGAATAACAGCCCTTTCCCGCCGGGAAGCCGTTGGATACGCCCCGGGCCTGACACCCCCGCAAAGAAGAACGCCTGGGCCGAGTGAAACTCGGCCCAGGCGTTCTTCTTTGCCCCGCGGGTCCAGGGGGTGCATACCCCCTGGCGGGGTTCAGGGGCGGCGCCCCTGATGCGTTCCTCCGCTACTCCGCCAGCATTTCCAGCATCTTCGGCAGCACGACCTCCGGCTTCAAGCCGGTGAGGCACTTGCGGTCCAGCGGACAGGTATTTTCGCTGCAGGGCTGGCAGGGCAGGCCGAGGGCCAAGTCTTCGTGCCCGGGGCCGGGGTAGGTCCAGGCGCTGCTGGTGGAGCCGCGCACGGTGAGGGTCTTGGTGCCCACGGCCACGGCGAAATGCCGGGGCGAGGAGCAGTTGCCCAGGTGCAGCGCGGCCTGGGACTGTATAGCGGCCATCTCGCGCAGGGTGGTGAGCCTGGGCGGCAGGATGAGTTGCGCGGGGTCGAGGCCCGCGGCCAGAGCCTTGTCGCGCACCTGCTCCGCCACTTCAAGTTCCCCAGGGCCGTAAAGCAACAGGAAGCGCAGGTCCGGGCGTTGTTTTCCGGCCATGGTCAGCAAGGCGGCGTAGTGCTCGGCGGGCCACAGGCGCGTGATGCGCCGGTGCGTGGCGTCCACGGTGACGAGGGTCTGCCCGGGTGCGAGGCCCCAGGCGGCCAGCTCGGTGCGGGCGTGGTCCTTTTCCGCGTCGGTCAGGTAGATGCGCGGCGGATCGTTCTCCCAGGGCAGGCCGAAGGCGTTCATGAGCACCCCGGCTTTGCTCTTGGCGGCGTACGGGCCGGAGACCTTGGCCCAGTGGGTGTACACCAGCTGGTTGTACCAGGGCGGCGGGTAGGAAAGCTTCACCGGCGCGTCGGAGAACAGCATGACCCAGCGGATGCGCGGCAGCTGCTGAAAGTCGATGACCAGATCGTAGCGGCCCAGGCCGCCGCCGGTGCCCACTGTGCGGTAGTAGCGCAGGGACTCCAGCACGCTCATTTTGCGGTCCAGGGCCCACACGTGGTTCACTTCCGGGTTGTTTTCCAGCACGGGCGCGCATTTCTTTTCCGTGAACACGTCGATCTGCGCGTTGGGCCAGTGCTTTTTCAGCATGTGGATGCTTGGCGTCAGCAGCAGCACGTCGCCGATCTGGCGCAGCTGGCAGCAGAGGATGCGCTTCGGGTTCAGGCGCTCCAGGCCGTCTATGCGGCAGGAGGTCGGATCGGCCATCTAGATGACCTCCGGGCTGGGAATGGGCACCACGAAGCGGCCGCCCCACTGGCGGATGCAGTCCAGCTGGGACATGATTTCGTCTTTGATGTTCCAGGGCAGGATGAGCACGAAATCCGGCTTCTGCTCGCGGATGGCGTCCGGGTGCAGCACCGGGATGCGGCTGCCGGGCAGGAAGAGCCCCTGCTTGTGCGGGCTGGCGTCGCACACGAAGGCCACCTGGCCGGGTTTGACGCCGCAGAAGTTCAGCAGGGTGTTGCCCTTGGCCGCCGCGCCGTAGGCGGCCACCTTCTTGCGCGCCAGGGTCTGCTCGGCCAGGAAGCCCAGCAGCTCGGCCTTGATGCGCTCCACGCGCTCCTGGAAGCCCTGGTAGTAGGCGGGGGTGAGCATGCCCGCGGCCTGCTCCATGCGCAGCACGGCGTGCAGGCGTTCGGTCTCCGCGGCCTTGGGGTCGCCCTCGCGCCGGGCGTGGATGCGCAAGCTGCCGCCGTGGGTGGGCAGCTCCTCCACGTCGAACACGGCAAGGCCCTGGGCGGCGAAGATGCGCCGCACGGAGGAAAGGGACAGGTACGAGAAGTGCTCGTGGTACACGGTGTCGAACTGGGCGGATTCCACCAGCCGGTAAAGGTGCGGGAACTCCATGTTGACGAGTCCGCCGTCCTTGAGGGCGATCCGCAACCCTCCAACGAAGTCGTTGATGTTCGGCACGTGGGCCAGCACGTTGTTGCCCACGATGAGGTCAGCCTGGCGGCCCTCGGCCTTCAGGCGCTCGGCCAGGGCCACGCCGAAGAACTCCTCAAGGCTCTCCACGCCCTTTTCCCGCGCCGCCTTGGCCGTGCTGGCAGTGGGCTCAATGCCCAGACAGGGCACCCCGGCCGCGCGCACGTACTGCAGCAGATAGCCGTCGTTGCTCGCTATCTCCATGACGAGGGAATCCTTGCCAAGGCCGAGCCTGGGCAGGGTGGACTCCACATAGGCCTTGGCGTGCGCAAGCCAGCTGCGCGAGAAGGACGAAAAGTACACGTACTCGCTGGAGAATATCTCCGTGCTGCTTTTGACCTCCTCCACCTGCACCAGGGAGCAGTCCGGGCAGACGAAGAGCTTGAGCGGGTAGTAGGCCTCGGGGCTGTTCAGCTCCTCCGGCTTCAGGAAGGAGTTGGACGCGGGCGCGGCGCCCAGGTCGAGGAAGACCTGGGACAGCGGGGTGTTGCAGAAGCGGCAGTTCATTGAATCTCCAGGGGGGTGAAGTCCAGGCCATTCTCGGAATGGACGAGCGGATGCGCTCGGTCCCGGGCGGACAGTTCGGCCACGGGCAGGGGCCAGGCGATGCCGAGGGCCGGGTCGTCATGGCGCAGGCCGCCCTCGTGCTCCGGGCTGTAAAATTCGGTGTGCAGGTAGAGCAGCTCGCAATCGGGCGCCAGGGTCTGAAAGCCGTGGGCAAAGCCTTGCGGCAGGTAGAAAGCCTTGTGATTCTCCGGCGTCAGTTCCACGGCGTGCCATTTGAGGAACGTGGGCGAGCCCTTGCGCAGGTCCACGGCCACATCCAGCACGCGGCCGCGCAGGCAGCGGATGAGCTTGGCCTCGGCCTTTGGCGGGCGCTGGAAGTGCAGGCCGCGCACCGTGCCCGTGGCAGCGGTGAAGGAGTGGTTGATCTGCGCGATGGGCCCGGGCAGGCCAAGGGACTCCAACTCGCGGGCGCAGAACAGCCGCGCAAAGCTGCCGCGGGCGTCGCCCACGGGGGTGGTCTCCACCACCATCAGCCCGGCAAGGGGCGTTTCGTGCAGGGTCAGGCTGGCCATATGCTGCTCGCGGGCTCTTCGCCGGCTATTCGTCGAAGAATTCGTCAATGCGGGTGTTGCACAGGGCGCGCAGGTCCATTTTGGCGTCCGCCCAGGCGCGGTACCAGCCCGCGCACCAGATGAGCGCCGCGTCCAGGTCGAGCCTGGGCTTCCAGCCCAGCAGGCTGTGGGCCTTGGCGCAGTCGAGCGTCAGCAGTCCGGCCTCGTGCGGGCCCTGGTTCAGGTCGCGCGTCAGGTCGAGCATGGCCTCCGGCCCCCAGATTTCGGCGAAGCGCGCCGCCACCTCGCCCACGGTGCGCACGTCGCGGTTGGGCGGGCCGAAGTTCCAGGCCCCGGCGAACTGGTGCCCGGCCTCCAGCATGCGCCGGGCCAGCAGCAGATAGGCGGCCACGGGCTCCAGCACGTGCTGCCAGGGTCGCACGGCCTGCGGGCGGCGGATGTGCACGGCCTCGCCCTTGGCAAAGGCGCGGGCCATGTCCGGCACCAGGCGGTCCGTGGCGAAATCGCCCCCGCCGATGACGTTGCCCGCGCGCGCGCTGGCCAGGATGGTGCCCTGGGCCGGGTCTGGCCCGAAAAAAGCGCGGGCGAAGGACTGCGCAGCCAGCTCCGCGCAGGCCTTGCTGGCGGAGTAGGGGTCGTGTCCGCCCAGGCGGTCCACCTCGCGGTAGCCGTAGAGCCACTCGCGGTTCTCGTAGCACTTGTCGCTGGTCACGGTGACGATGGCGCGACGCTGGCCCTTTTGCGGCGGACTCTTGCGGCAGGCCTCCAGCAGGTTCACCGTGCCCTGCACGTTGGCGGCGAAGGTGCCCGCCGGATCGGTGTAGGACGGGCGCACCAGGGACTGGGCGGCCATGTGGATGACCACGTCCGGGTCGAACTCGGCCACGGTCTGCGAGAGGCGCGGCAGGTCCAGGATGTCGGCGTGGATGGAGGCCAGCCCGGGCAAGGGCTCGCTGTCCAGGCGGGTGAGCCCGAAGAGCGAGGGCGTGCTCGGCGGGTCCAGGGAATAGCCCAGCACCTTGGCCCCGGCGCGGGAAAGCAGCAGGCACATCCACGCGCCCTTGAAGCCCGTGTGCCCGGTGATGAGCACCTTGCGGCCCCGATAGAATCCGTCCATGACGCGCAGCATGCGGTCTCCTTGTGCGGCCTGGGCTACCAGACCTTCCAGCCGGCCCGGCCCTCGGTCCAGAGCTTGTTCAGGTACTCGGTGTCGCGCAGGGTGTCCATGCAGGCCCAGAAGCCGTGGTGCCGGTAGACCATGAGCTGGCCTTCCTCGGCCAGGGCCTCCAGCGGGCCGTACTCCAGGTCGCAGGAGTCGTCGTCGGTCACGCGGTCGAAGATCGCCCGGTTCATGACCATGTAGCCGCCGTTGATGAAGGCGTCCGTGCCCTGGCCGGGGCCGGTGGGCTTCTCGTGGAAGCGCGTCACCCGGTCGCCGTCGAGCTTCAATTCGCCGAAGCGCGAGGCCGGATTCACGCCGGTGAGCGTGACCATCTTGCCGTGGCTCTTGTGGAAGGCCACCAGCTTCTCGATATCCACGTTGGCCACGCCGTCGCCATAGGTCAGCAGGAAGGTGTCGCCCTTGACGTACTTCTCAATCTTCTTCAGGCGCGCGCCCTTGAGGGCCTTTTCGCCCGTGTCGGCCAGGGTGATCTTCCAGCCGCATTCCTCGTGGCAGGAATGCAGCAGCGCCTTGTCCGGCTTGCCCAGCTCGATGGTCACGTCGTTGTTCATGGCCTCGTAGTTGAGGAAGTAGTCCTTGATCATCTCGCCCTTGTAGCCCAGGGCCAGCACGAAGTCCTGGTGCCCCTGGGAGGCGAAGACCTTCATGATGTGCCAGAGGATGGGCCGGGGGCCGATGTTCACCATGGGCTTGGGCCTGAACTCGGTTTCCTCGCGCAGGCGGGTGCCGAGGCCGCCGCAGAGCAGAACGACTTCCATGCTGGTATCCTTCAGGCCTTTAGGCGGCCGGCTTGGAGTTCAAGATGTCTTTGAGCGACGCGCAGACCCGCTCGGCCTGGGCCTCGGTCAGGCTCATGCCGCAGGGCAGGTTCAGCCCGTAGGGCCCGATGGCGTAAGAGGCGGCGTTGCGCGCCCGGGCCGCTTTGCCCTGGTCCGTGTCCGCGTAGGCCGGAATGGACGACAGCGGGCTGAAGAAGGGCCGGGTGTCGATGTTCTGCGCCTTGAACAGGGCCATGAGCCGGGCCTTGTCCAGGCCTTTCGCCTGGGCCAGGGCCGGGTCGAGCACGATGGTGACCATCCAGTAGGAGTTCAGCATGCCGTCGGGCTGGGCGTTCAGGGTCACGCCGGGCAGGCCCCTCAGGCGCTCCTCATACCAGGAGAAGATCTGGCGCTTCTTGGCCACCAGCTCCTCCACGCGTTCCAGCTGGGCCAGGCCGAAGGCCGCCTGCAGGGCGCTCATCTTGTACTTGAAGGCCACCTCGGCGTTGACGAAGGAAACGTCGCCGGGGATGCGGCCATGGTCGCGCAGAAACTGGATGCGGGCAAAGAGCGCGTCGTCGTCGGTGACGAGCATGCCGCCCTCGCCCGTGGTCATGGTCTTGGAGCCGTGGAAGCTGAACACGCCGATGCGCCCCAGCTTGCCCGCGCGCGCGCCCTTCCACTGGCTGCCCAGGGCCTCGGCCGCGTCCTCGATGACCGGAATATTGTGCCGGGCCGCCACGGCGAGCAGGGCGTCGTAATCGGGCATGCCGCCGTACAGGTCCACGGGAATCACCGCCTTGGTGCGCGGCGTGATGAGCGATTCGAAACTGGCGGCGTCCATGCACCAGGTGGCGCGGTCCACGTCGGCGAACACCGGCGTGGCGCCCACGTAGCTCACCGGCGCGGCCGAGGCGATCCAGGTGAGGTCGGGCACGATGACCTCGTCGCCGGGGCCCACGCCAAGGGCCGCCAGGGCCAGGTGCAGGCCGGAGGTGCAGGAGGGCAGGCTGGCCGCGTGGGCGGAGCCCATGTACTCGGCAAAGGCCTTTTCGAAGCGGGCGTTGAACACCCCGGCCTTGTCCAGCCAGGCGGTGCGCGCGGCCTCGGCCACGTAGGAAACCTCCAGCTCCGTCACCCAGGGGCCGGAAACGAAAATGCGTTCGTTCGCGCTTTCGCCGCTCACGTCGCGTCTCCTCCTAGTCCTTCACGCACTTCAGGTAGCCGTCGGGGCAGACGGTGAACAAAAGCTTGTGCTCAATGTCCTTGTCCACCAGGAAGCGGTCGTTTTCCTTCAAAAATTCCCACACGGCGGTCTTGGGGTTGTCGCCCCGGCCCCAGGGACGGTCCGGGAAGGCGTCCTCGGGCATGTCCTCCACCACGGTGTCGAACACGCAGAGATAGCCGCCCTTCTTGACCAGGGGCGAGTACATGCGCAGCTCGGCCAGCACGTGCTCGTGGGTGTGGTTGGAATCCAGGCAGACCAAGGCGCGCTTGCCCTTGGCGATGGCGAAGACCTGGTCCACGGTGCTCTGCTCGATGGCCGAACCCTGGATCATCCGGATGCGTTTGGCCATGGGGTGGGCCTCTATGGCCGCGCGGTTGTGGGCGCGGATGTCGATGTCCACGCCGAGCACGAAAGCGTCACCACCGATGAGTTCCAGGATGGAGGCGTAGTAGACCAGCGAACCGCCGTGGGCGATGCCCGTCTCCACGATGATCTCCGGCTTGTAGTCCCAGATGATCTCCTGCATGGCGACCATGTCCTGGGGGAACTGGATGATGGGCCGGCCCATCCAGGAGAAATTGTAGGAGTACTTGTACTGGCCCGTGGCGCCCACAAAGTCGAGCCCGGCCTTCACCAGGGCCTTGTCCTGTCCCTGGGCGCGGATGTTCTCCGCGCGTTCGGCCAAAAAGCGTTCGTGTTCGGTCATTTGCTGGTTCCTTGCAAAGGTTTGGCGGGGTTGCCCGCCACAATGGCGTTGTCCGGCACATCGCGTGTGACCACGGCGCCCGCGCCCACAATCGCGCCCGCGCCGATGGATATTCTTGGCAGCACCACGGCCCCGGCCCCGATGAAGGCGTTCTCGCCCACGTCCACCAGGCCGCACAGGGTGGCACCGGGCCCGATGTGCACGCCCTGGCCCAAGCGGCATTCATGGTCCACGCTGGCCTTCGTGTTCACGATGCACCAGTCGGAAATATGCGCCCGCGCGGCCACCACCGCACCGGCCAGAATCTGCGCGCCCTGGCCCAGCACCGCATCCCGCGCGATGACGGACCGGGGGTGCGCGGCGCAGGCCACCGTAAGCCCAAGGGCCAGAAGCCGCCGGGAGATGGCCGCACGGTCCGCCCCGCGCCCGCCGCCGATGGCTACGCAGAAATGCGTTTGCGCGCGCGCCGCGCCCGCCTTGTCGTTCATTTCCAGCCAGGCCGCAAGCCCGGCTTCGCCGATCAAAAGCGGCGCATGGGCGAAAGGCGGCTGGCAGGCCGGGTCGTTGTCGAACACGGCGGCCAGCCGGTACGCTTCCGGGCAGAGAAATTCGTGCAGCACCACGGCCTGGCCCGTGGCTCCCCACAGGATCAGGGAAGGAATTCGCGGCGTTTGTGCTTCGCTCATGCGTCGCCTCCAGACTTGGCCATGGGCCGGGCCTTGGCCCCCGGCGTCATGCGCAGCAAAATGTCCGAAAGGTCCGCCACCGCGCCCTTGCCCTGTTCCCCCGACTCGTGGCCGGAGAGCAGCTCGCGCACGGCATGTTCGTCGGCCGCGCGCAGGGCCAAAACCTCCGGGTCGCGGCCGGTGACGCGGTTTCTCAGGCGGCGCAGATACTTGGGCAGCTTGCGCCAGAAGCTGCGGCGTTGCTGGTGCCCGCAGTAGCGCGAGGCGAACAGGGCCACCGCGTCGCGCACGGCCTGCTCCGCCTCGGCCTGCGCCAAGCCCTGGCGCTGGGCCAGCAGCCCGGCCGCGCCGGTCACAAAGCGTCCGTACTCCGCCGCGTACTCCGGCAGGGTGGAAACCTTGTCCAGCCCGTGCCTGCGCCGGGGGTCCTTGGCCGCCACGCTGGGCACCACCTCGCGCACGCCGTAGAGCATGGGCAACCGCGCGTGTTTGCCGTGGATGGCCGCAACCAGCCCGAAAAGCATCTCCAGCAGGTTGTAGTTCTCCAGTCCCTGGGCCAAGCGCGCGTAGTCCCGCAGCGACTCTGTCCGGTGCACCGCGTAGTACACGGGCACATAGGGCGAGGAGACTTCCAGCAGCCGCTCCGAGGCCAGCGCGGCGTCCACGCGCACCTGCAAGGCCTGGGGGTAGGCGGGCCGCAGATGGATGCCCGCGGGCTCGAGCTGCGCATTCAAATAGTCGCCCTGGGCCGAGGCATAGCCCGCGTTGGACTCCAGAAAAGCCTGGCAGGCCGCCACCGCGCGCGGCACCGTGAAATCGTCGTCCGCACAGAGCACCACAAAGGGCGTGGTCACCAGCTGCGCCACCTGTGAAAGCTTCTGCATGTATCCTTGGCCGGGAAAGTGCCGGTACTGGACCCGCGCGGGCAGTTGTTCCGCTTCCGGCAGGGCCTGCGCACTGGAATCGGCCACCAGGATGTCCGCGTCCACGCCCTCATAGTAGGCCAGGGCCCGGCGCAAATAGCCGTGCCGCTCGTGGGTGGGGATGAGGTAGGTGATGGGTGCGGCCATGGCCGAGGGTCCTCCAGTGAAACAGCAGGAAAACCTAGAGGGCTTGCGGCCCGCTGTCAACATCCGCCCCGGTCTCCGCGCCGTCCCGGCAACCCAATATCGGCCCGAACCTTGCAAAATACGCAGGAACCGGCAACAATACCCCCC
>NZ_DATMYK010000053.1:0-11520 GCF_035560995.1 Humidesulfovibrio sp. | reverse complement strand
GACCATGCCGCCGTCAATGAGCGGAGCCTGGCCCGTCATGTAGTCGGAATCCGGTCCTGCCAGAAAGGACACGAAGGCGGCGACATCCTCCGGCGTTTCGGCCCTGCCCAGGGCGATGCCCTCGACGTATTTCTTGTAGGTCTCGCCGATGGCCGCGCCGGTCAGCTCGGCCATGCGCTTATCGATCTCCACCCACATGGCCGTGCCCACCACGCCGGGGCAGTAGGCGTTGACCGTGATGCCGCGGCTGGCGAACTCCTTGGCCGCGGCCTGGGTCAAGGCGCGCACGGCGAACTTGGTGGCCGAGTAGATGCCGAGGAGCGCATACCCTTCGTGCCCGGCGATGGAGGAGGCGTTGATGATCTTGCCCTTGCGGCCCAGAGCGATGAACTTCGCCGCCGCCGCCTGGGTTCCCCACAGCACGCCCTGGAAGTTGATCTTGAAGATGCGGTCCACTTCTTCGGGGGTGGCGTTGGCGATGGTCTGGACCTGGGCGATGCCCGCGTTGTTGACCATGATGTCGAAGCCGCCGAGCCGCTTCTCGGCGTGGTCCACTGCGGCGTAAACCTGCGCGCGGTCGCTGACGTCGGCGACGAAGACGGCGGCCCTGCGCCCGAGATTCTCGACCTCCCTGGCCACGACGGCCAGGGGCTCCTCGTGCCTGCCCACAAGGGCGACGGCCGCGCCGTCTTTGGCCAGGCGCAGGGCGATGCCGCGTCCGATGCCCTGTCCGGCTCCCGTGATCAGGGCCACCTTTTTCGCAATGCTCATGGCTGTGTCTCCCTTGTATTCCTGTCCGGCTGCTGCGAACGGAATCCCGGGTTGGCCCGGTCGAGGACCGCGGCATTTGCTCCGCGTGTCGCCGCTTGGCGCTATTTCGCCCAGTATCCCTTGCGGTTGTAGTG
Source organism: Humidesulfovibrio sp. (assembly GCF_035560995.1). Lineage (GTDB taxonomy): Bacteria > Desulfobacterota > Desulfovibrionia > Desulfovibrionales > Desulfovibrionaceae > Humidesulfovibrio. The sequence goes on along the minus strand of NZ_DATMYK010000053.1, from coordinate 10,615 downwards.
GTGGTGCAGGCCGATCTCGTAGTCGCGCGACACGAGCTCCTGCCCGGTGTATTCCGGGGACTGCATGATGCTGTCGCGGGTGAGGTTCACAAAGACGGTCGACTCGCTCCAGCTGATCTTGTCGATCCATTGCGGGGCCACAAGCACGTGCTTTCCCGGCCACCAGTTCTGGGTGTCGATGATGAAGTAGCGGATGGCCCAGGTCTCGTCGTCGATGATGAAGTCATCCACATGGCCTATCTCGCCGTCCGAGGCCTGGATGGTGTGGCCGCTCACGTCGTTCATGCTGCGCAGATGGGGGTTCCAGGCCTCGCCGCCTTGCACGGGCTCCCGCCACTGCGCGGGATCGCGCGCGAGGAAGGGGGAATAGCCCCACATGTAGCGACCGCTCCAATACATGGGCCAGCCGTAATAGGCGTAGTAGTCCTGCTCGAACTGGCGCGAAACGGGCTTGTCCGTGTCCAGGGGAGGGCCTTCCTCTATCTGCCGTTTCGTGAGGTTCACGCGGATGTTCCCGGCGACTGCGTCAACGGCGATCAGGGCATAGGGGGAGATGAGCACCTGCTTGCCCGTCAGCCAGTTTCCCGTATTTGCCACCAGGTAGCGGATGCCCCAGTGCTGATCATCGAAGTAGAACTCCACGACCTTGCCGATTTCGCCATCCAGACAGTGCAGGCTGTACCCGGTGAGCATCTTTGCTTTGGTCAACATGCGTATCTTCCTTTTGCTCTATGCGTTGTTGTCAGGCGGCCCGGCCTGAACGACGGCGTGGTGACATTGGCGGGTTTGGTGCGGGAAAGCTGGATTTCGCGCGTCAGGAGGCCAGGCGCAGAGGGGACGCGGAAATGTTTTGGTGCATGTAGGCCTCTTCTGCCTTGGTCCGCAGCAGGATGCCCTTGGCCTGCTCGACCTCGGTTGTGGTTCCGTGTAAAAGAATGAGGAATTTATCACTCTTAAGTGCTGTTTCATAGCGGATGACGCTGTCCTTGGGGATTCCGATGCCGACAAGGGCGGCGCCAAGGGCCGAGAGACCTCCGGTGACCACGGAGGTCTCCAGGGCGCCGATGATCCAGGCGACAACCGGGCCGCCGATGATGACCGGCCCGAGGCCTGGAATGACAAAGAAGGCGGATCCGAAGAGAAGCCCCCACATGAGGCCCCAGAACAGGCCGAACTTTCCCCAGGTGGCCATGCGGTCGCCGGTGTTGTAGTAGCCGACGACGTTTTCCTCCGTGTGGTAGTCCTTGCTGATGACGGACAGCTTCTTCATGTCGCAGCCGGCCTGCTGCAGTTCCTTGACGGCCCCCTCGGCGTCGACATGATTGCTGAAGACGCCAACCGCTGAATTCATGTTCACTGTCATTCTCCTTGTGGCTAATCATTAGAGGGGAGTTTGCGGGATGCGGAAAACTCCATGTGCCACTTGCGCCCGCGGAGGCGGGCATCCAGGCCGGCCGGAAGCGGATGCTGCGGCTGGCGGGGGCCTGGATGCCCGTTTCGGCGAGGCTGGGCTCGCGTGCTACTTTCCGGCAACCTTCTTGATCTCGCCCACCTTCACCTGAACCTTGCCGGCCATGTTTTCGGCCTGGCCCTTGGCGGTAAGCTTGGGGTTGTCGGTGACCTTGCCCACGGCTTCCTTGATGTTTCCGGAAACCTTGTGCAGTTCGCCCTCAACCTTGTCCTCGGTGCTCGATTTCATGATATTTCTCCAGTTTTGTTAGATTGTTCTGGGATGCTGCAGCCTAGAGTCTGCCGGTCAGCAGCAGAATCACGAGGATGACGGCGACAATGCCCAGCCCACCGCTGGGCATGTAGCCCCAGGACATGCTGTGGGGCCATATGGGGATTGCTCCGATGAATGCGAGGGCCAGAACGACAAGGAGAATTGAACCAAGTGACATGGCGCGCACCTTCGTTTGTGGGTGATGCTGCGGCGTGGCTTCCCGGCGGTTTCCCCCGGGCCGCCCGCAGCGGAACGACGTTGCGGGGCTTTGCCCCTGCAATTCTGGTCGGCGCTGGCCTCACCTCTCAGCGGGTTCCCCCCTTCTTGCCGGAGCCCACGATGATCTGGAGCAGTTTGAGCACGGAAACCTTGTCCGCCTCGGCCTGAACCTTGTCCGAGGGCTCCGGGGGTGCTGTCCCCTCAGCGTGTTGCCGTCCCCGTGCCTTGGGGTCAATTCAGCCAACAGTGATGTTGTTGACCACCTTCTTCACGCCATGCACGTCGCTGGCGAGCTTCTCGGCCAAGTCCTTCTCCGCCGCGTTCTTGGCCTTGCCGCTCAAGGTGACGAGGCCGTCCTTGGTTTCCACGCCGGTATTGAGGGCGCTGGTGGAGCGGTGGTAGAGCAGGGTAGCCTTCACCAGGGCGGTGACGGACGCATCGTCAACGGATTCGCCCGCGGCATCCATCTTGGACTCGGCCGGTGCCGCGCCCTTCTTGGTGGCCGCGTCCGCCACCAGCATCTCGTTCTTGACGCCGGTGACGCCGTCCACATCCGCCGCGTACTCGGTGGTCAGATCCTTCTGGGCCATACTGGCGGCCTTGCCGCGCAGGGTGATCCGCCCGTTCTGCGCGGAGACCTTAGTGGCCGAGGCGTTCACGTTCTTGTGGAACAGGAGCGTCAGCTTGACCTTGGTGACGAGCCAGGCATTGCTCCCGGTGGCCGGTCCCGCGCTCTTCAGGGTCAGCTTGTTGTCCACACTCTTCACGCCGGGCATGCTTGCCACGGTATCGCGGGCAAGGGCCTTGTGTGATTCTTCCGTCACGGTTCCGGTCAGGGTTGTTTCGCCACCCTTGGAAACCACCTTGATGTTGTCGTTCTTGAGATATGTCCTGAAGACATAGCTCTGCTTCGCGGATGACTCGATGCGGTCGTCCATCTCGGATGCGAACACCGTGGTGTTGATCACCATTGAAGACGACAGGGACAGGGCCAACGCCAAAAAGCAGATGTTTTTTTTCAAGAGCGTCTCCTCCACCGGTTACATGTTGCGTCGGGGCTGCCGCACTTGGTGCCGCGCCGATTAGAACCCTTTGGAAATACAGCGGCCCCGGCGCCAAGGGGCTTGCAGAGATTGAGCGCGCCTCTCCGCCAAGATGCCAGCATGCTTCCCTGATTCGGCGGGCCTGCGCTGCTTCGGTTTGCCGCCCCCTCCCCTGTTGCTGAGGAGGGGGCGGCGTCACAATGCCAGGCGAACAGAGGGGGACATCCGCCGGGCAAAGCTGCGGAGATCAAGGACCAGGGTGCTGTCGCCAGACCCTGGTGCGTGTGCCGAGCGGAAGGCCTGTATGGCCGTCCGGAACGGCAAGGAAATATCCGCGCAACCCGTGAGGGCGGGCCAGCCGCTAGGGCATTGCCCTCACGGGAAGATGCGTGCGCCGATTCCGCCCTCCGTCACTCAGGGAGGTCCGCAGCGGCGGCATTCATTTTTTCTTGGCATTCTTCGCACACCCACGTGCCCGGCGTGAAAGGATTCCCGATGAACGGGATGACCTTCCCGCAGTTTATGCAGTAGTTCTCTCCACCAGAGTGTTCAGAATCGGATTCATTTCCCATTGCATTTCACCTCTGTATTGCTTGTGTCACCATGCCGGAGCTTGCGTCTGTGCGGCAGCGAACAGCCTGTCGTCTTGCTCTTCCCTTGTGCGCACTGGCCCCCGGCCCGGAAGCGCGGAAGCTGCCGCTCAATGTGTCTGCGGGCCGGGTTCGGCCAGCCTGGCCCGCCATGAGGCTCATGCGCAGGCTGCCCGGACTGGTCTGGGGCTAGTCGCTCTCGATGAAACTCGCCCGGGCCGCAGTTCCCCGCGTCGGGCTGGTCCTGCCCGCCTTGACTGGCAAGCCGCTCAGGGCCGCCGTGAGTGCGCCCTCATGCCGTTGCGGCGCTCATCGATTCGTTCACGCAGGGAAAGCACATGTCATTCCTTCTCCCCGTCTGCGGCGTCGCCCGAGTTCGAGGAGGCATGGAGCGAGTTGTACCAGGATTCGGGTATGGTCAGCGTCTTGAAGGGGCCCCTGGGAACCCTGGTCTGCGCGGCCTGCCGCATGGACGAGCCGACGGCCTTTCCTGCTTTCGGCTTCGCGGCGTCTGCCGTGGCGCCGGTCTTTCCAGGGCGAGGCTCTCTGCTGTTCTTTTGTGTTATTTCATCTGTTTGCTTTGCAATAATATTGTTCACGCTGGCCTCCGTCTGCTCCCTGATTCGCGTCATTGCGAAGTCTTGGTCTGAACACCATGGCAGCGAACAAAGGCCCCGTCCGTGCGACGCCGCGCATAAGGTTCAAAGGAAGGCGGCCGCGCTTGGCCTCCGGGCATGGTGCGGGCGCGGTGGCGGCACTGGGCAGGGCAGGGGGCGAGCGGCAGCGCGCCAGGGAGGCGAAGGGCTCCCTGGTGTAGTAACTTGCTTGAATGACGATTGAAAATATTCAGACGTTTGGCGTGGGCTGGTCGGGTTGGCTCTGCCAGTGCCCTCGGCCGGTCACGGCCTATGGCGGCCCCGGAGACTTGCCCGGCCTGCCGTTGCCGGAATGAATCTCCTGCCCGATATGCGCGTCAATAATTATGCCTGCTGCAGCATAATTATTTCATAATGCAATGTCTGTGCATTGCCAGTCAAATACCTAGTATCGCGAATGTAATATCTGGACGGGCCTCTTTTGGAGCCTGGGACCGAAATACTTGTCCTTCGGTACGTACGGTAGCGCACGGACAGGGGTGTGGATTGGAATAAGCCATAGTAGCAATCAGTTATACCCAACAGCAAAAGGCGGGTGCATGCTCGAGACGTCCACTGTGCTTCTAAACAAAATGCTGGCAAGCCTGCCAGCCGGAGTGCAGAACCGACTGCTTCCCCATCTGGAGCTGGAACTGCTCCCGCTTGGAAAGGTCTTGTGCGAATCAGGGGATACCATGCGCAATGTCTATTTCCCCGCCACTGCCATCGTCTCGCTTCTGTATGTCATGGAAAATGGATCTTCGGCGGAGATTTCGGTGGTCGGCTGCGAGGGGCTCATCGGCATTGCGCTGTTCATGGGAGGGGGCAGCACGCCCAACCAGGCGCTGGTGCGGGGGGCCGGGTACGCCTACCGGCTGCACGGCCAGAAGTTCAAGGACGAATGCAACCGGCACGGCGAGTTGATGATGATCATGCTGCGCTACACCCAGGTTTTGTTCACGCAGATGTCTCAGACGGCGGTCTGCAACCGCCACCACTCCATAGTGCAGCAGCTGTGCCGCCTGCTCCTGCTCTCTCTGGACCGCTCGGCGGACAACCACCTAGCCATGACGCAGGAACTCATCGCAAACATGCTCGGCGTGCGCCGCGAGGGCGTCACCGAGGCTGCGGGCAAACTGCAGAAGCTGGGGATCATCGAGTACAGCCGCGGGCGCATTACGGTGCTGAACCGGTCCGAACTTGAGAGGCAATGCTGCGAGTGCTACGCCGTGGTCAAGGGGGAGACCAGCCGCCTGCTGCCCTATCTGGCTCAGCGCCCAAGCCAATGCCTGCGAACCGGTGGTGCGCGCGCCGATTGCTGAAAAGCGCCCGCACCACCGTGCCCCGCGCGCCTGCCGGGTCGCAGGCGGCGTGGCACGGCCTGGGCGGCCTAGACCGCCTTCAGGCGCTCAAGTTCTCCGGCTACTCGGATGCCGACCATGTGCAGCAGAGCCTCCGCCAGTTGCTGGTTGACCTGGCGCTTGGAACCCATGGCGGCGATGAGCCCGATTGGTTGACCCTCCGCGCTCCAAAGGGTTGCCCCCACGTAGCTTTCGGCCTGGAGGGCCTGCAGGCGCGCGTCCTTGGGAAACAGCAGGCGCGCGCGCTTCGGGTAGCTGCGTGCCGCCTTGTCCACCACGCCATTGCCGGGGCTGTTCTCAAGAGAGGAGGGGGCACTGCTCTGGAACTGGCCGCCCGCATACGCCGCAAGAACCTCGGTGGTGTAGCGCTCGCCGGACAGGCGTTCTATGGAGACGCAGTCCGCGTCCAGCACTTGGGCCAGATAGCGGGTCAGGTCCTGGAAGAAGTCCAGACCGCCGGGCTTCAGCCCGCAGCGCAACAGGAAGTCCTGGGCGTCCTGCAGCGCTTTGCGCTCCGTGATGTCCTGCATCATGGTCAGGCAGGTCTGGCCGTCTGGGGAAAGGCTGCCCTCAAGGCGCGCGGAGACGTGCGGCCCCTGGGACACCAGCCCCAGCTCGCAGACGGCCTTGCCGGGGCCCTTGAACACGCTGGCGATGAACTCTCTGAAAGCTTTGCGGTCGGCCGGGGCGATGTGTAATTCCAGCGGGTTGTCCAGGGCTCCGGCCCGCTCTACGCCGAGGAGCACAGAGCCGGACAGGTTTATCTTACGCAGCACGCCGCATTCGTCCAGATTCAGATACCCCACGGGCGCGAACTCGTAGAGCTCGGCGTAGCGGGTTTTTTCCGCCTCCAGCTCCTCCCTGGCCTGCACCAGCTCCTCGTTCTGGATCTCCAGCTCGATCTGGTGGATCTTGAGCATTTCGTTGACCAGCCGAAGGGTATTGATTTCGCCCTGGTGGGAACCCTCCAGCGCCGCCGTCTCCTGCATGCGCTTCTCGGCTCTGCGGCGCAGTTCCTCTGCGTCCAGTGAAGCCCGTGTGTTCGTGTCCATGGCTTTCCTTGTGCCAGCTCGGCTGGCGGCTGGCGGTCTAGGTCTTGGCGGCTCTCTCCAATGTGACGCAAATGCGGCTGCGGTCTCCGTCCGGGCGGTAGACCGTGGCCCGAAATTCCTTGTCCTTTGGGAGGATGGCCATTTTCAGGCGCTGCACGGCGCCGGTTTCCACCGCCCGCTCCATGGCCGGAAGCGCGCCCTTGCCGAGGTGGGGCCAGACCGTGTGGAGTGTGGCCCCCGCAACGTCCGCCTGGCGGACGCCGGTGCTGCTCTCGAAGGCGGTGTTCACGAAGACGAACTTGGCGTCCGTCAGGCCGCCGTCCTTGTCGAACACGGATTCCAGCAGGGCGAAGGGACTGGGCATGTCCTGCAGCAGGGTCTGCATCTGCCGCCCGTTCTCCCGCAGGGAGACCTCAAGCCGCTTGGCGGTGCTGACGTCCGAAAAGGTGATGACCACTCCGTCGATGCGGTTGTCCAGGGTCCGGTACGGCGTGATGCGCACCAGGAACCAGCGGCCGTCGCGGCTGACCACGGGCTTCTCCACGAAGACCAGGGTCTCCAGCACGCGCTGGGCGTCGGCCACCATCTCCGGGTATTCCAGTTCGTTCACGATGTCGGTGATGGACCGCCCGATGTCGCCGGGAATGAGCTTGATGAGCTTGGCGGTCTGCGGCGTGAAGCGCCGGACGTTCAGGGCTTCGTCCAGGAACAGGGTGGCTATGTCCGTGCTGTTCAAAAGATTCTTCAGGTCGTTGTTCGACCGGGACAGGTCGTCCAGTTTGGATTGCAGCTCCGCGTTGACGGTCTGCAGCTCCTCGTTCATGGACTGGGTCTCTTCCTTGGACGTGGTCAGCTCCTCGTTCGTGGATTGCAGCTCCTCGTTCGTGGATTGCAGCTCCTCGTTGGTGGACTTGAGCTCTTCCTGGGAGGTCTGCATCTCTTCCCTGCACAGCTGCAATTCCTCGCGGGTCATGAGCAGGTCGATCTTCAGATGTTCCAGCTGGCTTTGGGCCTTTGGGGAAAGGGGCTTGCCGTCGGCGGCGCCGGGTTGGGTCTGTGCGGGCACCTCGCTGAACACGACAATCACCAGATCCTTGAGGGCGGAGTCCTCCTGAAGTCTCTGCACGGTGACGTCCACGGCCAGGGCCCCGCTGCCTGCGCCCAGGTTGCGGCCTTTAAGCACCACGGGCTCGTCCTGCCGCACGGCCCGGTGGAAGGCGCTCGTGAGCTCCAGGCGCAGGTCGCCGCGGGCCATGACGAAGACGTTCCAGTTGGCCTTGCCCGCGGCGGGCTCCAGGAATTTTCCCGTGCGGCCGCTGATGTACAGGATGTCACCCTGGCTGTTGGTCAGCACGGCGGCAGGGGCGAAGCGCTGCAGCAGGAACTGGTCCGCCAGGGTCTGGACGTTGGGGAGCTGGGGCTTGGCCGCGTCGGCGCTGGTCAGCGGCTGGGGCGTTCCGGGCAGCAGCGGGTTGTGCTTGGAGGGAAACTCCACCTGTCCGGAGCGGCCGGTATGGACCAGCCGCCTGTACAGCCGGGTCTTGGTGTCCAGCGGGGCGAAGAGGTCGGCGAACTGGCCGATGGTCTCCGAGGTGCCGAGGCACAGGATTCCGTCGGGCTTCAGGGCGTAGTGGAACAGGGGGATGAGCCGCTTCTGCAGATCCGCGTCCAGGTAAATGAGCAGGTTGCGGCAGATGAGGATGTCGAGCCTGGTGAAGGGCGGCTCCATGATTACGTTCTGGGGCGCGAAAATCACGCTTTCGCGCAGCTGCTTGCTCACGCGGTAGCCGTTTTCTTCCTGAACAAAGAACCGGCTCAGGCGCTCCGGGGACACGTCGGTGGCGATGTTCAGCGGGTAGAGGCCGGTTCTGGCCTTGGCGATGGCGTCGGCGTCCAGATCCGTGGCGAAGATTTGCAGGGTGTGCTTGCCCAGAGGCAGCGCCTCGTCCAGGACCTCTTCGAAGATCATGGCCAGGGAGTATGCTTCCTCCCCGGTGGAGCAGCCCGGAGTCCAGGCCCGCAGGGCGCTGCCCTGGGGAAGGGTCGCAAGCGTGGTCGTCAGTTGCTGTTTCAGCCGCGCCCACACGCTCTCATCACGGAAGAAGTTGGTCACGCCGATGAGCAGCTCCTTGAACAACAGTTCGGTTTCCTGGGGGGCCTCCTGGAGGAAGCGGGCATAGGCGGCGATCTTGTCTATCTGGTGCAGGCCCATGCGCCGTTCGATGCGGCGGTAGATGGTGCTCTTCTTGTAGTGGGAGAAGTCCTGGCCGGTCTTGGAACGCAGCAGGATGAGGATCTTCTCGAGGGAGCTCTGGGACTTGAGGTCCAGGGCCAGGGCGGGCCGGTCCGTCAGGCGTGGGTGCTGGAGAAAGGCCAGGATTCTGCCCGGCAGTTCTTCCGGCGAGGCGACCACGTCCGCCAGCCCGGCATCCATGGCGCTGCGGGGCATGCCGTCGAACTTGGCCGTGGCCGGGTCTTGCACGAAACACACGCCCGCGTTCTCTCGGATGGCCCGCAGCCCCAGCATGCCGTCGGACCCCATGCCCGAGAGGATGACGCCCACGCTGTTGCCCTTCTGGTCCGCGGCCAGGGCGCGGAAGAAAAAGTCGATGGGCAGGCGCAGACCCCGGGGTTCCGTGGGGTCGAACAGGTGCAGCGCGCCATTCAGGATGGAAAGATTTTTGTTCGGCGGGATCACGTACACGTGGCCCGGCGCGACCCTCATCCGCTCCTTGGCCTGGGCCACGGGCATGGGCGTAAGGCGCTGGAGCAACTCCACCATGAGGCCCTTCTGGGTCGGGTCCAGGTGCTGGACCACCACAAAGGCCATGTTCGAGCCCGCTGGCATGTGCTGGAAAAAGAGCCCCAGCGCTTCCAGGCCTCCGGCGGAAGCGCCGATGCCCACAAGGGGAAAGGAGGACGTGCCGCGGGCGGGTTTGCCGAGCGAGCCCAGGGCGGAGGCCTTCGAGGCGGCGGGCAAGGATGTTGGCCTTGGCGGGCGAGGGGCTGTCTGCTTCTTCATGGAAACCTTCAGGGAGGGGCGTTTGGGTCCGGCACAACAGCGTGTCGTTGTCGTGCGGATCAAAGGGAGGCGCACTTCACGACTACAACAGCTTTTGCCGAGGGTGTCGAGGGGGAAAGTGACGCTCTTTACAGTGTGTCTTGCCGGGTCGCATGCGCGCTTCGCGGTGCGGCGGCGAAAGCGCCCGTTGCTCCGGTCCGCGGCCAGTCTGTGGGATGCGGACGGCGCGGCCCCGTCTGCTTCGTCGCGCGGCTTGTCGTGCTTTGAGGCACCCTGGCGCCCGGCCTTTCCTGGCAATCGCCAGTAGGTGCACCATCGCACAGACGAGGCGCGGGCGGGGGGGTAATGCACGATCATGCCGGAAAACGCTCCCGTCTGGGCGGCGCGCACCGGCCCTCCTGCAACCTGTTGCCGACATCATGCCGGGCCTCGCTTTCTTGCGTGCCGGGAGTGATTCCAAAGGACGCCATGAAAAAAACGTTCACCAGGCAGTCCGCCAAGGCCAGCGCCAAAAAGGCGGATGCGCTTCGGAAGTCCCGCGTCACGGTGCCCTCCCTAGCCAATTCCGAACGTGCGCCGCAGTCTGGACCGCCACTGCCCGGTCCGCTCTCGGACAAGGCCCTGAGACGGGATGCGCCCAAGCCCCCGGCAGCGGAGGTCTACCTCTACGCGGAATACCTCTAGGCGCGGGCCGCGCGGAAGCAGGCCGGGGCAGGGGGGCATAGACAAGGGTTATGTGCGGTACCGCACAGACGGAGAACCGCTCCCCCTGTCATTTCTGCATATATTACCGCCAATGGCGGGGTGGGACGGGCATGGGCGCGGCTTCAGGGCAGCCCTGCGTTCCCGAAGGACACAGTCACTGACGCAAGCGGGAGCGGGTATGGGCGAGTTCACAAAGGAGGTCGGCGTTTTTACGGCGCTGCTTTCCGTGGGACTTTTCCTTGCCGGAACGGCGGCGGCGGGGATC
>NZ_DATMYK010000052.1:0-4685 GCF_035560995.1 Humidesulfovibrio sp. | reverse complement strand
GCCGATCTGCGTCACTCCGTCAATGAATCTCTCGTTCTCCATCTGTCCTCCGAAAATCCCGTGTTGTCGCCAGTAAACGCCTCAGCAAACAGGCGCGCGGCCCGGCGTGAAACCGGACCGCAGGCGCGGGCGCAACCCTAGCGCACATGGCTCCCGCCGGGCAACCGCCCAGGTACTGGTTCGTGGAGGAAATCGATCGGGATGGGCTTCCGGGGGAAGACTTGGTACGCCCGATTCGACGCGAAAAGGCCCGGACAGGAGCAGGAACTCTGGCCGGGCCTCGTAATTTCTAGCGGTCGCGGTCAGCCGCGCAGGCAGCCCTGGCAGACTCCGCCGAAACGGATCTCCGCCGTATCCACGCGCATGGGCAGGTGCGAGAGCAGTTCGCTCAGGTCTGCGCCGAACCCGCCGGAGTCCAGGCATTCCGTGTGTCCGCAGCGCGAACAGGTGAAGTGGGCGTGGTTCTCGTGCCCGGTGTGCAGGCAGTAGCGGAAGGCGCGCTCACCGGCGTTGTGCCGGGTGGCCACGTTGTGCTCCACAAGAAGGTCCAGGATGCGGTACAGGGTGACGCGGTTGAGCTGCGCGCCCAGTGTGGCGAGCAGTTCCTGCGGCGTTGCTGGGCCCTCGGCTTCTGCCAGGGCGCGCACCACCAGCAGGCGCTTTTCCGTGGCGGCCAGCCCGCCGCGTCCGAGTATTTCCTGTCCGTCCATCATGCTCCCCTGCTTTCGCTGACGCTTACTGTAACGCCTCGCGGAAGCCCTTGGCAACCTTCAACAGGTTGGCCTCCCAGTCCGGGGCCAGCGGGTCGGCGATGATGAGCTTGGCGCCCACGGCCTGGGCGATGGCACCGGCGGTGCGCTGGCTCATCTGCGGCTGCACGAAGATGGCCTTGGCGCCCTTGGCCTTGGCCTGGCTGACGATGGCCGCCATGCGCCTGGGCGAGGGTTCCTTGCCTTCGAACTCGATGGCCGTCTGGATCAGGCCGTAGTCGCGCGCAAAGTAGCCCCAGGCCGGGTGGAACACCAGGAAGCCGCGCTTGTCGGCCGGGATGCCCGCGAACACGGCCTTCAACTGGGCGTCCAGGGCGTCGATATCCTTCTGCCAGGCCGCGAGGTTGGCGGCATAGACCTTGGCGTGGACCGGGTCGGCCTTGGCAAAGGCATCAGCTATCCTGGCGGCAATCTGGCGGGCGTTTGCCGGGGAAACCCAGACATGCGGATCCATCTCGTCGTCGTGCCCGTGCGCGCCCTTGGCGTCCGCCTTGGAGCCAAGCTTGGAGCCGGGCTTGCCGTGGTCCTCGTGCCCTTCGGGCATGGGCAGCTTCTTCAGGCCGTCTGCGGTGTGCACGAAAAGAAGCTTGGGATTCGAGCCCTTCAAGCGGGGCTCCCAGGCTTCCTCGAACTCCAGCCCGGTGGAAAGATACAGCACAGCGCCGGAAAGGGCGCGCATCTGCGAGGGCTTGGGTTCGTAGGTGTGGGCATCGGCTCCGGCGGGCACCAGGATGGTGGTCTGGATCAGATTCCCGCCGATCTTTTTGGCGAAATGCTCCAGCGGAGCCACGCCCACCGCCACCTGCATGGGCCCGGCCAAAGCCAGCACCGGCATGGCGCAGGCCAGCAGCACGGCGCCCAGAATCCCGAACATCTTTCTCATTGCGTACGCTCCCGGTTTCGGCTACACCCCCAGGCGGTGCAACTCTGTTGCATCGTCTCTGCAACAAAGTTGCATGAGTGTCAAGCCTGGCCGACGCCGAGATTCGGAAAAGCGGCACAAGGAAAGCATGGATCAGAGCGCCTTCGCCATCTTCGCGGCCATCGTCACCTCCATCGTGCTGGAGGCCGCGCCCTTCCTGCTCCTGGGCTCGCTCCTGTCGTCGGTCATCGCCGTCTACGTGGGCGACGACGCCCTGGCCCGCCTGGGACAAAAGAGCCTGCCCGCGCAGATCGGCCTGGGGCTCTTCGCCGGGCTCTTGCTGCCCACCTGCGAGTGCGGCGTGGTGCCGGTGACGCGTCGGCTCATCAAAAAAGGCGTGCCCGCGGGCGCGGCCATCCCTTTCATGCTGGCGGCCCCGGTGGTCAATCCGGTGTCCCTGGCCGCCACCTGGGTGGCCTTCCAGGGCGATCTCTCCATGGTGGCCGGGCGCGTGGCGCTGGTGGTGCTGCCCGCCGCGGCGCTGGGCTGGGCGCTCGGGAGCATCAACGGGCCCGACCTTTTGCGGCCCACGCTGGACATGGCCCACGACGCCCATGCGGAAGGCTGCGGTTGCGGCTGCGGCCATGACCACGCAGGGGAACGCAAGCACCCTGGCCTGGCCCAGGGGCTACTCGATGTGCTGCGCGGCACCGGACGCGAGTTCCTGGACATGGGCCTGTTCCTCATCGTGGGCGCATGCGCGGCCGGGCTGTTCAAGGTCTTCCTGCCGCAGGAATGGCTGACCCTCGTTTCCGCCAACCTCTGGCTGGCCGTGCCCGCCATGATGCTGCTCGCCGTGCTCATGAGCATCTGCTCCGAGGCCGACGCCTTCGTGGCCGCCAGCCTGTCCATGTTCCCGCGCCCCGCCCTGCTGGCCTTCCTGGCCCTGGGCCCCATGCTGGACCTGAAGCTCATCCCGGCGCTCGCCAGCGTGTTCCAGCGGCGCGTGGCGCTGGTGCTCATCCTCGCTCCGGCGGTCGGCGTATACATGCTGGCCATGAGCCTGGGTCTGGCCGGAGTCTTCAAATGAGCGCTCTCGCCACCTTCAAGGCCACCTTCCAGGACCGCATGGACGGCCTATGCCTGCTGTGCCTGGGCGGCTTCATGGCCGCGCTGGCCCGCTCCGGCCTGTATTGGTATTTCCTGAACCCGAAGTTCAGCCCCGTGACCCTTGGCGCGGGCGTGCTGCTCTGCCTCGCCGGGCTGGGCCTGGTGCTGCGACCCATGCCGGGCCGGACCACCCCAATGCGCCTGTGGCGGCAGGCCGCGCTTTTGGCCTTCCTTTCGCTTGCGGCCACGGCCTGGGGTCAGGCGGCCAGCGAGCCCCTGCCCGGCGCGCTGAACCCGGCCTCCGCCGAAAACGCGGCGCTGGCCCCGGAGGAAGAAGCCCCCGTGGACCCGCGCCCGGTGCGGGACGGCAAGGAGTACGTGCGCCTGAACTTGGCGGAACTCTACATCATGCTCGACAAGGGCCGCACGGACTACCCGGAGCGCTTCGCCCTGCGCGCGGTGGTGTCGCGCACGCCGCAGCTGGACGGGCGTGGGCACGTGCTGCTCAAGCGCACGGCCGTGGTCTGCTGCCTGGCCGACAGCATGGAACTGTCCTTCGCCACGCGCGGACAAGGATTGGACGGCCTCAAAAGCGGCGACTGGGTGGAGGTCTTCGGCCATCTGACGCCGATGGAGCCCAAGGGAGCGGACAAGGGCTTGATCAAGGCCGCACCCAAAGGCGAGGGCCCGTCGCTCAGTCTCACCAATCCCAAGTTCCGCATCGAGGCGGACGCCGTGGTGCCCATCAAGGGCCCGGACTTCCCGTACCTCTTCGAGTTCAAGGAAGAGCCGCCCTTCGCCTGGTAGGGACATTCGTCCAGAGGGACATTCGCCGGACATTCGTCCAGAGTGGGGGTGTGCTTCCGCCGAATGGCGCCAGGCACCGACTCCAGCTTTCCACGCCCCGCTCCAGACGCAAAAAACGGGGGATCGGTCGCCCGATCCCCCGCCTCAATGGCGTGATGTTGTGACCCGCTACATGTTCGCCAGCACGGCGTCGCCCATGGCCACGCAGCCCACCAGTTTGCAGCCTTCCTCGCGGATGTCGCCCGTGCGGTAGCCCTGCTGCAGGGTCTTCTGCACCGCGCCCTCGATGGCCAGGGCCTGCGCCTCCATGTCCACGGAACTGTACCGCAGCAGCATGGCCACGGAGAGGATCGTCGCCAGGGGATTGGCCTTGTCCTGCCCGGCGATGTCCGGGGCCGAGCCGTGGATGGGCTCGAACAGGCCGGGGTTCTTCTCGCCCACGCTGGCCGAAGGCAGCATGCCGATGGAGCCGGTGATGACGCTGGCCTCGTCGGACAGGATGTCGCCGAAGAGGTTCTCGGTGACGATGACGTCGAACTGGGACGGGTCGCGCACCAGCTGCATGGCCGCGTTGTCCACGTACATGTGGCTCAGCTCGATGTCCGGGTAGTCCTTGGCCACCTCCAGCACGATCTCCCGCCACAGGCGCGAGACATCGAGCACGTTGGCCTTGTCCACGCTGCACAGCTTCTTGCGGCGCTTGCGCGCGGCCTCAAAGCCCACCTTGGCGATGCGGCGGATCTCATGCTCGGCGTAGATCATGTTGTTGAAGCCCACGCGTTCGCCGTCGCGCACCTCGACACCCTTGGGCGTGCCGAAGTACGCGCCGCCGGTCAGCTCGCGCACCACGAGCAGGTCAATGCCCTTGGCCACGATGTCCGGGCGCAGGTAGCAGGCGTGTTTGAGCTCCGGGAACAGGCTGGCCGGACGCAGGTTGGCGAAGAGCCCCAACGCCTTGCGGATGCCGAGCAGGCCGCGTTCGGGCCGGATGGCCGGATCGATGGTATCCCACTTGGGGCCGCCCACCGCGCCCAGCAGCACGGCGTCCGCCGCCTGGCACAGCTTCACCGTGGCGTCTGGAAGCGGACCGCCCGTGGCGTCGATGGCGCTGCCGCCGATGAGGGCTTCCTCGATCT
>NZ_DATMYK010000051.1:0-18821 GCF_035560995.1 Humidesulfovibrio sp. | reverse complement strand
AGCAGCAACAGCACCAGGGAGAGCAGAAGCCCCTCCACGGCGCCGAAGCCCGCTCCGGCGGCCTTGTCCACCACGGTGAGCATGGCCACCTTGAGCACGTCCTGCAGGAAGCGCACAAGAAACCACAGGGCCACCAGGGTGCCGATGAAGGTGATGAGGTAGCTTAAGGCCTGCACCGTGCCCTGGTTGGTCACGTAGACCTTGAGGTGCGGCACGAAGATGCCGTGCAGGTGCGAGGCCACGAACAGGCCGATGAACACCGAGGAGAGGGACACCGCCTCTTTGATGAGCCCCCGGTGATAGCCCCGGAAGGCCACCAGGCCGATGATCGCGATGATGATGATGTCCAGGGAATTCATTGGCCCTCGCCTTGTCTGGGCTGTCTGGGCCGGGCGAAGCCGCCCGCAGCCCTGTCTGGCCGTCACGATTAGCAGACACGGGCGTGAAAGGGAAGGCCTCCTCCGTGGAACCGCGCCGGTTGTGTTGGCCTGTAAATTCAGATAGGAGACGCGTCTATTACATGGCGCGCACCTGCCGGAGACTCCCGGCCGAGTGCAGAGGGGCGTTGGGATGATGCGGTTGATCGAGACCGGGCTGCCGGGGCTTGCGCTCCTGGAGCCCCAAGTGTTCCGCGACGAACGCGGTTTTTTTCTGGAGACCTACAGCGAAGCCGCCTTCGCAGCCCTGGGCATCGGCGCGCGCTTCGTGCAGGACAACCACGCCTACTCCAAGGACCAGGGCGTGCTGCGCGGACTGCATTTCCAGCTGCCGCCCTATTCCCAGGCCAAGCTTGTGTGGGTGGTGCGCGGCAGCGTGCTCGACGTGGCCGTGGACCTTCGCCGCGATTCGCCCACCTTTGGCCGGCATTACTGTGTGGAGCTTTCGGCCGAGAACAAGCTGCGCCTGTTTCTGCCGCGCGGTTTCGCCCACGGCTACATGACCCTGCAGCCGGACACCGAGTTTGTGTATAAGGTTGACGCGCCCTATGCGCCCAAGGCCGACGCGGGCATCCTGTGGAACGATCCGGACCTGGGCATCGCCTGGCCCGGCGGGGAGCCCGTGCTCTCGCCCAAGGACAGGCTGCTGCCCCGCCTCAAGGACTTCGATTCGCCCTTTGTCTGCGACCCGCCCCTTGGCGGCGCGCGCGGCTAACCCAAGCGGGAGCCCCCCATGCCCAAGAAACGCAGCACACCAAAGCCCGGTCCGGCACGCCACGCCATCATCCTGGCGGGCGGCTCCGGCACGCGTTTGTGGCCGCTTTCGCGCAACCTTTTTCCCAAGCAGCTTTTGGCCCTGAACGGCGAGCTGACCCTGCTGCAGCAGACCGTGCGCCGGGTGCTGACGGCCTTTGAGCCCCAGAACGTATGGGTGGTGACCAACGAGGAACACGTGTTCGAGGTGCGCAGCCAGTTGCGCAGCCTGGACCCGGCCCTGGACGCCCGCGTGCTGGCCGAGCCCCTGGCGCGCAACACCCTGCCCGCCATTCTGCTGGCCATGGACCGCATCGCCCCGCAGGGCGCGGACCTTGCGGGCGAGGGCGGCGAGCCCCTGGTGGCCGTGTTCCCGTCCGACCATTTGCTGGAGGACCTGGACGGCTTCCGCGGTTCCCTTGATCAGGCCATGGGCCTGGCAGAGCGCGGGCTGTTCGTCACCTTCGGCGTTGTGCCGCGCAAGCCGGAAACCGGCTATGGCTACATAGCGCGCGGCAAGAAGCTGGAAGAGGGCGGCTACGAGGTGGAAAGCTTCATCGAGAAGCCCAAGCTGGAAAAGGCCGTGGAGTTTTTGAAAAGCGGCCGCCACTACTGGAACAGCGGCGTGTTCGTGTTCCGCAGCCGGGAGTTCCTCTCCGCCGTGGCGCGCTTCACGCCCAAGCTCTGGAGCTGGTGGTCCGGCCGGGCCGAGGCCCCGCTCACCTCGGGCTACGGCGCCCTGCCCAACCTCTCCGTCGATTACGGCATCGCCGAGAAGATCGAGGACATCGCCGTTGTGGAGGCCCGCTTCGACTGGGACGACCTGGGCAACTGGGAGGCCATCTACCGGCTGGGCAAGAAGGACGCGGCGGGCAACGTCATCCAGGGCGACGTGCTGGCCATGGACTGCAGGGACTGCCTGCTCATTTCCAAAGGCGGCAAGCTGGCCGTGGTCGGCCTTACGGGCATGATCATGATCCAGACCCGCGACGCCACCCTCACCTGTCCGCTCACAGACGTGCAGCGGGTGAAGGAAGTGGTGGCGCTTTTGAAGTCTCAGGGCAGCCAGCTGGTGGAAAGCCACCTGACGGTGAAGCGTCCCTGGGGCAGCTATTCCGTGTTGGAGGAAGGCCCGCACTACAAGATCAAGCGCATCGAGGTTTCGTCCGGCGCGCGCTTGAGTTTGCAGATGCACCACCACAGGAGTGAGCACTGGGTCGTCGTCTCCGGCACGGCCCTGGTGGAGATAGGCGGAGAGGAACGCCTGCTGGTCGAGAATCAGGCCGTGGACATAGGCAAGGCCACCACACACAGGCTGGCCAATCCCGGCAAGGTGCCGCTTGAGATCATAGAGATCCAGAGCGGACCCTATTTGGAAGAGGACGATATCGTACGCTTTGACGACGTTTATGGGCGGGTGAAACACGAGAACTCGTGAATTTTTTCCTAAGCCCTTGACACGCCAGACGGGCGTCCTTTATGAAAACGCAGTTTTCCGTGGCAAAATTTGACCAGAAACTACAGGAGCGATGGGGCGAGGTTATGGAGGAAAAGAAACAGTGCAAGGGGTGTGGGGGGGCGTTGCCCTTCGTGATCGGCTTCGTGGCCGCAGTGATCGCAGGCTGGGTTCTCTTCCCTGACTTGATCTACAGCAAGAAGACGCAGCCCATCCGCTTCAGCCACAAGGTTCACCAGGAACAGGGCATGGAGTGTTCGAGCTGTCACACGTTCCGTGACGACGGCTCGTACGCGGGGCTGCCCACCAATGAAAAGTGCATGGAGTGCCATGCCGATGTGGTCGGCAGCGACCCGGATGAAGCCAAGTACGTCGAGCAGTACGCCAAGACCGGCAAGGAAGTGCCCTGGCTCGTCTACCAGTATCAGCCCGACAACGTGATTTTCAGCCACAAGGCGCACGAGTCCTTCGAGTGCAAGTCCTGCCACCTCGAAGTGGGCAAGACCGACACTCCGCCGGTCTACTACGAAAACAGGCTGTCCGGGTACAGCAAGCAGACCATGAAGATGTGGCAGTGCGAGCGCTGCCATGCCGAAAACGGTGTCAGCAACGCCTGTCACGTCTGCCACAAGTAAAAGAGGGGTGCGTAAGATGGGTTTGGATCGCAGAGGATTCGTCAAATTCGTGGTGGGAGGCGTTGCAGGCACCCTGTTCACGCCTGTCATCTGGCAGGGACTGGACGATGCGTCCATTTGGTCCCAGAACTGGCCTTGGATTCCCCGTGTGCCGAAAGGCGAGGTGAAATCCAAGTCCGCCCTGAGCAAACTGTGCCCCTCCGGCTGCGCCGTGAAGGTGAAGACCGCGGGCGGGCTGCCCTATGCCACGGTCGGCAACGTCGCCAACCCCATGAGCAAGGGCGGCGTGTGCCCCATTTGCGCGGGCGGCGTCCAGCTCATGTACAGCCCCGCTCGCGTCAAGTCGCCCATGAAGAAGGTGGGCGAGGGCAAGTTCGAGGCCATCAAGTGGGAAGACGCCGAGGCCATGCTGGTTGAGAAGCTGACCGCCCTCAAGGGCCAGGACGGCAAGATCGCCGCCATCAGCGGCGACGAGACCGGCAGCGCCAACGAAGTGCTCTCGGCCATGCTCTCCGGCCTGGGCAACGCGGGCGGCTTCCACGTCATGCCCGGCGAGATGTTCACCGCCACCAAGGGTGTCAAGCTCATGGGCGGCAACGGTCAGCCCGGCTTCGACATCGAGGGCGCGGACCTGGTGATCATGATCGGCGCGGACGCCCTGGACTCCTGGGGCACCACCGTGGCCAACCAGAAGGCCTTCGCCGCCGCCCGGCCCACCGGCGCCGCCGCCACCGCCCAGTTCGTGTACGCAGGCCCGGTGCTGAACAACACCGCCAGCGTGTGCGACAAGTGGCTGGCTGTGCCGCCCACCGCCACGGCTGACTTCGCCCTGGCTCTCGCCAATCAGCTCATCGCCGCCGGCGCGGTTTCCTCCGCCGCCGACTTCGCCGAGTACAAGGCGCTGGCCGCCAAGCACACTCCGGAAGCCTTCGAGGCCGCCACGGGACTCAAGGCCGACGCCCTGAAGGAACTTGTCGCCATGATCAAGGCCGCCAAGGCTCCGCTGGTCGTGGCCGGCGCTTCCTTCGGCCAGGGCGCGGGCGCGCTCGACTTCGTCGCCGCCGCCTCGCTCAACGTGCTTCTGGGCCGCGTGGGCCAGAAGGGCGGCATGACCGTCCTGGCCGCCGCTCCCAAGGCCATCGCCTCCGCCACCGACCGCGAGAACGCCAAGGACGCCGCGAGCTTCCTGGCCTCCGTGGCCACCGGGAAGGCCGCTCCGGGCGCGCTCCTGATCTACGAGGCCAACCCGGCCTTCGCCCTGCCCCAGGCCGCTGAAATGGCCAAGGCTCTGGGCAACATCGCCTTCAAGGTGAGCTTCAGCACCTACATGGACGAGACCGCGGCCCTGGCCGACCTCATCCTGCCCGCGCCGCACCCGTTCGAGCGTTATGACGACGCCATGAACCCCTACGGCGTTGCCAAGGCCACCTACCTGGCCGGCAAGCCGGTTCTGGCCAAGCCCGTGCTCGACGTGAAGGACCCCGTGGACGTGCTGCTGGCCGCCGCCGGCAAGCTCGGCTTGTCGCTGGGCTTCGAGACCTACGCTGATGTGGTCAAGGCCAAGGCCAAGGCCCTCGGCGCCGACTTCGACGCCCTGGCCGCTGGCGGCATCTGGAACGGCGAAGCCAAGGGCGGCGCGCTCAGCCTGGGCGCTGGCGCTCTGGCCAAGGCCGCTCCGGCCAAGGCCGACGACAAGGCCGTGGCGCTCGCCCCGGTCACCCGTCTGGCCTTCGGCACCGGCTCCCTGGCCACTCCGCCCGCCAACCTGCTGGCCGTGCGCGAGACCGAGCTTCTGGGCAAGGATATCTTTGTCCAGATGAACGCCGCCACCGCCAAGAAGCTTGGCGTGGCCGACGGCAACAAGGTGAAGCTCTCCGCCGGAGGCGCCGACCTGAAGGCCCGTGTCCATGTGAACGAAGGCGTGGCCGCCAACACGGCCGCCGTGCCGCTTGGCTTTGGCCGCAGCGCTTGGGACGAGTTCACCAAGGGCAAAGGCGATAACGTCTACAAGATCCTCACGGTGAGCGACGAAGCAGGCACGGGCCTGAAGGTGTGGGCTGGTTCCACCGTCACCGTCGCCAAAATCTAGGGGGAACCACCATGTCGCACGGAGCTGTTAAAGAATTCAACATCAAGTGGGGAATGGTCATCGACCTGGACAAGTGCACGGGCTGCGGCGCGTGCATGACTGCCTGCCAGGTTGAGAACAACATTGCCCCCATGGTCGATGCGTCGAACAAATTGCGCACCTTGAGCTGGATGCTCGTGTATGAGCTGTCCAACAAGAAGGCCGCGCCTGATGCCGAGATCGCCTACCTGCCGCGTCCCTGCATGCAGTGCGGCAACCCTGCCTGCGTGCCCGTGTGCCCCGTTGTGGCCACGGACAAGAACGAGGAAGGCGGCATCGTCAGCCAGATCTACCCGCGCTGCATCGGCTGCCGGTACTGCATGGCCGCTTGCCCGTACCATGCCCGTTACTTCAACTGGGAAGACCCCGTTTTCCCGAAGGGCATGGAGAAGGCGCTGTCTCCCAACACCTCCGCGCGTCCTCGCGGCGTGGTTGAGAAGTGCAACTTCTGCCACACCCGGCTCATGAAGGCCAAGGACAAGGCTCGTCAGGAAGGCGGCAATCCCGAGGGACTGGCCGACGGCGCGTACATGCCCGCTTGCGCGGAAGTGTGCCCCACCGGCGCCATCTCCTTCGGCGACATCAAGAACCCGGAGCACAAGGTGCACGAGCTGGCCAAGGGCGAGAACGCCTTCCGCCTGCTGGAGAAGCTGGGCCTGGCCCCGCAGGTGTACTACGTGAGCAAGCGCGAGTGGGTGCGCAAACTGGGCGATAACTACGCCGCCACCGGCAAGGCCGGGGCTGAAAAGAAGCATTCCTAGGGGGCGCAAATGGATAGAGCACTCTTTCCCGACGGTGTGGAGCGCTGCTCCTTCGGCAAATTCGCGCTGTGGATGGGTATCATCACGGCCTTCTTCCTCTTCGGCCTGTTCGCCATGCTGCTCATCTTCTACAAGGGCATCGTGGTGACCGGACTGGACAACTACTTCGGGTTCGGCCTGTGGATCACCTTCGACTTGGCGGTCATCGCCTTGGGCGCGGGTGCGTTCTTCACCGGGTTCCTCAAGTACATCCTGAAAATCGACCAGCTTAAGAACATCATCAACCTGACGGTCATCGTCGGGTTCATCTGCTACTCGGGCGCCATGCTCGTGCTCACCATGGACATCGGCCAGCCGATCCGCGCGTGGTTCGGCTACTGGCACCCCAATGTCCACTCCATGCTGACGGAAGTCATCTTCTGCATCACCTGCTACTGCCTGGTGCTCGTCATTGAGTACGTTCCCCTGGTTCTGGAGCAGAAGCAGTTGAACAAGATTCCCTTCCTGCACCACCTCGCACACAACATGCACGTGAACATGGCGCTCTTCGCCGGTATCGGCGCGTTCCTGTCCACGTTCCACCAGGGCTCCCTGGGCGGCATGTACGGCGTGCTGCAGGGTCGTCCCTACGCCTTCCGTGAAGGCTTCTTCATCTGGCCCTGGACGTTCTTCCTGTTCGTCCTGTCCGCTGTCGGCTGCGGCCCCATCTTCACCGTTCTGTGCTGCACCTTCATGGAGAAGATCTCCGGCCGCAAGCTGGTGGACTTCAAGACCAAGGCCCTCATGGGCAAGATCGCCGGCACCATGCTCACCGTCTACATCTTCTTCAAGATCCTGGACACCTGGGCCTGGGCCAACAACTACCTGCCGAGCACCGGCATGACCTTCGACCAGATGTTCTACGGCGTCATCTACGGCAAGTGGCTGATGTTCACCGAGATCATCCTCTGCGGTCTGGTTCCTGCCATCATGCTCATCACCCCGAGCATCCGCAACAACCCGACCCTGCTGTACACTGCGGGCATCCTGGACTGCATCGGCATCACCTTGAACCGCTACCTGTTCACGGTCCAGTCCATCGCCATCCCGCTCATGCCTTTCGACTCCTGGCAGACCTACGCCCCCAACTGGGCGGAGTGGGCCACCAGCGGCATGATCGTGGCTTACGGCTTCCTGGTCATGGGCCTTTCCTACCGCTACCTGCCCGTGTTCCCCCAGGAGCGCGCCCTGAACAAGTAGTCGCAAGACAGACGATTCGCACTCAAGAGCCCGGCCGCAAGGTCGGGCTCTTTTTTTGTGCCGCGAGGAGCCGGAAAATAGTATTCAGTCCTGAGGACTGGTCTCCGTAAACATGGGCGCCAGGACAAAATGAAGACTGTAACCGGCTACAATCGCACAGCGTATGTAAATTGAAACTGGCTACCTCCGACACAGCCCTCATCCCGAATATATTTAATCTACTGTTAGTTCCCGCACAGACTGGAATTGTCTGTCCTGTCTATTGCTCATGGCATGGAGGGACAAAGAATGTCCAAGAATCTCTCTTCCAAGAAACGTCGCGATGAGTTGCTGCTAGAAGACGCGGCTATTTTCGAGCCGCAATTTCCTCCCCGGACCGCAAGCGCACCTTCGGCGAACCGCAGCTGCGTCACCTGCGGGAAAATCATCCCCACCACGGGGCTCTGCGATTTGTGCCAGATCATTTTCAAGCTTGGCATGACCTATGTCGCAGAGCACGTTGGGAGCAAGGGGCTTGAGGCTTCGGACCAGAGTGGTTCGGGACTGGGCGCCGCGGCAGGGGAGTGCTCTTCCTGAGGGAATCCCTTGGGCTCGCTGTCGTGGTGGCGGCGGGAAATGTTCACTTTGCGCTAAGGGCACGTCGGGCTGCGGCTGGCGTCAGCTGCTGCGCAGTTCTGCCCTGAACGGCAGTTCCTTTCATGCGTTGCCGCTCTTGCGACGTGTGGCCGGTCCGATTGTTGCCGAATGTCGTGCTCCGCCGTGTCGGGTTCAAGGCGCGGCGCACCTTCGCTTTTTCTACTCCTCCTTGTCCTTGGGCCGCACCAGGTCCCGCAGGCCTTGACGCAGGTCCACCTTGGACTCGTACTCGCCGGTGCGGACGAGCTTCCACACGCGGGACAGCCAGTCGCGCGTCTGCTCGATGCGGGCGCAGCTGCGTTCGTGTCTGGTCTGGATGCGCTCGGACAGGCGCACGTACCAGCCGTGGCGTGAAAGCCGCGCGTGCAGCCGGTTCAGGCCGCGCTCCAGCAGCGCTCCGGCCCAGGCCCAGCGCGGGTGGTTCCTGATGTGCGCCACCAGGCCCTTGAAGCCCTTGGCTCCCATGAACTTATTGAACTCGTCCATGTAGGTGTAGAAGACCGGCGTGAGGTACAGGGTGACCACCTGGGAGAGCACCAGACCGCCCACGACCACGAGCCCGAGCGGCCTGCGGGCCTGGGCCCCGGCGCCCATGCCGATGGCGATGGGCAGCGCGCCCATGATGGCGGCCATGGTGGTCATCATGATGGGCCGGAAGCGCACTAGGGACCCCTCGTAGGCCGCGTCGGCCGGGGTCATGCCTTTTTTCTCGGCCTCGATGGCGAAGTCCACCACCATGATGGCGTTTTTCTTCACGATGCCGATGAGCATGATGATGCCCACGAAGCCGTAGAGGTTCAACTCGGACCGGAACACGATGAGCGAGAGCAACCCGCCCATGGCGGCTGAGGGCAGGCCGGAGAGGATGGTGATGGGGTGGATGAAGCTTTCATAGAGGCAGCCCAGGATGATGTAGATGACCACGATGGCGACCAGCAGCAGGAAGCCCGCCGTGCCCATGGAGCCCTTGAAAGAGCTGGCCGTGCCCTCGAAGACCGCGTTCACGGTGTCTGGCAGGGTCTTGTGCGCGGTGTCCTGCACTTTGGCCATGGCGTCGCCGAGGGATACTCCCTGGTCCAGGTCGAAGGAGATGCTCACCGCGGGCAGCTGGCCGGAGTGGTTCACGGTGATGGGGCCGGTGCCCTCGCGCGCGTCCACCAGGGCGTCCAGGCGCACCAGCTTGCCCGACTTGGCCCGCACGTAGAGCAGGGACAGGGCGCGCGGGTCCTGGCGGTACTCGGGCAGAAGCTCCAGGATGACCTTGTATGAGTCGTTCTCCGCGTAGATGGTGGAGATCTGCCGCCCGGCGTAGGCCGAGTACATGGCGGTTTCGATGGACTCCGCGCTGACGCCCAGGGTGGTGGCCAGGTCGCGGTTGATGTGCAGGTCTACCTGGGGCGCATTGTTTTGCAGGTCGCTGGTCACGTTGACGAGGCCCTTGACCTTGGCCAGGGCCAGCACGAGGTCGTTTGAGGCCTTGTAGAGCACGTCGGTGTCTGGCGAGAGCAGGGTGAACTGGTACAGGCCCTTGCTGGGCTTGCCGCTCATGCGGATCATGGGCGGATTCTGCACGAAGGCCAGCAGGTTCGGCTGGGATTGCAGCTTGGGCTGCAGCCGGGCCAGCACTTCATCGGCCGTGGATTTGCGGTGCTCCTTCAGGAAAATGACGGTGTAGCCCTGGTTGGTGGTGCCCACGCCCGCGATCTGCAGCGTGTCGCGCACGTCGGGGTCGGCCAGGATGAGCGGGGTGAGCGCGTTCTGGGCCTTGGCCTGGTCCTCGAAGGACACGCCCTGCGGGCCCTCCACGATGCCGAAGAGGTAGCCCATGTCGTCGGAGGGCAGGAAGCCCTTAGGCACCAGCACGAAGAGCACGATGGTGAGCACGAAGAGCCCGCCCGAGGCGTACATGGTTTTTTTGCGGTGCAGCAGGGCCAGCTTGAGGGTGCGCCGGTAGAAGGCCAGCACCTTGTCGAACAGGGGGTCGGTGTGTTCCAGGTGGCTGCCCGGCTTAAGCCAGCGCGAGCAGAGCATGGGCGTGAGCGTGAGGGAGACCACTCCGGATACGAGGATGGCCGCCGTGATGACGACCGCGAACTCGTTGAGGATTTTACCGATGATGCCCGGCATGAACAGGATGGGCACAAAGACCACGGCCAGGGAAATGGTCATGGACAGGATGGTGGGGCCGATCTCCTTGGCACCGTCCAGGGCCGCGTCCATGGGGCTCTTGCCCATCTCCATGTGCCGCACCACGTTTTCCAGCATGACGATGGCGTCGTCCACCACGAAGCCCACGGCGAGGGTGAGGGCCATGAGGGAGAAGTTGTCCAGGGTGAAGCGCATGAAGTACATCACCGCGAAGGTGGACACGATGGAGAAGGGGATGGCGATGGCCGAGATGACCGTGCCCGGAATGTTGCGCAGGAACAGGAACACCACGAGCACCACCAACGCCACGGAGAGCTCCAGGGTGAACTTCACGTCGTTCACCGACTCCATGATGGGCTTGCTCATGTCGTACATTTCCGTCAGCGCGATGGCTGCGGGAAGCTGCCTGCGGATGAGCGGCAGCTGGGCCTTGATGCGGTTCACCACGTCGATGGTGTTGCTGCCGGGCTGGCGCTTGATGGCCAGGAAGATGGTCTTGTCGTTGTTCAGCCACGAGCCGCTCTTGACGGTCTGGGCGCTGTCCTCCACGCGGCCCAGGTCCTCCAGGCGCACGGGCATGTTGTTGTCGTAGGCCACGATGAGCGGGTTGTACTTGTCCGCGCGCTTGAGCTGGCCGTCGGCGTCCAGGTTGGTCTGCAAATGCCGGCCGTCCAGGCTGCCCATGGGCAGGTTGACGTTCTCGGCCGCGACGGCCGAGGCCACCTGGTCCAGGCCCAGGCCCATGGCCCCCAGTTTGCGCGGGTCCACCTGGATGCGCACGGCGTATTTCTGCTCGCCGTAGATCTGCACCTTGGCCACGCCGGGAATCATGGAGATGGTCTGGGTGACGAAGGTGGTGGCGTAGTCGTTCACCGTATACAGCGGCAGCGACTTGGAACTGATGGCCATCCAGAGGATGGGCGAGTCGGCCGGGTTGACCTTCTCGAAGGTGGGCTCGTCGGTCATGGTGTTGGGCAGGCTGCCGCGCGCCTTGGTGATGGCCGACTGCACGTCCATGGCCGCCTTGTCGATGTCCTTGCCCAGCTCGAACATCAAGGTGACGGTGGTGAGGCCCTGGCTGGAGGTGGAGCTCATGGCCTCCAACCCGGCGATGGCCGAGAACTGGCGCTCCATGGGCGAGGCCACGGAAGAGGCCATGGTCTTGGGGCTTGCGCCGGGCAGGGTGGCCGTCACCTGGATGACCGGGAAGTCCACGGCGGGCAGGTAGCTCACCGGCAGGTTCACGTAGCTGGCGATGCCGAAGAACAACAGGCCCAGCATGACCAGGGTGGTCATGACCGGCCGGGTGATGAAGAGCTTGGTGTTCATGGACGCCGCGCCCCTACTCGGGCTTGGTGGCGTTGGCCGCGGTGGCGTTGGCCGCAGCTTCGGCTGCCGGGGCGGCGGGCGTTGGCGCGGCGGGGGGAGCCGGAACCGGCATGGGCGTTGCGGCCACCTTTGCGCCGGGCACAAGGCGCAGGTGGCCTTCCACCACCACGGTCTCGCCAGCGGCCAGGCCCTTGTCCAGCACCAGGGAGTCGTACAGACGGAAGGCCACGCCCACCGGGCGCAGCTCGGCCTTGCCGTCCTTGACCACGAACACGTAGGTGCCCTGCGGGCCGGTCTGCACCGCGCGGTCGGGCACGATCACGGAGTTCTTGACCGTCCTGAGCACCAGGCCCACGGTGACGAACTGGCCGGGCCACAGGCGGCCCTGCGAGTTTTCGAAGCGCGCCTTCATGCGCACGGTGCCGGTGCCGCTTTCTACCTGGTTGTCCACAAAGGTCAGCACGCCCACTTCCGGGTGGCTCTCCATGCCGGGCGCGGCGGCCTGCACCGTCAGCGGCCCCTGCGCCAGGTACTTGCGGATCTCGTTCAGGTAGCGCTCCGGCAGGGCGAAGCTGACCTCCAGCGGGGTGGTGGTGTTCACCACGGCCAGGGTGTCGTCCTTGTCCTTGACGAAACTGCCCTCGTCGAACAGCGCCGCGCCGATGCGGCCGTCGATGGGCGAGGTGATGGTGTTGTACGACAGGTTCTGCCGGGCGAGGGAGGCCCCGGCGCCGCTGGCCTTCATGGCGTTGCGCGCGCGGATGGCGGCGGTGGACTTCTCCTCGTACGACTCGCGGCTGATGACGCCCTGGTCGGCCAGAGTTTTGTAGCGCTGGCGGTCGCGCTCCAGCTGCTCGTAGTCGGCCTTGTCGCGCAGGTGGGTGGCCCCGGCCTGCTGCTCGGAAAACGCGTTCACCGCCGGGTCTATGGTGAACAGGAGCTGCCCGGCCTTGACCATGCTGCCCTCGGTGAAGTGCACCTTCTTTATGTGCGCAGCATACTTGCTCTTGATGCTTACGGACACCGAGGCCTTGATGGTGCCCACGGTGGTGAGCACGTAAGGGGCGTCCTTCAACTGGGCCTCGGCCGTCATCACCGGGGCGGCGCGCTCCTCGCCCTTGCCGCGCCAGCACCCGGGAAAAATGGTGGCGCACAGGGCACAAATGACGAACAGCTTCGAAAGGCAGCGCATGGGGGACTCCTGCAAGTGGATTAAAACGATCGTTTAACGCCGTGTTTGAAGCTTGGCAAGCCGCAAAATATCGTGTTCCCGCTGCACGGCGACAGAAGGTCCGTGAAACACCAAGTTTTGAGGTGCCTGCGCGCCAGGACCGGGCGTGAGCGCAAACGCCTTGACCGCGCATGCCGGGTGCGTCAGAAAGGCAGGCATAATCCTCGCGGAGCTGGGCGCTTACGGCCCAAGTTTCCGGCGGGAGAAACGCCTGGCAGTCGCCAGGCCTGGGAGTGTTGATGTCCTTACCTTTGCTGTTGACCCCACGGCAAGCCGCCGCCTTCCTCGATCACACCCTGCTGGCACCGGACGCCACAGCCGAGGCCGTGGAGGTCCTGTGCGCCGAGGCCGTGGCGCACGGCTTCAAGGCCGTGTGCGTGAACCCCTGGCACCTGCCGCGCGTGGCGGCCTGCCTGGCCGGAGAGCTGCCCCTGCCCATCACCGTGGCGGGCTTTCCGCTGGGGGCCTCGCAGACCGCCGCCAAGGCGCGCGAGGCCGGGCTGGCCGTGGAGCAGGGCGCGGCCGAGGTGGACATGGTGTTGAACATCGGCGCCTTGAAGGGCGGCGACGCGGACGCCGTGCGCCGGGACGTGGCCGAGGTGGTGCGCGCCTGCGCGGGCCGTCCGGTGAAGGTCATTCTGGAAACCTGCCTGCTGGCGGATGCGGAAAAGGAGCTGGCCTGCCGCCTGTGCGTGGAGGCCGGGGCTGCCTTCGTCAAGACGAGCACGGGCTTTTCACGCTCCGGCGCGAGCGAGGCCGACGTGGCCCTCATGCGCCGCGTGGTTGGCCCGCACACCGGGGTCAAGGCCAGCGGGGGCATACGCAGCGCGGCGGACATGCTGCGCATGCTTGCGGCCGGGGCCGACCGCATCGGCGCTTCGGCGGGGGTGGCCATCGTGAAGGAATTTTCCCAGGCCGGAGGCGGCATATGAGCGTGAACATCCAAGACTTCAAGCGCGGCGAGGACATCGAGGCCGAATCCATGCGCCTCATCGAGGCCGAGGCCCCGGAGCCCCGCCCCTACCGGGGCAGGGAGTGGCTGGTGGTGCGGCGCATGATCCACACCACTGCGGACTTCGACATGCTGAACCTGGTGCGCTTCCACCCCCAGGCGGTGGAGGCGGGCGTGGCCGCCCTTTCGCGCGGGTGCATTCTGTGCACGGACACGGAAATGGCCCGCGCGGGCATCCCGGACCGGCGCATGGACGCCCTGAACTGCTCTGTGCGCTGCCTGATGCGCGACCCCGAGGTGCTGGCCCTCTCGCAGAGCCAGGGCATAACCCGCGCCCGCGCGGCCGTGGACTTCGCCGTGGAGCGCCTGGAGCCGGAGATCTACGTCATCGGCAACGCGCCCACCGCGCTTTTGCGCCTGCTGGAGCACGTGGTGGCCGGACGGGCCAAGCCCGCGCTCATCGTGGGCATGCCCGTGGGCTTCGTCAACGCAGCGGAATCCAAGGCCCTGCTGCTGGCCCAAAGCCGCGTGCCCTTCATCGCCATCGAGGGCCGCAAGGGCGGCTCCGCCCTGGCCGCAAGCGCCGTCAACGCCCTGGCGGACATCGCCCTGGCACAGCGGGCTTAGGTGCCCGTAACGTTATGGAGGCATGAATGAATCCGAGCATGAACCTGAGGTTGACCTGTGTGGCCCTTGGCGTGGACGATTTGCCCCGCGCCAGCGCGTTTTATGAGCAGGGGCTGGGGCTGCGGCCCTCCGCCGCCAGCAACGAGCATGTCCGCTTCTATGATTGCGGCACCATGGTGCTGGAGCTGTACCCCCGGCTTCCCCTTGCGGACGACGCCTGTGTACCGCCCGAACGGTTGGCCCCGGCGGGGAGCTTCGACAACGTGACCATGGCCTGCAACTGCGCGAACCGCGCGGACGTGGACGCGCTGCTGGCGCGCGCCGTGGCCGCCGGTGCCCGTCTGGCCAAGCCCGCGCAGGAGGTCTTCTGGGGCGGGTATTCCGGGTATTTCGAGGATCTGGACGGGCACTTCTGGGAAGTGGTGCATGCTCCGGGATTCGGGCTGAACGCGCAGGGCGGGCTGGTGTTGCCCGCGCCGGAGTGAACCGCCTGCGCAGGGTTTCCCTGTTCACCGCGATCTTTCTCGCGTTGGCCCTGGCCGCCTGCGCGCCAAAACCGACTCCCCTTGGCGGGGAGGACCTGACCCGCGCCTCGCGCCAGCTGCTTTTGGTGGTGGCCGAGGACTGGCAGTACACCGAGGCCAGCCTGCAGCGCTTTGAACGCTCCGGCCCCGAGGACGACTGGAAGCGCGTGGGCGCGCCAGTGCAGGTGAACCTGGGCCGGGGCGGCCTGGGCTGGGGGCGTGGGCTGCACGGCCTGGCCCTTGGCGCAGGCCCGGTGAAGCGCGAGGGCGACGGCCGCGCACCGGCCGGGCTCTTCGCCCTAGGGGCGGGCTTCGCCCAGGAGCCAGCTGAGACGGGAGCAAAGGGCCTGCCCGTGCTGCGGGCCGATCGCGACCTTGTATGCGTGGATGACGCGGCCTCGCCCCTGTACAACAGCTTCGTGCGCGCGCCGGGCGGCAAGGGCGAGTGGAAAAGCGCCGAGGACATGCTGCGGCCCGACGGTCAGTACCGCCTGGGGGTTTTCGTCAAGCACAACGCGGACCCCATGACCCCGGGCGCAGGCTCGTGCATCTTCCTGCACATTTGGCTGGGGCGCGGGGTGGCATCCTCCGGCTGCACCAACATGGACGCCCCGGACATGCTGACCCTGCTGCGCTGGCTGGACGCGGGCAAGCAGCCGGTGCTGGCCCAGCTGCCCCGCCAGGACTACGAGCGCCTGCGCGCGGCCTGGCATTTGCCGCAGTAGCCTGGCGCAAGAGCGCCTGCGCGCTTCCCCTGCCCCGCAACGAAAGACGGGCGGCCCCGATGTCGGAGCCGCCCGTTTTGGCGTGATGCGTTCGGGTGTTCCGGTCAGACTAGTTGGTGTGGCCGTCGTGGCTGGTGGCGTTGGCAGCCGGGGCAGCCGGAGCGCCGCCCATCATGCCGCCACCCATCATACCGCCCATCTGGCCGCCCATCATTCCGCCCTGGCCGCTCATCATGCCGCAGCCCTTGCCGCCCATCATGCCGCTACCCATCATGCCCATGCCGCCCATCATGCCGTGGCCCATGAGGGGAACGCGCAGGCCGGTCTCCTTGAACATGCGGGCGCGCAGCTTTCCGTTCTCCTGCAGCATCTTGGCGTTCAGGTCGGCGATGTCGCGGATGACGCCCTTGGCCTTGGAGGACTCGCCGTCACCGGCCGCGTTCAGGGCCTCAAGCTCGGCGTACTTGGCGTACAGGCTCTGGTGCATGGGGTACAGGGCCTTGCGGCTGTCGTCCATGAGCTTCAGGGCCACGGCCTGCTTCTCGGGGGGCAGCTGGGACAGCATGCCCATCATCGGTCCGGCCATACCCGCGCCGCCGTGGACGCCGTGGGGGCCGGGAACGCCCATGACCGGAGCCGGGGCCGGGGCGTCCTTCTTGGCGGGCTCGGCCGCCAGGGCCAGGGAGGAGGAAAGGGCGACGGCGGCGCAGGTGGCCGCGAGAATCTTGGGGAAACGCTTCATGGTGTGCTCACTTTGTTTGAGGGTTGCGCCCGCAGTGCGGACTGGGAGTATCGCCGGGACGCAGGGGGGACCTGCGGGGGGGGATTCCAAATATCTGCTAGATGCGGTCCTGCATGGCGGTTTGGCCCATGCCGTTCATGCCCGTCATGTACCCGGTGCGATTGTGGCCATCGCCGCCGTGACCGCCGCCATGGCCGCCGTTGGGGTTTTCTTCGCTGAACATGGCTCCCATGGACATGGAGCCCATCTGGCCGCCCTGCATCATCGAGCCCTTCATCATTGAACTCTTCATCATGGAACCCTGCATGGGCATGGCGGTTCCGGCAGCGGGACAGTTGGCTGGGGCGGAGTCGTTGGACATGGCCGGGGCCGCGGCTCCTGCTGCCAGGACCAGCGATGCGCTGAGCACCACTGCGGCGCAAGCTGCGGCAAGGATCTTCGGGATACGCTTCATGTGAACCTCCAAAATGTTTGCGCGGCCGGTGCGCCGTACGCATGCCGATAATAAAGCATACGCTGTGCCATCGTGAAAAATTCCAGTATTACGGATGATTGCGATGTCCAGTTGTTTTGCTTCGTGCAACCTGTTGCACAAAGTGGACTGTTTCGGTCTGAATAAACGAAGCGCATGTGCAGTTCTTGGCGCAAGCGTTGCGCCTACTTCACGCGAACATTGAGCATCATGCCCTGGTCCTCGTGCTCCAGATTGTGGCAATGCAGCAGGAAGGTCTGCTCCCCCTTGTAGGCGGGCTGGCTGAAGTCCGTCACCACGGTCACGTTCTCGCCCGGCCACACCAGCACCGTGTCCTTGAGGCCCAGGTCCGTGGCCAGGCGGCCGGAGGCGTCCACGGCGCGCTCCGCAACCTGCCCTGGGCTGCCCCGGCGCGCGGCCACGCGGAAGAAATAGCCGTGCAGGTGCATGGGGTGGGGCATGCCGTTCTTGGCGCCCGCGAATTCCCAAAGCTCCGGCGCGCGGCGCTCCACCACCACGGGCGCGGCGTTCATGTCGTAGGTCAGCCCGGCGATGGTCCAGAGGTTCCTGTGCCGGTCCAGGGCCAACTCGAAGCGCCGGGGCGGGGTTCGCGGCAGGGCCGGAACCGCAGTGGACAGCGAGGACAGGCGCGCCGGAATCGTGCGGTCGTACGCTTCCTCGCGCTCCACGCGGATGCGCAGGATGTCGTAGGCTGTGCCTTCCTCCAGGGACCCCGCGGCCGCATGGGCATCGTGCCCGGCCGGAGCCGGGGCGGTGTGGCCCGCGCCATGAGACATCCCCGCCATGCCTTCCATGTTTTCCATTCCGGCCATGCCGGCCATGTCTTCCCTGTGCATGGAGTCGAAGGCCGCGTTGGACAGGGTCACTTCCTCGCCGGGCTTCAGGCCGCGCAGGTCCAGCAGCAGCTCCACGCGTTCGCCCGGGGCCAGGAACACGGCCTCCAGCGTGCGCGGGGCGTCCAGCAGGCCGCCGTCGTTGCCGATGAGCGCAAAGGACATGGGCCTGCCGTCGCGCAGGAAGCGCAGATTGAAGATGCGCGCAGTGCAGCCGTTCAAGAGCCGCAGGCGGTAGATGCGCGTGGCGGCGCTCAGGCCGGGTTGGCGCTGCCCGTTGGCCAGCACCTCCGAGCCCAGGTACCCCATGGAGAGGTCGTCCTTGCTGGGCGCATAGACCAGAGCGCCCTGGGCGTCGAAGCGCTTGTCGGCCAGCACGATGGGCAGGTCCGTGACGCCCAGCGTTAGGTCCAGCTCGCGCGAAAGCGCCTCTTCCTCGGCATCGCGCACGATGAAGAACGAGGCCAGGCCCAGGTAGGCCTGCTTGGCGGTGAGGCCGTGCGGATGCGGGTGGTACCAGTAGGTGCCCGCGCGGTTGGTGACGGGAAAGGCGTAGTCGTAGGCCTCGCCGGGGCCCACGGCATAGGACGGGTGCCCGGCCTGCCGCCAGTCGCCGTCCACCCCGTGCCAGTGGATGATGGTGGGCTCGGCCAGGCGGTTCACCAGCCGGGCGCGGAACTCCTGCCCCTTTTGCAGCACCAGGATGGGATTCTGGTACGCGCGGCCGTCCTGGGCGGCTCCGTAGGCCAGCATCTGCGCGCCCGTGGCGGGCAGCAAGCCGGGCACGGCGGCGGCGGTGAGGGTAATGGGGCCCTTGGGACGCATCAGGCCGTACAGGCCTTCCGTTCCTGGCAGGGGCAGCGCTTGTCTGGCGTTTTCGGCATGCCCGGCATGCTGGGCCGGGGCCGAAGACGGCCAGAGCGCCAGCAGGGGCTGGGGCAGTAGCGCCAGGGCCGAGGCCTTGGCCGCCAGGGACAGGAATTCTCTGCGCGTGTGGGTGAGGGAGCGGCTTGGCTTGGGCATGGGCGTCTCCTTTCCGGCGGGTCCGCCAGTACGAATAACGATACTCCCGGCGGTCCAAAGGTCAATACGTGGGCCCGGCAACATGGGCAAAAAAAATATTCCACGCGGAATTGCCGGGATAGGGAATTTTGCCCTGTCCGGTCTTTTTT
>NZ_DATMYK010000050.1:0-23105 GCF_035560995.1 Humidesulfovibrio sp. | reverse complement strand
GCCTTCGCCTAGTCCTGGCATCCTGATTCGCTGATTACGGGCGGGCTCCTTCGGGGGCCCGCCTTTTTTTGCGCCGTTGTCCAGGCTTGACCGGAATTGCACGAGCAGGTTAGCTTTACGATATACCCTTATGATGGTTGCCGCAGGAGTTGCCGCTTGAGAAAACTGCCCGCCCGCTATGCCTCGGTGCTGACGCCGTTCATCCTGACCGGGCTCATGACCTGCCTGGTTTCCGGCATCTCCACCGTCGCTTCGCTGGGCTGCGGCGCGCACCTGCCAGGCGCCTGGATGCGTGCCTGGGCTTTGTCCTGGGCCGTGGCTTTCCCATTCATGTACTTCATGCTCCCGGTGGTCAGGCGGGTGGTGGCGCTCTTCGTGCATGAACGCTGATCGGGTGATTCCCCGCGCGCAAAAAAGCCCCGGCAACTTCCGCTGCCGGGGCTTCGTGGTTCTTGGGTCGAGCGAGGCTTAGATGAGGCCGCTCTCAGCCAGGACTTTTTTGAGTTGCTCCAGGTGGCAGGATTCCAGGGGCACCAGGGGCAGGCGGAACTCGAGCCCCATCTTGCCCATGAGCGAAAGCGCCGTCTTCACCGGAATCGGGTTGGTCTCCAGGAACATGGCGCGGTTGACCGGCATCATCTCCAGGTTGAGCGCCTGGGCGCGGGCGGTGTCGCGCTTGCCAAAGGCCGTGATCATGCCGGACATCTTGGCGGGCATGACGTTGCTCGTGACCGAGATGGTGCCGTGCCCGCCCACGGAGAGCAGCGGCAGCACGGTGAAGTCGTCTCCGGAGAGCACGGTGAAGTCGCGTCCCATGGCCTCGATGAGCTCCGTGCCCTGCTTGATGTCGCCCGTGGCTTCCTTGCAGCCGATGACCTCGGGCACTTCTTTGGCGATGCGGGCGATGGTCTTGGGCAGCACGTTCTGCCCGGTGCGACCGGGCACGTTGTACAAAATGAAAGGCATTGACGTCTCAGCGGCCAGAGCCTTGAAGTGCGCCACCAGGCCGTCGGGCGTGGGTTTGTTGTAGTAGGGGGTGATGATGAGCGCAGCGTCGGCTCCGGCCTGTTTGGCCAGGGCCACAAGCTCCATGGCTTCGCGGGTGTTGTTGGACCCGGCGCCGGCGATGACGGGTACGCGCCCCTTCACCTGGTCCACGC
Source organism: Humidesulfovibrio sp. (assembly GCF_035560995.1). Lineage (GTDB taxonomy): Bacteria > Desulfobacterota > Desulfovibrionia > Desulfovibrionales > Desulfovibrionaceae > Humidesulfovibrio. The sequence goes on along the minus strand of NZ_DATMYK010000050.1, from coordinate 21,945 downwards.
AGATTTTGATGACCTGGCCCTGCTCCGCATGGGAGAGGGTGGCCGCCTCGCCGGTGGTGCCGCAGGGAACCACACCGTCGATGCCTTGTTCAATCTGCCACTCGATGAAGGCTCTGTAAGCCTCCTCGTCCACGGCGCCGTTCTTGAACGGCGTCACCAGTGCGGTAAACGCGCCGCGAAAACTCATTCACTCCTCCTTACTAGTCGGTGCCCATATGTTGCATAAGCGTAAGCAACTGCGGGTTTTCCTGATACTGATCAGTCAACCCGAAGAGGGTCATACGAATATTTTTCTCTTCCGTCCATTTGAAAGTGGAAATCTCCTCGGGCCAGGCCAGCACTTCTATGCGCAAAACCGACTTGCCCTGGGCGAAGGAACGTACCCAGGCAGTCTTTCCTCCCGCGGCCAAGGTGCCCACTAGGCCGATGCCCGGGCCGGAGCCCAGCAGGATGTCCGGCAGGGGGCCTGAGGCCTTCAAAAGTTCCTGTTCAGGGCCGTACCCCCAGGGGCTCATGGCCACGATGAGCTTCACCGTGCCGCGCAGGCCGTGCACGGCGTTTTCAACCTGATGAATGAGGTTTTCCGGCACGTTCTTGGCGCCCTTGGGCAGGGGCGGCAGCAGCAGCACGCCGATCTTCGGTCCCCCCGGACTCTGCAGGATGTGCTGTTCAAGCTTCTCACCGCCGCGCCAGGAAGGCCTGGGCTGCACGCCGGCCTTTTGCAGCACCGCCCGCTCGTAAGGGGTCACGAAAACGAGGTCATGATGCAGGAAGTCAAAAGCCTTAGCCATGAATTCAAGTCGCTTGCGTGATGGCGGCGCGGCCGCCTCACCTTGGACGAATTCGTAGCCCCCGGCCAGAAAGTAGACCGGTGATTCCTTCGTGGCTCCGTGCTTCAGAGCAGATTGCGCGCTGGCCCGCCGGGCCAGTCCTCCTACGGTCTTGCCGCCTCAGGACGGGCAGGGCCGTACTTCGCCCTCTGTGTTGGCGCAAAAAAGCAGGGTGAGCCGAGGCCCACCCGCTATGGCTTGCGTCGAAGCAGCCAGGATCAGTGCGATGAGAAAAGCGAGGATGCGGGACATTAATCGTTGATGAATTCCTTGAGTTCTTTGCCGGGGCGGAAGAAGGGCAGCCGCTTGGGGTGCACCTCGACAACTGTGCCAGTCTTGGGATTGCGACCGGTGTAGCCGTCGTAATCCTTGACCTTGAAGCTTCCGAAGCCGCGGATCTCCACACGGTCGCCAGCGACCAGCGCGTCTTTGATGGAGTCGAAGAAGGCGCTGACGACCTTGGTGGCGTCGTCTACGTGCAGCTTCTTCTCTTCGGCCAGTGCCTTGATGAGTTCACTCTTGTTCATGGACCGCTCCGTATTTTTGGGCAGTTCGTGGCAGCTTGCCACAGGCTCTGTGGGGGGAACTTGGCAGCATCTAATCCTGCTATGCCGAAAAAGCAGGCTTTCCGTCAAGGGTTTCGTTAGGTTGGAGGGTTAAGAATTTGTTTTAGGGCCAAACGGCCCGCAATGGCCTCCAGATTCTCCTCGCGGTAGCGCGATACGCGCCCGGCCAGGGCCGTGATGTCCTTCATGGCGCCGCAGTCCGGAGCGTGCCGGGCAAGAGGCGTCTGGTGGATCACCGCGTCGGTTATGGTGCGGTCCAGGCGCACATGGCCCAGGTTCACCAGTTCAAACCCCAAGAAGTTCTTGCAGGCCAGGTTCAGGCGCTGGAACGTTTCCTTGGCCTCTTGTACGGTGGCCTGGTTCACCACCACCAGAAAGTCGCGTACGCCGAAACGCGAATGCAGCACCTTGATGATGGCGTAGCCATCGGTGAGGGACGTGGGCTCCGGCGTCACCAGCACCACGCGCATCTGCGCCATGCGCGCAAGCGACAGCACCGTGCCGCTGATGCCCGCGCCAAGGTCGAGGATCAGGAACTCGTACGCCGCCACGAGGTCGGTGAGCTTGTCGAAGAGCGCGCCCTGCTGGTTCTGGTCCATTTCGACCATCTCCGGCACGCCGCTGGCCGCGGGCAGGATATCCAGCCCGGATTCCACGGTCTGTACCACTTCCTGAGCTTCCGCGCTGCCCGCCAGCATGTCTTGAAGATTTTTGTCCGGCGCGAGGCCCAGGAGCACGTCAAGGTTGGCCAGCCCCAGGTCGCAGTCCATGAGCAGCAGCTTGTGGCCCATGTCGCGCAGGGCGAAGCCCAGGTTCAGGGAGAGGTTGGTCTTGCCCACGCCGCCCTTGCCGCTCATGATGCAGAGGCTGACGGTTTTGCCGGGATTGATGGCGTTCATTGAGTGTCCTGCTATTCCGGCAGCTTTTTGCCGGTGAAAAGGAAATGTTTCTCGCTTGCGCGCACCAAGGTCTCGCGCGAGGCCAGCACGGCGTCGGCGCTGGGGGCCACTTCAAGGCGATTGCCACCCAGACGGCGGGCGTCCTCAACGGACTTTTCCGCACGTTCAAGAAGGGCCTCGGCCGTAAGCTGCACCAGCCCGCCATAGCCCACCAGCCCTGCGGAGCAGACCAGGGTCGGCTCGCAGATCTGCCGGATGCGCCGCAGCATGGCACCGATGAGGCGTTCGGCCGCGGCCAGGGGCGTGCCCGAGAGCACCAGGGCGATGGTTCCGCTGTCCAGCCGGGCCGCAAGATCAAAGCTGCGCAGCTGGGCGCGGGCCAGGTCGAACACGGTGTCAAAGGCCTCGGGGTCCTCCGGCTCCACCAGGGCCAGCGCCAGCGGTTGCTGGCACAGCCGGGCCCGGTCCATCTCGCAAGAGAGAAAGCGCAGAAGCTGCGGCTCGTCGGATGGGGCCAGCAGGGCGTGGTGCGGGGCAGCGCGCCATGCGCCCAGCTCCAGCTCCTCCTTCAGACGCTGCCAAGCCTCGTGGGTCAGGCCGCTGACCACGCGGTACAGGCACAGGGGCACGCCATTGTCGCCGCCGGAAGCTTCGTCGCCCGTGGAGCCCGGGGCGCAGGCGGCTTCAATACCGCCAAGCTCGCGGACCAGCTCGTCCTTAACCATTGGTATTTTTCCTTTCGCCGTGGACGTGAAGCAGGGTCGCACGCAGGAACTCGTCCAGGCGTCCGTCCAGCACTGCGTCCACGCTTGAGTCCTCACAGCCGGAGCGGTGATCCTTCACCAGCCGATAGGGCTGCAAGGTATAAGTGCGGATCTGGCTGCCGAAGGCGATGGCGTCCTTGCTGGCGTAGTCGGCCTTCTTGCTGGCCTCCAGCTCCTTGATCTCCCTCTCGTACAGGCGGGCCTTGAGCACCTTCATGGCCAGGATCTTGTTCTTGAGTTGGGACTTCTCGTTCTGGCACTGCACCACAATGTTCGTGGGCAGGTGGGTGATGCGCACGGCGGAGTTGGTGCGGTTCACGTGCTGGCCACCGGGGCCGCTGGCGCGGAACACGTCGATGCGCAGGTCCTCTTCCTTGACGTCGATCTCGATGTTCGTGTCGATGTCCGGGTACACGTCCACCGAGGCGAAGGCGGTGTGCCTGCGGCCCGAGGCGTCGAAGGGAGAGATGCGGATGAGGCGGTGGATGCCTGCCTCGCCCTTGAGCAGGCCATAGGCGTAGGGTCCGCTGATTTGCAGCGTGACGCTCTTGATGCCCGCCTCGTCGCCGTACAGCCGGTCCAACTCGTCCACCTGGAAGCCGCGCGCCTCCGCCCAGCGCAAATACATGCGCAGGAGCATCTCGGCCCAATCCTGGGCGTCCACGCCGCCTGCGCCAGGGTGTATCTCCAGAATGCCCGGACTGTTGTCGTCCGGACCGTTCAGCAGGATGGCCAGCTCCGTGTCGCCCAGGCGTTTCTCCAAAAGCGTCAGGTTGTCGCTAAGAGCCTCCAGTGCGTCCTGGCCCTGGTCCTCCTGGGCGAGGAGCAGCCAGTCGTCCACGTCGGACTTGGCCTGGGAGAGGTCGGCGTACATGGCCAGCTTGAACTCCAGGGCGCTCTTTTCGCGCAGCACGGGAGTGAGTAGTTCTGGCTTGTCCCAGGCCCCCGGTTTAGAGAGCTGGGCCTCGATTTCCATCAGGCGTTCGCGGGATTCCGCGAAGTCAAAGACGCCCCCAGAGGGTTTCGAACTGGTCGAGAAGGGACGAGCCCAGGGTTTTCAGATCGGCGAATTGCAGCATTGTTCCGTTGGGTGCAGCGGCTGCTAGCGCAGGCTGCGGTTTTGGTCGGCGCGGGGTGCGCTTCGGATGATGAGAATGGCGAATACGGCCATCAGGGTCCATAGGGCCCCAAGCAGCCACATGTATGCGACATGGAACGGCGTCAGCTCCGTGCGGGGATGCACCATGCCCGCCGCCGCAAGCTCCTGGAACTGGGATCCGGCAAGGCGGATGCGGCCCAGGGGGTCGATGAATGCGGAAAGGCCGGTGTTGGTGCTGCGCACCACGTAGCGGCCTTGCTCGATGGCCCGCAACGCGGTCAGTTGCAGGTGCTGATGCGGGGCGGAGGTCGCGCCGAACCAGGCGTCGTTGCTGATGTTGATCAGCACATTCGCGCCCCGGGCCACGCGCTCCTGGGCGAGATTCGCGAAGATGGCTTCATAGCAGATGAGCACGCCCAAGGCAAGGTCGCCTGCTTTGAGGGCCTTATCATTGCGGCCGGACACAAAGTCGCCCACGCCGGACACGAACATGTCCAGCGGGAGCGGAATTAGGCCGCTCAAAGGCACGTATTCGCCAAAGGGCACAAGATGCTCCTTGTCGTAGGAGTCCATACCCGCGCCCTGCGGCGTGAGCAGGAAGGCGCGGTTGTACAGCACGAAGGAGCCGGGGCCGGTGGTGCGCTCGTATGCGGGCGCGCCTACCATGAGTGCGGCCTTGCCGTTGCGCACGAAGTCCAGGGCCGGTTTGCGCAGGGGCGTCTCGTCCTGGAAATAAAAGGGCATGGAAGTTTCCGGCCAGACAATGAGTTCCGGGTCAGCCTTGGCCACGATATCGCGGCTCAGGCGCAGGTACTTCGCCACGGTTTCGGTCTGATACGTCGGATCCCACTTGATGCTTTGGTCGATGTTGCCCTGGACAAGGGCCACGCTGTGGGCCGGGGTGGTCTCGGTGTAGGCGTCCATGCGCAGCCAGCCGTACCCGGCAAGGGCCAGGGGGCCGCACAGGGCCAGGGCGAGGCAGGCCTTGGAGCGGGTGCCGAGAACCAGGCCGACGGCCGTCATGGCCAGCACGCCGGAAACTCCATGCGCGCCGATGACCGATGCGGCCTGCACCAGAATGGGCCAGGGCACGAAAGCCGAGGCCAGGGTGAGCCAGGAGAAGCCGGATAGCAGCGTAGCCTGGGTGAGCTCCATCGCCACCCAAGCCAGCCCCAGGAACAACGTGCCCAGAATCGGGGTAAGCCTGTTGGACAGCTGCGCCATGAGGCCGAAGAGGCCGAAATAGCCGCCCATGCCCATGGCCAGTAGAACGGGCACAGGCAGGGCCAGGGCCCAGTTGACTTCGCCGTAGTGCATCACCGGCCAGTACACCCAATACAGGCAGACCAGGGAAGCCACGGACCCCGCGCGCCAGGTCTGCTTGAAGGCTGTCCAGGGCGTGGGCGCGGCAAGGCCGAGGGCGGCCAGCACGGCTGGCAGCAATAGCGCAAGCGCAGGCAGCTGCCCCCAGGGGTTGGCATAGCCGAACAAGGCCCCAAGGCCTGCGGCCAGGGTCCAGAACAGCGGGGAGGTGAGCACGGGCAGTCCTATTCCGCGCGCAGCACGCGCAGGCTTTCGATATGTTTGGCGTCGGCCTCGTGCACCTGGAAGCGCCAGCCGCCCAGGTCGAAGCTTTCGCCCACCGCCGGAATATGCCCGGCGATCTCGCTCAAGTGGCCGCCGATGCTTTCCACCAGGTCCGAGGAAAGGTCAAGGCCGAACAGCTCGTTGATCTCGTCGAGGGAGACGCGGCCGGAAACGATCTGGCTGCCGTCGGGCTGCTGCTGCACATCCTCCGGGCGTAGGGCGTCGTATTCGTCGCCGATGTCGCCCACGATCTGCTCCAGCACGTCCTCCATGGTCAGCATGCCCGCCGTCCCGCCATATTCGTCCAGGGCCACCACAAGATGGATCTTGCGCGACTGCATGTCGTGCAGCAGGCTCTTGAGGTTGGTGGTCTCAGGCACGAAGTGCACCGGGCGCATGATGGTGTCGATGGCGGGCTGCTCGGCCTGTGGCAAAAGCAGGGGGCCAAGCACGTCCTTGGCGTGGACCACGCCCACCATGTGGTCGCGGTTGTCGCGGTAGATGGGGATGCGCGAGTGGCCGTTCTGGATGATGAGTTCGGCGATTTCGGCCAGGGTGCTGTCCTGCTCGGCGCAGATGATGTCCGGCCTGGGGATCATGATCTCGCTGACGCGTCTGTCCTCAAGGTCGATGACGTTCTGCAGGATGCGCACGTCGTCGCTCTTTATCTCGCCTTCGGCCACCGCATCCTTGAACATCTCATCCAAGGGAGAATCGTTCTTGCGGAACAGGTTGCGGATGGCCGAAAGTATTGTGCCGTTTGACCCTTCGTCCAAGACTCTGGCTCCTCTTGCTCATGGCCCAGCGGGGCCGGTTGTTGGTGCTGCTTCATCGCGCCATGAGGCGCTTGAACTGTAATTAGGTGCCCGCATGGGCAATGTCAATAATGACGCGCTTCTCTCGTTGTCTAAGCGGTCGTCTTGGCCGCCTTGGCCTGGCGTCCCAGCTTGCGCAACTGGATTTCCAGACAGCTGACCGCGGCCGGGGTGATGCCGGAGATGCGACCCGCCTGGCCCAGGGTGGCCGGGCGCACGCGTGAAAGCTTCTCCACCGCCTCTCGCGTCAGGCCTATCACATCACCATACGCCATGTCCTGCGGCAGGGGAGTGTCCTCAAGGTCACGACTTTGCGACACGCGCTGGGCCTCCTTCTCCAGATAGCTCTGGTAGCGGATGCGCGTCTCGACCTCGGCCAGCACATTGTCGTTCTCGTCCATGAGGGCGGGGTAGAACGGCGCCAGGGCTCGGATGTCTATCTGCGGCTGGCGCAGCAGGGCGGAAAGGCTCACCGCCTTGCCGGGAATGGCTGCGCCCATGGCGTTCAGGATGTCCCGCGTGGGCGCGTCGGGCTTGATCTGCACGGTGTCGAAGGCTTCAAGCAGTGCGTCGAGGCGGCGCATCTTGTCGGTGAAGCGCACATGGCGCACATCGTCCACAAGGCCAAGCTCACGGCCGAGGGGCGTGAGCCTCGCGTCGGCGTTGCCTTCGCGCAGCAGCAGACGGTATTCCGCGCGGGAGGTGAACATGCGGTAGGGTTCGTTTGTCCCGCTCGTCACCAGATCATCGACCAGCACGGCCATGTAGGCCTGGTCGCGGCGCAGCAGGAAGGGAGGCAGGCCCCTGTGCGCGCAGAAGACGTTCAGCGCGGCCCACAGGCCCTGCGCCGCGGCTTCCTCGTAGCCGCTGGTGCCGTTGATCTGTCCGGCGCAGTAGAGGCCCGGCAGGGGCTTGCTCTCCAGTGTGGGCAAAAGCTGCGTGGGAGGGACGAAATCGTATTCAATGGCATAGCCCGGCCGGGCTATGACCGCGTTTTCCAGGCCGGGGATGGTCGCCAGTAGGGCCTTCTGCACATCCAGCGGCAGGCTGGTGGAAATGCCGTTGGGGTAAACCTCCGGATGGTTCAGGCCCTCGGGTTCGATGAACACGTGGTGCCGGTCCTTGTCCGGGAAGCGGGCTATCTTGTCCTCCACGCTGGGGCAATAGCGCGCGCCCGTGCCCTGAATGACGCCGGAAAAAAGCGGCGAGCGGTCGAAGCCAGCGCGGATGGCCGCGTGGGTGGCCTCATTGGTGTAGGTGAGGTGGCAGGGCACCTGGGGCAGTGGCACTCGGTCGCTCTGGAAACTGAAGGGCGTGGGCGGATCGTCGCCGGGCTGCGCCTCCATGACGGAGAAATCGATGCTGCTTTTGAGCAGGCGCGGCGGGGTGCCGGTCTTGAGTCTTCCCAACTCGAAGCCGTGGCCGCGCAGTGAGTCCGACAGACCGAGGGCCGGCGCGTCGCCCAGCCGGCCGCCGGAAAAGCGCGTCATGCCGATGTGGATGAGCCCGGACAGAAAGGTGCCGGTGGTCAAGAGCACGGCGCGCGCCCGGAACTGTTGCCCCATGAGCGTGCGCACGCCGCTGGCCCGGATTCCCCGGTCTGCGGATTCGGCCAGCACCTCCAGGGCCATGTCCTGAATAATCCACAGGTTTGGCTGGGCGAACAGCTCGGCCTGAACCACGCGCATGTACTCGGCCCGGTCGATCTGGGCGCGGGTGGAGCGCACGGCCGGGCCCTTGCTGGTGTTGAGCTGGCGGAATTGGATGCCCGCGGCGTCGGCCCACTGGCCCATGCGGCCGCCCAGGGCGTCGATCTCGCGCACCATGTGGCCCTTGGCCAAGCCGCCGATGGCCGGGTTGCAGGACAGATGCCCGATGCGGTCAAGGTTGCCGGTCAAAAGCAGGGTGGCCAGACCCAGGCGCGCGGCCGCGCTTGCAGCCTCGCATCCGGCGTGGCCCGCGCCAACGACGATGAGGTCGAAAACCTCCGGCAGGGCGCGAGAGGCGGTCATGCGGCGGACTCCCTAGGCGTCGAACAGCAGGGCCGCCATGACCTTGGCGTCCTTGATGCTGCACGAGATGGAAGAACGCTCGTTGGGCTGGTGGGCGTTGTGCATCAGCGTGCTCCACACGGCGGCCTTGTGCCCGGCGCGGCGCAGGTAGGCGGCCACCGTGCCGCCGCCGATGCCCTGGAGCTTAGGCTCGTTGTGGAACACGTCCTTCACGGCGGCGACCAGTCTGGTCACGATCTCGCTGTCCGCCGGGGTGGGCGGTGCGGCTTGCTCGCGTTGCACAAACTCGTAGCTGATGCTCACGCCATGCTCGCGCTCAACCGCGTCGCCGATCTCACGGATGGCGGCCATGATCTCGTCCAGGTCGTAGCCGGGCATGACGCGGCAGTCGAGATAGAACACATCGCGCCCGGGGATGGTGTTGATATTCTCCACGTTGGCCTCTTTCTTGGTGGGCTGGAACGTGGAGTGGGGCGGATCGAAAAGCGGATCCTGGCGGTCGAAACGCTGGTTGAGCTCCGGCACGCGCACGATAAAGGCAGAGGCCGCGAGCAGGCTGTTGATGCCCGCCTTGGGCGTGGAAGCGTGGCATTGTTTGCCTTCCACCACCACCTTGAGCCAGAACATGCTCTTCTCGGCGATCTCGATCATCTCGGATTTGGGCTCGCCGAAGTCTGGCACCAGGAACAGGTCCTCCGGGCCGAAGAGCTCCGGGTGGTTCTTGACCACATAGTCCAGGCCGTACTTGCTGCCGGTCTCTTCATCAGCCACCAGCAGCACGCCATAATTGATGTCCGGCGTGATCTTGAGGTCGAGCAGGGCCTTGGCCACAACAAGGGAGCTGACGATGCCCTGGTGGTTGTCCTCCACCCCGCGGCCGATGAGGATGTCGCCATCGACCTTGAGTGCATAGGGATCGCTGTTCCAAAGCGCCAAATCGCCGGGGGGCACGATATCCGTGTGGGAGATGACCCAGAAGGTCTTGGCCGTGTTGCGGCCGGGAATGAGCGCCGCAAGGCTGGGGCGGTAGCCGCAGGGCACGGCCGGATCCGGGGCGCGCATCTCGCGCACCTCGGCAAAACCCATGTCCCTCAGGTAGGACTTGAGGAACTCGGTCTTGTCCTTCTCTCCGGGGCCGCCGTTCAGCGGCCCCAGCGCGGGAATGGCCACGAGCGAGCGTTGCAGGTCGATGATGGTCTGGGCCGATGACTCGAGGTGCCGGTTGATTGCGGCGAGCATGATGGCTCCGTGTCGGCGGATGGCGACGCTTACGGTCGCGGGTTGGTGGAAAAGAAAAGGCGGGGTTGCCCCCGCCTTTTTCGCTCGATGGGCTAGCGGCCCCTGGCGGCGCGCTTGGACGCCTTCAGCGGGTTGACCTTGGTCTTGCCTTCCTTGTCCACCGTGGCTTTCACGTGGGTGGCGAAGTTGCAGATGCCGCGGGTCCACTTCTTGGCGGGCTCGGCATAGGCGGGGCAGTAGGTCTGCTCCTCAAAGGCGGTGGCGCGTTCGCAGCCGGTGCAGTTCTCCACGATGGGGGACAGAATGAAGCCCTTGAAGGACAGGCCTTCAGCGGTCTTCACGGCGCCGTCGAGGGCGCTGACCTTCTTTTTGTCATCAGCCATGGGAATGTTCCTCCTTGTCTGGCGCGCATGCGGACGCCAGGGTGTCATCAAAAAATAGAGAGCGGTTCTTTATGCACGGAAGCCCAGGCTTGTCAAGCACTGTGCCGATTGTCCCGTCGCAAAGAATCAGGCCATTTTGCCGATGGTGCGGATGAGCAGGTCCGTCACCTTCTGGGCGTTTTGACGGAAGATGTTAAGGATGTCCTCCCAAGTTACCGGGGCCTCGTCGGTCTTCCAGCAATCATAGTCAGTGCTCATGGCGATGGCGGCATAGGGAATCCGGGCCTCGTTCGCCAGGATGCACTCCGGCGCCACACTCATGTTGATGACGTCCGCGCCCCACAGGCGGAACATGTTCGACTCCGCCCGTGTGGAGAAGCGCGGCCCTTCGATGGTGACGACAGTGCCGGTCTTGTGGTGCGCAATGCCCAGTTCCACGCAGCAGTCATTCAAGAGTCCCCGCAGGGAAGCGTCGAAGGGGTCGGCCATGGGCGTGTGCACGGGTTCGTGCGGGGCAAAGCTTTCGTGGAAGGTGATGGCGCGGTGCCGCGTGAAGTCGATGAATTGGTCGAGCACCACCAGATCGCCTCGGCGGATTTCCTCGCGCAGGGAGCCCACGGCGGTGGTGGCCAGGATGGCAGTGCAGCCAAGGCTGCGCAAGGAAGCGATGGTGGCGCGGTGGTTCACCTGGGAGGGCGGCACCGTGTGTTCGCGTCCGTGCCGGGCCACGAGGCAGACAGTGTGCTGCCCGATGTTGCCCACGCGCACGGGCGAGGGCAGCTCGCCATAGGGCGTGGCCACGCGTTCGTCGCGCGGATCGCGCAGGATGTCCGGGTTATCCAGGCCGCTGCCGCCGATGATGCCGATGATGCTCATGTGGCGGCGTCCTTAGAGTTTCAGCAGATATTCATGGGGGATGCTGTCGAGCTTGCTGGCGCCGTCCAGGAAACCAAGTTCGATGAGGAAGCCGATGCCAGCGATGTCGGCCCCGGCGTCCTTGACCAGCTTGATCATACCGCCGGTGGTTCCTCCTGTGGCCAGCAGGTCGTCGATGATCAGGATGCGGTCGCCCGGCTTCACTGCGTCCACATGCATCTGCAGGCTGTCGGTGCCGTATTCAAGATCATAGGTGACGGTGGAGGTTTTGTACGGCAGCTTGCCGGGCTTGCGCACCGGAATGAATCCCAGATTCATCTTGTAGGCCAGGGGGGCGCCGAAAAGGAAGCCACGCGCCTCGGCCGCGAGGATTTTCGTCGCGCCGGAGTCCTTGTAGCGTTCAGCCAGGGCATCTATGGCGTAACGGAAGGCCGCGGGTTCGGCCAAAAGCGGAGTGATGTCGAAAAAGGTGATGCCGGGTTTGAAGTCCAGGACATCGCGGATGTAGCTTCTCAAATCCATTGGTGGGGCTCCTTCCTTGAATGCTGCGAGGTTTTACAGAGTCCTTAAAGCAGTTGTCAACCGGAGGGGCAGTTGGTAGGTGCTGTGAATGCATAATAATGAGAACAGTCCAGTCCGCTATGCCCCTGCCAAGCGCAGCCTTGGCCAAAATTTCCTGGTCGACCAGAACATCTGCCGAAAAATCGTGCATGCCTTGGACCTTAAGCCGGGCGACAAGGTGCTTGAGATCGGCCCAGGGCGTGGCGCGCTAACCAGGCATGTTGCGGAGCGGGCGCCTGGAAAATACGTGGCGCTTGAAATGGACGACGCCCTAGCGGACGAACTCGAACGCCAGTACCCGGACCTCGAGGTGGTGCGCGGCGACGCGATGACCTTTGACTGGGCCTCGCTTGCGCAGGAGGACGGCTGGAAGATCGTTGGCAACCTACCATATAACATCGCCTCGCCGCTCATCTGGGACATCGTGAGCAAGGCCTTTTTTGCCCGTGCCGTGTTCATGGTACAGTTGGAAGCCGGGCAGCGTCTGGCGGCCCGTTCGGGCGGACGCGACTATGGAGCGCTGTCCGTTTTTGTACAATCCCATGCAGAAGTGGAGTTGCTGTTCAAGGTGCCTCCCCACGTTTTTCGGCCACAGCCTAAGGTTACCTCGGCAGTTCTGCGATTTTTTTTGCGCCCGCAAAGACCGACGCAACACGACGCGTTGCGTCTTTCCTCAACGCTCCGCATGTGCTTCCAGCAGCGTCGCAAGCAGCTTGGTACGATTATGAAATCACAGGGAATTTCTGGTTACTTGGAGATGCTGAGCACCCTGGATATCGATCCTGTGCAGCGCCCGGAGACGCTTGGGCCAGAACAGTTTCGGGCACTCTCGAAACTATTGCCCCCTGATTTTCTTGCTTGACTTGCCTTTTGCTTTGGTGTTTATCCAGGTCCAGTTGCATCTTGAGGCAGGTACTGGGTTTGCCTGTCTCTGCGGCAAATGAGGTATGAGGAAGGAGCGTCCCCGGCCTGCCAGGTCTGTGTCAACCACTCAGACCCTAAGGAATTTCGAGGCAGACTCGGATAGGTCCGGGCCGCAAAAACTGACCACCAATTGAGGAGGAAGGACACATGACGAAAGCTGAGCTGGTTGTCAAAATTGCAGAAAAGGCCAACCTCACCAAGGCCAACGCTGAGCGCGCCCTGAATGCTTTTATTGGCGCCGTTGAGGACGTCCTGGTGAAGGAAGGCAAGCTGACCCTTACCGGTTTCGGCACCTTCCAGGTCGAGAAGCGCAAGGCTCGTGTCGGCCGCAACCCCCGCACCGGCAAAGAGATCAAGATTCCCGCCACCAAGGTTGTGAAGTTCCGTCCCGGCAAGCTGCTGAAGGATGCCGTAAAGTAAATCTGGAGGCCTCCTATGCTTCACGGTGAGACTGTTCACAGCCCCTTGCCCCAGGATCTTCCCTGGTTCCAGGCTGACCACGCGGTGTTTTTCGGTGTGTTGTACATCGTCCTGTTCGTCATCTGCTCCGGGATGGGCTACTGCATCCTGAAGTCCTGGTTCGACAGCTGCGGCGATAACCACCACTCCGCGCATTAGCCTGCGCAAGCGGCGTAGCGATTTGTTTCCTGCGGACCCTTCCGGCGTAGGTCGGAAGGGTCCGCATACTTGTCCCCCACCTTTACGCTTGCTTTTTGCGGCGGGGTGGGGTAGTCAAGCGCTCTTGTTTTGACCATATCCGTTCGGGGAGGTGATTCAATTGCCCGGTATTTTGTTGGATGACAGCGATAACTTCGAGATCGCCCTGCGTCGTTTCAAGAAGCAGGTCGAAAAGGCCGGCGTCCTCTCCGAGCTTAAGAAGCGTCAGCACTACGAGAAGCCCAGCGTTCAGGAAAAAAAGAAAAAGGCGGCCGCTAAAAAGCGTCTCGTCAAGAAGATGCGCAAGTCCAGGATCGACGGATGACCACCATCCAGGGACGCATCGAGTCCGACTACATAGCGGCCTACAAGGCCAAAGATACGGTTCGGCTGGCTGTCTTGAGGCATCTCAAGACAGCCGCCAAGAACCGTGAGGTCGAGATTTTGCGCCCTCTCACAGATGATGATTTCCTGGAAATCATCGCCCGCCAAATCAAGCAGCGCCGCGAATCCCTTGAGCAATACGAGAAGCATGGCCGCACGGACCTCGCCGCAGTGGAGTCCGCCGAGCTTGCCGTATTGCAGGACTATATGCCCACAGCCCTGACTGAAGCCGAGCTCGCCCAGGCCATTGATCGTCTCGTGGCGGAGACCGGCGCTCAGGGGCCCAAGGACATGGGCAAGGTCATGCAGGCCCTGACCCTGGCCTACAAGGGGCGCTACGACGGCAAGAAGGCCAGCGAGGCCGTTCGGGCCAGACTTTCCTCCTAAACGAGACCTTCATGGAACCGAGAACCCTGCACTTGCTGGAGTTCCCGAAGGTCCTGAGGGAGCTTTCGGGTTTTGCCGTCTCCGAACCCGGAGCCGCCGCCTGCCTCGCCCTGCACCCCCTTTCCACCGCCCAGGCCGTGCAGCACGAGCTGACCCTGCTTGACCAAGCCCTGCGCTGGGTGCGCGAATCCGGCTTCCGGCTGGTGGCCTTCCCTGACTTCGCCAATTTTTTCCCTGAGCTGGACATTGCCCACCGCGTGCTCGACCTGGACGCCTTGTTTGCGCTGTCCTTGACGCTCGACCAGGCCAGGCATGCACGCGAACTGCTGGAGCCCTATCGCGAACGCGGCTGGGATGAGCTCCTTGAAGCCGTGGCCGGCGCGCCCTGGCCCCAGGCCACCTGGAGCGGTCTCAAGCGCTGCCTGGACCAGGATGGACGCCTGAAGGACGAGAGTTCCCCGGGGCTCTTCTCCGTGCGCCAGGAGATCCGCGCCATCCACCAGCGCTGTTCCAAGCGTGTGAAGGACTTCGTCCTTGCGGAGAACATCTCGCATTATTTGCAGGATGACTACATCACCATTTCTTCCGACCGCTATGTGCTGCCCCTCAAGGTCAACTTTAAGAACCGTTTTCCGGGCATCATCCACGACTACTCCCAGACCGGCGAGACCTGCTATTTTGAGCCGATGTTCCTGGTGGAGATCAACAACACCCTGCAGGAGTTGAAGCGCGAAGAGCGCGTCGAGGAACGCAAGGTGCTGGAGTACCTGACCGGGCTCATCCGGCAGGAGCGGCCAGGTGTGGCGGCCAGCTACGAGAGCCTGGTGCAGCTGGACCTGCTCATGGCCAAGGCCCGGCTTGCCGACGCCACTGGCGCGCGCGCCTTGGACATCGGCGCGGACCTGCCAGCCCGGCTCATCAAGGCCCGGCACCCGCTGCTGGCCTTGCACAACCCGGACACGCAGCCCCTGGACATCAAGCTTCAGGAAGGCCAGTTGGCGCTCATCGTCAGCGGCGGCAACGCGGGCGGTAAGACCGTATGCCTCAAGACTGTGGGCCTCATCGCGCTCATGGCCTTCTCCGGCCTGCCGGTGCCCGTGGCCGAGGGCTCGTCCCTGCCGCTGTGGACGGACATCTTCGTGGTCCTGGGCGACGAGCAGAGCCTGGAAGAGCACGTGAGCACCTTCACGGCGCAGATCCAGTACATTGCCCGCGTGTGGGACCGTGTGAACGACAAGACGTTGTTCCTGCTGGACGAATTCGGCGCGGGCACGGACCCAACCCAGGGCGCGGCGCTTGCCCAGGCGGTCATCGACGGCCTGCTGGACCGCGGCGCGGCCAGCTTCGCCGCCACGCACTTCCCGGCCCTCAAGGCCTATGCGCTCGCCACGGAGCGCGTGCGCGCCGCCAGCGTGCTCTTCGACCCCAGCACCAAGAAGCCGCTGTACCGCCTGGCCTACGATCAGGTTGGCGCGAGCATCGCCCTTGATGTGGCGCGTGAGCATGGCCTGCCGCGCACTATCCTTTCCCGCGCCGAGCAGTATCTGCTCCTCGACGGTTCGGACACCAGCGCCGTGCTTGAGCGGCTGAACACCCTGGCTGTGAAGCGCGAGCGAGAGAATGACGCCTTGGCCGACGAACGCGCCGCCCTCAAGAAAAAGCGCGACAACCTGGAAGCCAAGTTCGAGAAGGAGCGCGTGAAAGTGCTCTCCGAGGTGCGCGAACTGGCTCAGGGCGTGCTGCGCGAGTGGAAGAGCGAGCGCATCGGCCGCAAGCAGGCGCTGAAGAAACTTTCCGAGGTGCGTGAGCGTCTTGAGCCCGCAAAGACCGAGGACGCCCAGCAGGAGGCTCCGTCTCTCGACTGGGCGGACATCGCCCCAGGCCAGCGTGTAAGCTACAAGGCCTGGAGCAAGTCCGGCGTGGTGCTGGAGAAAGACGAGCGCAAGCGCCAGGTGAAGGTGGATTTTTCCGGCGTGGCCATGTGGGTGGCCTTTGACGGCCTGAGTATGGACGGCAAGAGCCCCAAGGTGAAGGAGCACTCCCCGAGGGAAGTCGGCGGTGTCACCGCGGATCTCGGCTTCACCCCGCGCCTGGACCTGCGCGGCCAACGGGCCGACGAGGCCCTGGCCATGCTTGCGCAGTTTCTGGACGCCTCGCTCCTGCGCGGGGCCGATGGCGTGGAGATCGTGCACGGGCGCGGCACCGGAGCCCTGCGCAAGGAGGTTCACGCCTTTCTGCGCACGAACCCCAGCGTGGCCTCGTTCACCCTGGCCAACGAGGATCGCGGCGGCGACGGCATGACCGAAGTGACGCTGAAATAGCGTGCTTCAAGGGAACGCCATGGACAAGCAGGTCATTCAGACGCTCAAGCAGCGGCTCAACATCGTGGATGTTGTGCGGCGCTACGTCTCGTTGCGGCCTGGCGGCGCCGGGCGCCAGATGGGCCTGTGTCCCTTCCATCAGGAAAAGACGCCGTCCTTCGGCGTCAACGAGGCTGAGGGCTTTTTCTACTGCTTCGGCTGCCAGGCCGGTGGCGATGTGCTGGACTTCTACCAGCGCGTCAACGGGCTGGAGTTCAAGGACGCCTTGGAGCAGCTTGCGGCCGAGGCAGGCATCGAACTCAAGGCCTTCAAGCCCGACCCGGAGTACGACGAGCGCCAGAAGCTCAAGCGCCTGTGCCACGAGATGCACGAGGCCGCGCAGGAATATTATCGCCGCAACCTGAACATGGCCGCGGGCGATGTGGCGCGGGCCTATCTTCAGAAGCGCGGGGCCGACAAGGACGCCGTGGCCGCCTTCGGCATCGGCGCAAGCTCCGAGGATTGGCAGGGCCTGACAAATTTTCTTAAAGCCAAGGGCTACACGCCGGAACAGGGCGTGCTGGCCGGACTGTTGTCACAGAACGATCGCGGGAAGATTTACGACCGTTTTCGCGGCCGTCTCATATTTCCAATACAGAATTTATCAGGTCAGGTTATTGCCTTTGGTGGAAGAATACTTACTGATGGTGAACCCAAGTATCTGAACAGCAGCGACACGCCCATCTACAAAAAGGGGGAACACCTCTACGGACTCTTCCAGGCCCGCCAGGCCATGACCCGCAGCAAGCGGGCGATACTCACGGAAGGGTATATGGATGTGCTGTCGCTGCACCAGTTTGGATACCAGGACGCCTGCGGAGTCCTCGGCACCGCGCTCACCCAGGATCAGGTGAAGCGGGTCGCTGGCTTCTGTTCGCGCATGGTGCTGATCTTTGACGGAGACACGGCCGGCCGCAAGGCCGCCCTGCGCAGCGCGGAGATGATCCTGCAGTACGGAACCAAGTGCAGTGTCGTGCTCATGCCCGACGGCGAGGACGTGGACAGCCTGCTCCAGATGATGGGGCGCGTGGGGCTGGACGAACGCCTGAACGCCGCGGTGGATGGACTCGACTATTGCCTTGAGGCGGTGCGCGAAGGCTATTCGCCCCGGGAAATTGTGGGCTGGGCCAATGGGTTTTTGGCGCATTTGGCCGATAACTCCTTGCGGCCGTTCTACATACCGCGTCTGGCCCAGGGGCTCGGCATCGCCGAGGCCGATCTGCGCCGCTTCGGAAGCGGGCAGGGCAGGCTTTCCGGACCTGGGAGCTTCACGGCTCCGCCGGGGCAAAGGCAGCCCTCCGCGCAAATGCAACAGCGGGCGCCTGCAGTGGGACGGGATGAACGCGACGACCGCTATTATCTGCGTTTCACCATCCAGTACCCGGAGTACATTCCGGAGCTGGTGAAGCGGGGATTTGAGGCGCTGCTCGTGACGGAATTCGGGCAGAGCCTGTGGAAGAAGCTTGTGGCCGTGGGCGAAGGGGATGTACTGCCCCTGCTTGACGACGACGAGAAAAGCTTCTGGGCGCGTACCAGGACAGAGGACAAGCCGGAAGGCGAAGCTCTGGCCGAGGAATGGCGGCACATCCTCCAGCGAATAGAACTGGCCGGGGTGCGCAGCACGCGCGATCAGCTGATGGAGCAAATACGCCTGGCCAGCCAGGCGAACGATGTGGAAGAAGTGAAGAGGCTCATGACGGCCCTTACGGATATCAATGCCCCCAGCAGGGAGGAAGAATGAATAATTTGAAAGAAATCCAGCAAATCAAGCTCCTGATCGCCAAGGGCAAGAAGAACGGATTTCTGACCTTTGAGGAAGTAGGCAAGACTCTTCCCACGGAGATGAACACGCCCGATCAGCTCGAAGAAGTGATGAGCATCTTCGACCAGATGAACATCGTCATCGTGGACAGCGAGGAGAACGGCAAGAAGCTGACCTCCGAGGCCACGGACACCGACGAGGAACTCGATCTGGTTCCGAGCGAGGGTGACGACGCCGCCGACTACTCCTCCCGCAGCACCGATCCCGTGCGCATGTACCTGCGCGAGATGGGCGCGGTGCCCCTGCTTGACCGCGAGGGCGAAGTGGTCATCGCCAAGAAGATCGAGAACGGCGAACTCGAAGTGCTTTACGCCCTTGTGGAGGTGCCCGTAGCCGTCGAGGAACTCGTCCAGGTGGGCGAGGACCTCAAGAATACCCGCATCAAGTTGAAGGACGTGGTCAAGACCATTGAGGAGGACGACCCCACCGAGGACGAGATGAACCAGCGCCAGCGGGTCATCTTCCTGCTCGACGAGGTCAAGGCGCTGTTCAAGAAAAAGCGCAAGATCTACGAAAAGCTCGATTCCTGCGCCCAACTCGACCGTCGCGTAACCGGCGTGCAGAACGAGATCCTCTCGTACAAAGAGGAGATCGTCACCCGTCTGCGCGATATCAAGATCGAAAAGACCCTCATTGATCGCATCATCGAGACCGTCTCCGACTATGTGCGCCAGATGCACAATTGCCAACGCGACCTCTCGGCCTACATCCTCTCCGTGGGCAAGAACCGCGACGAGATCGTGCGCATCTTCCGCGCCGTGGACGACCGCGAGATGAATCCTGTCAACGCGGCCGACGCCCTCAGCATGACCGTGGAGGAGTTCTTCTCTTTCAAGGAAATGCTTTCGGGCAAGATGGAGATCATCACCCGCCTGCAGGACAAGTGCTGCCACAATGTGGACGACCTTGAAGAAGTGCTCTGGCGCATCAAGCGTGGCAACCTGGCCGCCATGCGCGCCAAGCAGGAGCTCATCCGCGCCAACCTGCGCCTGGTGGTGTCCATCGCCAAGAAATACACCAACCGCGGCCTGCAGTTCCTGGACCTCATCCAGGAGGGCAACATCGGTCTGATGAAGGCCGTGGACAAGTTCGAGTACCAGCGCGGCTACAAGTTCAGCACCTACGCCACTTGGTGGATCAGGCAGGCCATCACCCGCGCCATTGCGGACCAGGCCCGCACCATCCGCATCCCGGTGCACATGATCGAGACCATCAACAAGCTCATCCGCACCAGCCGCTACCTGGTGCAGGAGCTTGGCCGCGACCCCTCGCCGGAAGAAATCGCCGAGCGCATGGATTATCCGGTGGAGAAGGTCAAGAAGGTGCTCAAGATCGCCAAGGAGCCCATCTCCCTCGAAACGCCCATCGGCGATGAAGAGGATTCGAACCTGGGTGATTTCATCGAGGACAAGAAGGCCACGGCCCCGGCGGAAGAAGTGGTGAGCACCAAGCTCTCCGAGCAGATCGCCAAGGTGCTGGCCGACCTGACCCCGCGCGAGGAACAGGTGCTGCGCAAGCGTTTCGGCATCGGCGAAAAGAGCGACCACACCCTTGAGGAAGTGGGCAAGCTGTTCAACGTCACCCGCGAGCGCATCCGCCAGATCGAGGCCAAGGCCCTGCGCAAGCTGCGCCACCCCGTGCGCAGCAGCGTGCTGCGCTCCTACTTCGAGAGCTAGACAACCCGCCGCAGAACAGATCGATATCCTGGCGGGGAGGGCAATCACGCCTTCCCCGCCTTTTTCCCCACCCCACACGGAGTCTCCCGTGAGCATTCTCATCTGGACGCTTTTCAGCCTGCCGGTTCTGGCCTTTGTCATTGATCTGCTGCTCGGCGATCCGCGTTTCCTGCCGCATCCCGTGCGCTGGATCGGCAGCTGGCTGAACTGGCTGGAACCGCGCGCCCGCGGCCTTAAAATGAGCCTGCGCGCCTCCGGCGCCCTGAGCGTGGCCACGACCGCTGGCCTCTGCTTCGCCCTTGTGCACGGGCTCACGGAAGTGAAGCTCGCGGGAATGCTGTTTATGGTCTATTTCGCCTATGCCGGGCTGGCCCTGGGCGAGTTGCTCGACTGCGCGAAGGATGTGGTTGAGATGCTGGAGGAGGGCGCTCTTGAGGAGGCCCGCGAAGCTTTGGGCGAGCTGGTGAGCCGCAGCACCACCCACATGGGCGAAGGCGAGATGCGCCGCACCTTGGCAGAGACCGTGAGCGAGAATCTGTGCGACGGCTTTGTGGCCCCGCTGTTCTATCTTGTCCTTGGCGGGCCCGCGCTCATGTGGGCCTACAAGGCGGTGAGCACCATGGACTCCATGTGGGGCTACAAGACCGAGGAATACCGTGATTTCGGCTGGGCCGCCGCCCGGGCCGACGATGTGCTGGCCTACCTTCCCGCACGGCTCACGGGCTGGCTGCTCATCGGCGCGGGGGCGCTTATGAAGCTGAACTGGCGTGAGGCGAAAGAGAAGTTCCGGGCGGATGCGGTGAAGATGGAGAGCCCCAACGCTGGCTGGCCCATGGCCGCCTGCGCTTGGCTCATGCAGGGGACCATGGGCGGCCCGGCCGTGTACTTCGGCACGGCGAAAAACAAGCCTCACCTCGGTCCTGCGGGCCAGGAATGGACGTTAGAGAAACTCAAGAAAATGTTTAGACTCGTTCTCTTCTCTGGGATTCTGGGCCTCGTGCTGTTCCAGCTGACCAAAGTGGCCGCCACGACGCTGCTGAGTCACTTGGGCCAGTAGCCGACTCAACAGACCGTTTCACGAAACGTTTCACGTCAGCTTCGCTCAGTGCGAGGGCGTAAAAAAAGGCCGGCCGGGTTTCCCCAGTCGGCCTTTTGCATGTACAATGCGTTATGCTAGCCCAGCTCGACGTTGCGGTCGTATGCCTCGCGCACTGCGTCCACAATGACTCCGCGCATGGCCATGCGGTCGAAGTGCATGGTGGCGCGGATGGTGGAACCAGCCGGGCTGGTGACCATCTCGCGCAGTTCCGACAGGTGCAGCCCGCCTTCTTCGGCCAGCTTGGCCGAGCCGCTGAACAGGGCCTTGACGATCTCGGTCGCCTGGGCGCGGGGCAAGCCGAGGTTCACCCCACCTTCAACGATGGCGTCCATGACATAGAACACGTAGGCCGGGCCGCAGCCCGCCACGCTGGTGAAGGCGTCAAAGAGCTTCTCAGGCAGCTCGTGCACCTGCCCCAGGGGCTTGTGCATGGCCCGCAGGAACTCGCGGCGCTCGTCGTCCAGGCTCGGGTCGTCGAAGCACAGGGCGAACACGCCTGCGCCGACCAGAGCCGGAGTGTTCGGCATGATGCGCACCACCGGGCAGCGCGAACCGGAAAGCTCCATGAGGCGCTTCATGGTGATGCCCGCGGCGATGGACAGCAGGCAGTGCTCGGGCGTCAGCTCCGGGGCGATTTCCTCAAGGACGCTCGGCAGGTGCTGGGGCTTCACGGCCAGCAGCACGTAGCGGCATTTCTTGACCAGCTCCTTGGGGGAGGCTTCAATCTTGAGGCCAACCTCCTGCTTGAGCTGCTCCAGCTTGTCCTTGTTCAGATCGCAGCCGTGGACCTCAAGCTTCTGGGCGGCCAATCCCTTGATGATGGCCGTGCCCATGTTGCCGACGCCAATGAAGCCGACGCTCTGTTTCATGGCTTTAGCCCACCAGCTCCAGGGAGCTGAAGAAGTAGGAGACTTCCACCTTGGCGGTGTCAGGGCCGTCGGAGCCGTGGCAGGCGTTGGCCTCGATGCTCTTGCCGAAGTTCTTGCGGATGGTGCCCTCGGCGGC
>NZ_DATMYK010000049.1:0-15612 GCF_035560995.1 Humidesulfovibrio sp. | reverse complement strand
GCGCTAGCGCGGGCCCGGCGCGTCGGGCATGTTGGGCACGCCGGAGAAAATGGCCTGCCACAGGCGCTCGAAGGCGTGGCCCGTGTTCTCGGCGTCCTGCGGATCAGTCAGCACGAGGTCCAGGGCGCGGCGGTAGAAATCAAGGGGCCGCGCCAGGATGCGCTCCCGGCGCACCAGCATGTTGCCTGTGGGCGCGCGGGCGATGAATTCCCTCGGAGCCGGAACGCCGAAGAGCGCCTCGAAGGTGGCGGCCACGGGGATGTCCTTGCCCCAGCCCAGCCAGCGGCCTTCCTTGGCCGGGTCGGCCAGGTCGTGCGGGCGGCCCTGGCCGTCGCAGCGCAGGCGGAACCAGGCCAGCCCGGCAAAGGGCTTGCGCGCGGCGGCAAGCTCCAGCAGCCGGGTCCGCAGGGCGGCGGGCGTCACCGGGGTTTCCTCCGGCGGGGCCAGATGCGCGAAGGGATTGCCCTGCAGGAAGGCCGTGCATTCCGGCAGGTCCGCGTAGCGCTCCACGATGTGCGTGAGGTAGGTGTGGGCCTCGCGCCCGATGTTCGGCAGGGGCGTTACGCGCACGCCCTGCGGCAAGAGCCCGGCAGGCGGCTCCGGGCCTTTGTTGTATACGCTGGCGGGCAGGCCGAGTTCGCGCAGCCAGGAGAGGTCCTCGCGGTAGCGCGCGACGACCAGCTCCAGGCCGGTCTCAGAGTGCTTCGGCTCAGCCGTGGTCATGCCCGTGCCGGCCCTGGTGCCGGTGTCCGTGGCCATGTTCGTGCTCATGCCCGTGGTCATGCCCGTGGTCATGTTCGTTCTCGTGCTTGGTGTGCACGTGGCGGCCCTGGCCCTGGTTGCCGTCTTCATGGCCGTGCGGCCCGTAGTATGCGGTGCCGTGTTCTCCATGTTCGTGGTCGTGCCCATGTTCGTGAGCGTGCCCGTGGTCGTGGCTTTTGCCCGCTTCGGCCTCCAGCAGGTAGGCCCGCAGGAAGGTGGGGTAGGCCCCGGTGGAATACGTGCCCGAGCCGTAGCCCAGGGACTGGATGCTGCCCAGCGGCAGCGGGCCGTAAGCGTGGGCCAGGGTCTTCAGCACGGCCAGGCCCGTGGGCGTGGCCAGCTCCATGCCGGAGTCGGTGGCGAAGGTGCGCATGCCGCGCGCCAGCTCCGCGCTGGCCGGGGCGGGCACCGGGAAGCGCCCGTGGGAGAAGGTGACGAAGCCCGAACCCAGGTTCACGGGCGAGGCCACCACGCGCACCGCCCCGCTGGCGTGGGCCAGCAGGATGGAGCCCAGGGCGTCCACCACGGTGTCCACCGCGCCCACCTCATGGAAATGGATTTGGTCCAGCGGCTCGCCGTGCACCTTGGACTCGGCCTCGGCCAGGCGGGTGAGGGCGGCCAGGCCCAGCTGCTTCACCTGCGCGGGCCAGTGGGCCTCGGGCGCGGCGTTCACTATGTCCGTCAGGTCCTTCAGGTGGCGCAGGGGTTGGGCGGCTTCCTCCAGCACCTCCACCCGCCGGGTGCGAATGCCCTGGACCATCTGCTCGCTTATGCGCACGGAAACGCCGGGCAGGCCGAGGGCGGCCACGGCGGAGGCCAGAATGTCGGCCCCGTCGGGCAGCAGGTCGCTCAAGGCCGCCAGCAGCATGTCGCCGGAGACGCCGAGGGAGCATTCGAGGTACAGGGTGGTCTGTGTGTTTTTCATTGGGGGGTTATCCTTTGCTTTCGGCTTCGCCGTTGCCTTTGCGTGCGGCTTCGCACTGGGCGTTGATCACATGGGCCATGTACCCGGCCCCGAAACCGTTGTCGATGTTCACCACGCTGACGCCCGAAGCGCAGGAGTTGAGCATGGTCAGAAGCGCGGCCAGGCCGCCGAAGCTTGCGCCATAGCCCACGCTGGTGGGCACGGCGATGACCGGCGCGGCCACCATGCCGCCCACCACCGAGGGCAGCGCCCCGTCCATGCCCGCCACGGCCACCACGGCGCGCGCGTCCAGAAAGTCGTCCAGAACCGAGAGGAACCGGTGGATGCCCGCCACCCCGCAGTCGAAGCGGCGCAGCACGACGCTGCCCAGGTACTCGGCCGTGCGCGCGGCCTCCTCGGCCACGGGGATGTCGGCCGTGCCTGCGCTGACCACCACGACCTTGCCCACGGGGTTCACGGGCGCGGCCTCCACGCAGAGCACGCGCGACAGGGGATCGTAACGCACGCCGTCCATGTCCTTCACGGCCTCGAAGTGCGCGGCGTCGGCCCTGGTGCCCAGCACGCGGCCCGTGCGCGCGGCCAGTTCGCGGAAGATGGCCCCCACGTGCTCCGGCGTCTTGCCCTGGCAGAACACCACCTCGGCCTGGCCCTTGCGCAGCAGGCGGTGGTGGTCCAGCCGGGCGAAGCCGGAATCGCCGATGCTCTGGCCCAGGAGCTGGCGCTTCAGTTCCTCCGCGTTCAGGCGGCCCTGGCGGAAGTCTTCCAGCAGGCTGTCTACGTTCACGTGCGTTCCCCCAATGCGAAATGTGTGAAGCCGATGAAGCGCGCGCGCTCCTCCAGCCGTGTGGCCAGGCTTTGAGCGAAGACCAGCTGGCCCGGCCGCACCAGCAGGCGCACGGCGTCGCCTTCCTGTCCGTCGAGGGGCCCCGGAACAAGCCGCGCCCGCAGGTCCACAAGGCCCAGGTCGCGCGCGGCGCGCTCCATGCCCTCGATTGCCGTGAGTCGCGCAAAGGTCAGCTCCGATCCCGTGGGCACGCGTGTGGCCAGGCAGGAGTTGGACGGGTCCTCGGCGTTGGGCAGGCCAAGCTGCCGGGCCAGTTCGCGCACGCCCGCCTTGTCGATGCCGCACAGGGCCAGGGGTGAAAGGGCCCCGGCTTCGGCCACGGCGCGCAGGCCCGGACGGGCCGGGTCGTCGTCGGCGTTGGTGCCGTCGGCCAGCCGGAAATCTTCGCCATAGGCCGCCCGGGCCTCGGCGCGCACCTGGGCCAGCACCAGCTGCTTGCACAAATAGCAGCGGTCCGGCGGGTTGCTGCGCAGGCGCGCATGCTCCAGCACGGAAACGCCGCACACAGCCACCCGCGCGCCCACGGCCTCGGCCAGGAAGGCGGCCATGCGCTCCGCGCGTTCGTGTTCGGCCCGGCAGATGAATTCCGAGCGGATGCTGACGCCCAGGGCCTTGCCGTCCAGGGCGCGCGCCGCGGCCCACAGGGTCAGGGTGCTGTCCACCCCGCCGGAAAAGGCCACGGCCACGGGGCCGTGCTGGCGGAAGAGGTCGAGGAGTCGTTCAAGGCGTTGGTCCATGCGTGTCGTCCTGGCGGTGTCGTCCCTGGGCAGGGCGTGGGGCGTGGCCTTCGCCGCGCTGTGCCGTGAGGCATGGCTTGTAGCATGGCCGGGAAGGCCTGTTAAGGGGTGGTAAGGGGCGCTTCCCGGAAGGGGAGTAGGGCCGCGCGCCAAAAAACACGCCGGAACAGGGTGGTTGCCTGTTCCGGCGTGTCAGATTTTCGTCGCCGGCAGTTTTGCAAGCCGGCCGCTGCCGGGCGGGGCTATTTCCCGGTGGGCAGCAGGCTCAGGTTGTCCAGCTCGCGCAGCCGCTCCAGGTTGTTGAAGTGCTTGTGGTACAGCTTCACGTCGTTGCCCACGGCGTTGCCCGTGCGGGCGTAGTCCGAAGGGGTGCTGCGCAGGCCCACGCCGGAAGACTGATGGTGCTGGCAGGCGACCAGGCCGCAGTACATGACCTTCCACCCGGCCAGGCACAGGCACAGGTCGTGGTCGATGTCGTCCACCTGCGAGGGCGAGAAGCGGATGTCGAAAAAGGGCTCGTCGCGCAGGGCCGCGGTGCGCAGCAAGTGGCAGCAGCCCATGACCGAGCGCGTCTCGCGGATGAAGTCGTACTCGCCGGTGTCGTACTGGTGGTCCGGGGAGCCCAGGCTCAGGCGCAGCAGGTCGTTGTAGGCCACGCTGACGTAGCGGAACAGGTACTGGTACATGGCGGGCTGGCCGGGGAAGACCACCTTGCAGCCCACGACGCCGATCTTCGGGTCTGTCTCGGCCACGCTGAGGAACCACTCCAGCCAGTCGGGCTGCACGTCCACGTCGTCGTCCAGAAAGGCCACGTAGTCCGTGTCCTTGTTCTCCGGCAGGTTGATGAGCCAGTTGCGCGCGGCGGGCGCGCCGATGTTCACGTGCAGGTTGATGACCGTGTAGCGGTTGTTGGGAAACAGCGCGCGCGCGGCCTCGGCCACGGCCAGGCTGTCGTCGCTGCAGCCGTTCACCAGCACCGTTACGCTCGCATCGCCGATGTTCGAGGCCGCGAGGCTTTTCAGCGTGGACTCGAACACCTTGCCCTTGTTGAAGGTGTACAGGCAGATGGCCACGCGGCGCAGGCCCAGCAGGCCCTTTGTCATGACGCTGGGGTTTTTGAGCTCCCGCAGGCGGAAATAGACGGCTCCCTGGCTGGGATCCAGGCGGAAGGAGCGCTCGTAGCGCTCGATGGCCTTTTGCGTGTCGCCGCGCCTGCGGGCCACCTCGGCCGCGCAGTTCAGGCCCACCTCGCGCTTGGCGCGCGGCGGCAGCCCGGCCCAGAGCGCCTCGGCCTCGTCGGCGCAGCCTATGGCCGCGTAATGCTGGAACAGCATGGAGTTGAAGTCATCCTGCAGGCGTTTGGGGCAGTGGAACGCAGCCAGCCAGTCCGGGCGCTGGCCCAGCATGTGGTCCGTGCGCAGCAGCAGGCCCGCGGCCAGGGCGTAGTTGGGAAACATCTGCAACAGTTTGCGCAGGAACTCCGAAACATCCTGCACTTCGCGTTTCAGATTCAGCTTTTCAATCATGCTGAAGTCTTCGGGGGAGGCGTTAGTCTTGTCCAATATCTCAATCTTGATCCTGTTCTCCGGGTCGGCCATGACCGCCGGGGTGCGCAGGTTCACGATGTCGAAGGGGGAAAGTTGCAGGCACTTGTCGATGAGGTATTCCAGGGGCTTCACCGCGCAGGTGGCGCCTTCGCGCACGGAGGCCAGGAAGCGGTTCAGGTAGCAGATGGCGACGGTGCGGTCCAAGTTGTGGTTGGTCCGGTAGTTTTCAAAATGCGTCACCTGCCCTTCCGGTGGAAGCGCGCTCAGCTCCCCTGAAAGGCCTTCGTAGATGATGTTGAAATAATTTTCGTTCATGCGCGGCTCCTGTTCCTGTGCGATTGGCCGATACGAGCGGGGGGGCCGCCGTCGGGCCGCGTCATTCACTATCCGTGCCAGACTACGTATGGCAGTTTTTTCCAGGCGCGGCTTCGATGAGCCGCCGCTTCATCCAGGCCCCGTGTCGGAAGCGCAGGCCGAAGCAGGCGGCCAGGAAGCAGATGTAGGCCGAAAGGCACAGCCAGGGCCCGTGGATGCCGCCCAGGCCCTGCTCCACCAGCCACCACGCGGGCAGGATGAGTACGCAGACGCTGGCCGCCAGCATGACGAGCATGACGAAGCGCGTGTCTCCCGCGCCTTTCAGCGCGCCGAAGAAGACGATGCTGACGGCGTCGGCCAGGCTGTAGAGGGCCACGTAGCGCAAAAGCACAATGCCCATTTCCCGTATGTCCGCGAAGGAGGCCCCGCCGTCCTGGGGGGCGACCTTCTGCGAGGCGGACTGGAACAGGTCGAGCAGCGGGCCCGGGGCCAGCACGAACAACAGGCCCACGCCGACCATCCAGACCAGGGCCAGGAACAGGGCGTTGAACGTGGCGCGGCGCGCCAAGTCGGGCCGTTGCTGCCCCTGGCTGCGGCCCACCAGCACGCTGACGGCGATGGAGAGCCCGATGACCGGCAGATACGTGAGCCCGTTGATGGAAAAGGCGATGTTCGTGGCCGAGAGCGCCACCAGGCCCATGCGCCCCAGCAGGAGTGCAAAGCCGGTGATGGCCATGATGTCGAGGAAGAACTGCACCCCGGCGGGCAGGCCCACGCGCAGAAGCCGCGCAAGCATGTCCGCGTCGAAGCGCCAGGATGAGCGCACCCTGTGCCGGGTTTGCGCCTCCGGCGCCAGCAGCAAGAGTCCGAAGAGCAGGCAGCTCAGCACCGAGCCGAGCACCGTGGCGATGGCCGCGCCCTCTATGCCCAGCTCCGGCGCGCCAAGGCGGCCGAAGATCAGCGCGTAGTCCAGCGGAATGTTCGCCGCCGCGCCCAGGAGATTCACGGCCATGACGTGCACCGTGCGTCCCAGGCCGGAGAAATAGCCTGAAAGCGCCGTGGCCAGCACGATCCACCCGCCGCCCAGGGTCAGGATGCGGAAGTAGTCGGCCTCCAGCCCCTGCACGGACGCGGGGTGCCCGGCCAGACGGAACAGGGGCGCGCCGGTTTCGGCCAGGGCGGCCAGAAGAATGCCCGCCGCGATGCTGAACCACACGCCCGCCCACAGCGCCGGGCCCACGCGTTCCGGCCGGCAGGCGCCGTGGTACTGGGCCACCAGCACGCCCACGCAGGAAGCCGCGCCCATGAAGAACGACACCAGCAGGAACGACACCAGTCCGCCGGGCACGGCCGCGGCCAGTTCGCTTACATCGTGCCAGCCCAGGAAGATGCGGTCCGTGAACTGCATGAGCGTGGTGCTGCCCATGCTGATCATGAGCGGCGCGCCCACGCGGAGCACCTCGGCGCAGCCGCAGGTGCCCTCCCAGCGCTCCTTCAGCCAGCCGGCGATCATAGCGCCTGCCCGGCCGCAAAGCCCGAGGCCCAGGCCCAGTGCAGATTGAAGCCGCCCAGATCTCCGGCCACGTCCAGGGCTTCGCCCACGGCGAAAAGCCCGGGCAAGGCCTTGCACTGCATGGTCTTGGCCGAGAAGGCGTCCGTGTCCAGCCCGCCGCTGGCGGCCTCGGCCCGGGCCATGCCCGCCGTGGCCTTGGGCGTCACGCGCCAGTGGCAGACCACCTGCGTCAGGGCGTCCATCTCCGCGCGGGAAAGTTCGGCCAGGCGCTTGTCCGGCACGTTTGCGGCCATGCCCTGGGGCAGGGCCTTCAGCCGGGCCTCGGCCAGCCTGCGCGGCATGAATTCGCTCAGGATGGTGCGCGCCAGGGCCTTGCCCCGGCCGCTTTGGCGCAGCAGAGCGGCCATGTCCACGCCCGGGGCCAGGTTGATGGTGATTTCCTCGCCGCGCCGCCAGTAGGACGAAAGGCGCAGGGCCGCCGGGCCGGAAAGGCCCTGGTGCGTGAACAGAAGCCCGTCGGTGAAGCTGGCTCCGCCGCAGGCGCTGTCCGGGCCCAGGCTCAGAGTGGCGTTGATGCTCAAGCCCGTGAGCTCGCGGCAAAGCGCGGCCTCCGCGCCGGAGAGCACAAGGGGCGTGAGCGCCGGGCGCGCGGGCACGTGCGTCAGACCGAGGTTCCCGGCCAGGCGGGCGACGATGTCCGTGCCGCCCAGGGCGGGCCAGGCCGGGCTGCCCAGGGCCAGCACCACGCGCGGGGCGTAAAGCGGGCCGTGCTCCGTCTCCACCTGGTAGAGCCCGCCGGGCTCCGCGCCTTCGTGTCCGGCGGGCGGAATCAGGCCCGTCACCGGGCGGCCGCACAGGAAGCGGCAGCCCGCCTTGCGGCAGGCCTTTTCCAGGGCCTCGGCCAGGGCTTGCGCCCCCTGGTCGCAGAACATTTTGCCCTGGTCTTCCTCGCTGGCCGAAAGGCCGAGCTCCTGCAAAAGGGCCAGGAATTGCGCGGGCGTGTAGCGTTTGAGCGCCTGGGCCGTGAAGCGCGGGTTTTTGGAAAGATAGTGCGCGGGCGCTGCGTTCAGGTTGGTGCAGTTCGAGCGCCCACCGCCGGAGGCCTTGAGCTTGCGCGCGGGGGTGCGGTCCTGGTCAACCAGCAGGATTTCGCGGCGGAGCTTGGCGGCCTTGGCGCGGCGGGCGGCGGTGAGGGCGCAGATGAGTCCGGCCGGGCCGGCGCCCAGGATGAGGATGTCGGCGTCGGGGGTGATGGTCTGCGCGGCGCTTTGTGCGATGGGGGAGGAGTGTTCGGTCATGCCGTGTTTGTAGGAGATGCCCGCAGGGAACACAAGCCGGAGCGTTCGCCCCTTTGCGCGAGGCCAGACCCTTTGCATCCTTCCTGATTTGTGCTAAGCCTTCCGCCGGAGCGCGGCTCCGAATACTTCGCGCGGCAGCGCGCACAAGGGGTGGGTCATGGATTTCTTCTTTTTCTTCTTCGGCTTGTTCGGCACCATCGCTGGCCTCGTGGTCATCAAGAAGAGCAGCAAGAACGAGCACTAGGCCGGGGTTGCCCCGCCGGTGAACTTTCGCTGCGCCTTGCCGCCCGCCGCATTTTCTGAATGACGGCGCGCGGCGGGGGCTTCGGCATTTCGGCCCGCCTTTCTTACGGAAGGGCGGGCCTTTTTGCGTGGTGCGGATTGGGAGGGCGGGCCAGGCGGCCTGCGGGAATCAGCGCGACGGTCCGTTCAGCCAGCCAAGGGCGCTCAGCTTCTCGGCCACGGCGCTGGCCGCCACGGCGTGCCCGTAGGCGTTCCACTGACCGTCGCCGCTGCCGAAGGGTTTCTTGTGCCAGCGCAGGTCCTCGGCAAAGGCCTGGTGCAGATCAAGAAAGGCGACGCCAAGCAGTTCGGCCTCGGCAGCGGCCAGGCGGTTCTGCTCCAGGGCCCGTTCCAGCTCCGTTCCGGCCGCGCCGCTTTCCAGCTCTGCGCGTGCGCCGTCCATGACCACCAGCAGCCTGGCCCCGGCCTCGCTGGCCTCGGCCTTCAGCTGTCCGAAAAGATAGCGCGCCGCGCGGCGGTCCAAAGCTTCGCGCTCCTCCCTGGCCGTGGCGGGTTCCGCCGCCGCAGTGGCCGCGGCCTCGAAGCGGCGGTCCGGCCTGGGACGGCGCAGCAGGCGCTGGGCCAGGGCCGGGCGCAGGCCTTCCGGCCCGGTGAGGTGGCGCACCAGGGCGCTGGCCTGGCGCAGGCGTTCGCTGAAAGTGGGCGCATAAGGCAGGGGCGGCAGCTCCTCCACCGTGTCTTCGGCGTCCAGGCGCAGTTTTTGGAAATGCGCGGCCAGGGCGCCGCCTCCGGGCTGGTGGCTGGCGGCGATGTCTTCCGGGGCGAGCAGCACCACCAGTATGTCCGGCCTGGCGGGCAGGACGGCCCTGCGCGCCATGAGCAGGTGCTGCGACAGGGGCGCGCCGTCCATGCCGTAGCGGAACACCTCGATCCCGCAGGGCTGGGCGGCCAGCTCGCGTTCCAGGTCTTCGGCCAGGCTGGCCTGGGGCGGCACTTCCAGGGCCTCGGCCAGGGCGCCGCCCACAACGGCGATGCGCAGGGCCGGGCAGCTGCGCGGCGGGCGCTCCTGCGGGTAGGCCGCCCGGCCGGAGTTCCAGCCCTGGGCGTTGATGGCAAAGGGCGCGCTGGCCTCATGGTCGCGATAGGTGCCCTGCTGGCCGGGCTGGTGGCGCAGCACGCCGTCGCGCATGGCCAGGGCGGGCACGTCCGGCGCGGGGCTGACCATGCGGAAATACAGCTCACCCAGGGCGAGGAGCAGAATCAGCGCTGCGGGGACGAACAGCAGGCTGGCGAGAAATCGGTTTTTGGGCAGTCGCATGGGGTGTTGCTGGCGGTATCGCTTCCGGGTTTGAGCTTGCGCAGCCGGCGCGGCTGCCTGTACAGGGAAGACGCGTGCTGTCTACACCCCAACACCGGGCCAGGCAAGGCCCGCAGCCGGAGGCTGCCCATGCGCATAATTTCCTGGAACGTCAATGGCTTTCGTGCCGCACTGGGCAAAGGCTTTGTGGATTGGCTGGCCGGGTGCGGCGCGGATGTGGTGATGCTTCAGGAAACCAAGGTGGAGCCGCAGCAGCTCTCCGAGGCGGAGTTGAACCCGGCCGGCTACAGCGGCGTGTGGAACTGGTCCAAGGGCAAGAAGGGCTACTCCGGCACGGCCTGCTTCTGCAAAACGCCGCCTCTGGCGCACAGCTTCGGCCTTGAGGACCCGCGTTACCGAGGCGAGGGGCGGGTGGTGCATCTGGAATACCCGGACTTCCACCTCTTCAACATCTACTTCCCCAACGGGCAGAAGGACGAGGAGCGCCTGGCCTACAAGCTGGGCTTCTACGACGCCTTCCTGGCACAGGCGGAAAGCTTGCGGGGCGCCAAGCCCATCGTGGTCGGCGGCGACTTCAACACCGCGCACACCGAAATCGACCTCAAAAACGCCAAGGCCAACGAAAAGACCTCCGGCTTCCTGCCCATCGAGCGCGCCTGGCTCGACAAGTTTGTGGCCCACGGCTACGTGGACACCTTCCGCCAGTTCGAGAAAGGGCCGGGGCACTACTCGTGGTGGAGCTTCCGCGCCAATGCCCGGGCCAAGAACGTGGGCTGGCGCATCGACTACTTCTTCGTCTCCGACGAGCTGAAGGACCGGGTGAAGGCCGCCTGGATCGATCCCGAGGTCATGGGCAGCGACCACTGCCCGGTGGGCGTGGAGATCGTTTAGACGCGGCCGCTTTCGCGCAGGTGGCGGCCCAGGCCCTGGTCCACATCGCGGATGTGTTCGCGCACCCAGCGGGTCAGGAAGTCCAGAAAGGCGGCCATGTCCACTTCTTTGTCCTCGTCCACGGCCTGCAGGAACTCCAGAGCCTTGTCAGTGCCGTCCATGTGCGCGGCCATGTGCCGGTCGTAGTCGGCGTACGTGTCCGGGTCCATGAGGGTTTCCTCGGCCGCGAAGTGCTCCACCGCATAGTCGCACAGCCGCCGAAGGGCGCTGGTTGCGATGTCGGTCCCGTGCCGTTCCCGCACGGCCTTGTCCACCTCGTTCACCAGCCCGATGAGCCGCTGGTGCTGGGCGTCTATCTCCGGCACGCCGATGGAAAGCGAATCGTCCCAGGCCACGATGGACATGCTCCTTCCTCCCCGTCTGTTACTTGTCCTTGAAGCGCATGATGGCCTTCCAGTCCCGTCCCTGCTTGTTCTCCAGCAGGCGGCGGGTGCGGGTGGCGTACATGGCGGCCAGCTGGTCGTCCGGGCGCTGGCCGCCCAGGGCCGTGAACTCGTCCAGGGCTTTGTCCCACTGGGCGGTGCGGTACAGGGTTATGGCCCGCTCCCAGCGGGAGCAGAAGCCCAGCATGGCCCGCGGCGCGGCCACATCCGCATGGGGGCTGGCGGGCAGGGCCCCCACCAGCTCGAACACCGCATGCGCGGCCGAGGCCCCTTTGGGCACCACCACGTCCACGGAGCGGAACAGGAATTCGCCCTTGGCCCGCTGGCGTACCTCGCCGCTGACCAGGATGCTGGTGGCGTAGAACTTGTTCAGGCCCTCCAGGCGGCTGGCCAGATTCACGTTGGCGCCAAGGGCGGTGTAGTCCATGCGGTCGCTGGCGCCCACGTTGCCCACCACGGCCGCGCCCGTATGGATGCCCACGCGTGTGCGCAAGAGCGGCAGATTCTCGGCCGCGCGTCGTTCATTCAGCTCGCGGGAGGACTTGGACAGCCGCAGGGCGGCCAGACAAGCCTTGGCCACATGGTCCGGGTCCTCCACCGGGGCGTTCCAAAAGGCCATCACGGCATCGCCGATGAATTTGTCGATGGTGCCGCCAGCGTCGAGGATGGCCTGGGCCACGGCCTCGAAGTACTGGCTCATGGCCTGCATGAGCTCTTCCGGCGGAAGATTTTCGGCCAGGGGGGTGAAGTCCTGCACATCGGTGAAGAGCAGAGTGATCACCTTGCGTTCGCCGCCGAGCACAGGGTCCACGCCGCTTTCCAGGAATTGCTTCACCAGGCTTTTGGACAGGTAGCACACCGAGGAATGCAGTGCGCTGCGCATGCCCGCAACCGCCGTGCCCAGCTGGTCCATCTCGGC
This sequence comes from Humidesulfovibrio sp., assembly GCF_035560995.1. Taxonomy (GTDB): domain Bacteria; phylum Desulfobacterota; class Desulfovibrionia; order Desulfovibrionales; family Desulfovibrionaceae; genus Humidesulfovibrio. Next base: position 3,857 of record NZ_DATMYK010000049.1, on the reverse strand, counting down.
GATTGGCGAATCCAGGCGCTCGGTGGAGGCCAGGTCCAGTTTGCGGATTCGGTCGGCCTCGACGGCCAGGCGGATGAGCCCCTTGCCGAAGGAACTGGCGGCAAAGCCCAGGATGGGCACGGCCACAAGGATGAGGCCCAGGGCGAAGAACATGCTGGTGTTGCGCGTGCGGGCCAGGGGGCCGGTGAAATCGTCCACCCGGGCCACCAAGGCCAGGAAGTCGTCCGTGCCGCCCAGTTCATCCACGCGGCGCACCTGGCACAGGTACTCCGTTCCATTCACGCGCAGGGGGCCCAGGGGCAGCGGCCGCCCGCCGCCCGCCTCGAACTGGGCGAAGGCCGCCAGGGCCACGGGATCGCCCAGGTTGCGCACCGTTGCGCGCTGCGCCGCGTCCCCGCCCTCTGGCCGCAGCACGACGCGCTGCGGGTCCGGGTGGCCGATGACCACGCCGCGAGAGTCGAACATGAACAACAGGCCGGAGGGACCCAGGCGCTCCCCCTTGAGGAAGCCGGACAGGGACTCCAGGGTCATGTCCACGCCGAACACCAGCGGCCGCCCGGCGGGAATGCGGCGCGACACGGTGAGCCCAAGCTCCCCGGTGCTGTTGAAGAGATACAGGTCCGTGCGCACGGTGCCGTCCATCTGCGCGGCGCGGACGAACCAGGGCCTCTGGCGGGGGTCGTAGTCCGCCGGACGGGGCGGGGTCTCGCCCATGATTTTGCGGTCCGCGTCCAGATGCCGCCAGCGTTCCAGGCGGCCTTCCGCCTGGACGGTGATGAGCCGCAGGGAGAAGCGGGCCTCTGGCGGCGCGCCCAGCTTGGCCGCCACCGCGGGCCTGCCCGCAAGGGAGACCGCCTGCAGGAAGCCGCCGTCGCCCTCCGCGAAGTAGGTGGAGTAAAGTTGGGGATTGTCGGTGAGCACCTCAAGCTGCAGGGACAGCAGCGGGTGCTCGAAACTGTCGAGCCTGGCGGCGCTTCCGGGCAGCAGGCTGGCGTGGTCGGCCAGGAAGTGCAGGGGCTCGATCAAAAGCCGCGTGCGCAGCTGCGCCTCGTCTCCCGCCTGTTCGATCAGGTCCTGGGCCACCTCGAGGGCCGTCTCGGAGCTGCGGAGATAGTTGTACCAGGTGGGTGGTCCGGCCAGAAGCAGGCCGAAGGCGAAAAAACAGAGCACTATGGCCGTGCGCAAGCCGAGTTTGCGGCCTGTGGGTCCGGTCTGCTCGCCATCAGCTGCCATGTCTGCTCCCTGCCATTTTCCGCAGCGGGGGGACGCGACGGAGAAGTATGGATAGAAGCGAGGCTATGCCCTTGCAGGCCCTGTCGCAAGGTAAAAAACGGAAAATATGGGAAGCTGCGAAAAAAAGGCCGAGGAAATCAAGCCATGAAGGACCGGGCCACGCGGAACACGTCGTCGTAGGAGAGGCCGGCCTTGATGGCCAGGCTCATCTCCGCGGCCATGCGCATCTTCCTGCGCGCGGCAGCGAGCGCGAAGTCGCGCAGCGCCGCCACCTGGCGCGAGACGAACTCGGCCTCGAAGCCGTCCGCCGCCAGGGAAAGCCCCTCGGCAAAGATGCTGGGCTTCAAATGGGGCAGGTACTCGTGCAGGGCCTGCTTGCCGTTCCGGCGCGCGGCCAGGGCGTAGAACAAAAGCTTCACCGCCAGGCGGTCGTCCTTCTGTTTGTGGTCCACGGAGAGCAGCACCGGCAGGCTGGCGTCCTTTTCGCCCAGGGTGGACATGAGCCCGTGGGCCAGCTCAAAGGCCCGCTTTTCGGTCAGCGCCCCGCCGCCCATGAGGCTGGACAGGCGGATGAAGGTGAGGCGCGGGTTCTCGCCCTGGGCGATGCCCACAAGGGCCAGGCGCATCATTTCGAAGCGGCGGCGGGCCTCGGCCAGAAGCGTTTGAGCCTTGGCGCGCGCCAGGGAGCGCGAAAGCTCCGCGTCGTGGCCGGACAGGGCGGCGTCGAGCAGGTGGCGGATGAAGCGCTCACCGGTGTTTTCAAGCTCCAGGGAGAGCAGGGCTTTGTCGCGTTTGGTGTCGAGCAGCTTCTTGATGGACAGCCAGTAGGCGGCCAGGGCCTCCACGGGCATTTCCAGGATGTCCAGCTCGTTCTGAGCTCCGTTCTGGGCCTTCGGGCCGTCCTTTTCGCTATCCTTCAGAGCCATGGGAGGCTGCCTCTCGCCCCGGCCAGGCCGGGGAATGGGGTTGACGCGGGGGGCAAAAAGTCCGAATCCTGACCGCGATTGGCCGCGCCGTGCTGTGCCGAAGCAATTCCGCGCCGCCCCGCCTGCGGATTCTGCACTGTTCTAGCGCACTTTCAAACAGGAAACAAACAGGCCGCGCCCGCGCGAACGGCCCGGAGAGAACATGCTTACCTATCCCGTCATCGACCCCGTGGCCCTGCAGATCGGTCCTCTGGCCGCGCGCTGGTACGGTCTCATGTACGCGGTGGGCTTCGCCTCCGCCTGGTGGCTGGGCCGCTGGCGGGCCTCGCGCCCCGGCTCCGGCTGGACGGCCGCCCAGGTGGACGACCTCATCACCTGGCTGGTGGTGGGCGTGGTGCTGGGCGGCAGGCTTGGCTACGTCATCTTTTACGATCCCGCCTACTACCTGGCCAACCCCCTGGAAAGCTTCTCCATCTGGCGCGGGGGCATGAGCTTCCACGGCGGCGTGGCGGGCGTGGTGCTGGTGTGCTGGCTGTATGGCCGCAGCATCGGCAAAGGCCTGCTGGAAGTGGGCGATCTCATCGCGCCCCTGGTGCCGCCGGGACTGCTTGCCGGGCGCATCGGCAACTTCATCAACGGCGAGCTGTGGGGCCGGGTGACGGACGTTCCCTGGGCCATGGTCTTCCCCACGGGCGGGCCGCTGCCGCGCCATCCCTCGCAGCTGTACGAGGCCGCCCTTGAGGGCCTGCTCTTGTTCGTCATCCTCTGGGTGTATGCGCTGAAGCCGCGTCCGCGCGGGGCCGTGGGCGGGCTGTTCCTTTTGGGCTACGGCTGCTTCCGCTTTTTTGTGGAGTTCTTCCGCCAGCCGGACGCCCAGCTGGGCTTTGTGGCGCTCGATTTCTTCAGCATGGGCCAGCTTCTGTGCCTGCCCATGATCGTCCTTGGCCTGTGGCTGATGCTCAGGCCCCAGGGCTCGCCCAAGGCATCGCGCGCCTAGTGGGGCTTCGCCGGCGCGGTGGGCATTTGCAACAACGGCTGCCCGCCTGACGCTTCCGGCGGGCGGCGCACACGCTCGGGCAGGGCGGTGACGAAGACCGTGTCCCAGCGCTTGCCCGTGAGCAGCAGCGCCCCGCGCCCCTGGTCCGCCTTGGGGTCGAAGGCGATGCCGTTGGCCGCCTCGGCCTGCGCGGCCTGGCTGCCCTGACCGGAAAGCTCGGAAAGTTCGTGCCGCAGGGGCGCGAGGTCCAGCCACAGCGCCACCTGCCCCGTGTCGGGCCGTATCACCGCGATCCTGTCCTCCTGCCACACATTGGCCAAGAGCCAGCCGTTCACCCATTCCAGTTCGTTCAGCCGGTCCACGGGCTGGCCGCCGTCGCACACGCGCAGGGTTCTGCCCGTCTCGGCCAGGCTCTGCGCATCAAGGAAGCGCAGGGTGGCCGTGCCGTCGCTCAGCGTCAGCTCCGCGTCCTTGCAGGCCAGGCCCCAGCCCTGGCCGCGCAGACGGTGGCGGGACAGCAGGCGCAGGGTATCCGGGGCGTAGGCCAGGATGAGCCCTTCGCGCCAGGTGAGCTGGAGGAGGCGCTGCGTGCCGCCCGCTGCCGCTTCCGGGCACAGGGCCAGTCCTTCGCCAAAGAGCTTCCGGGGCAGCTCGACGCGGGCCAGCGCCCGGCCCGTGGCCGGGTCCACGCGGCGCAGGCT
>NZ_DATMYK010000048.1:0-7835 GCF_035560995.1 Humidesulfovibrio sp. | reverse complement strand
GGGCAGCGCGGCATCCGCGTCAGCTACGAGAACGAATCGCGCTCCGGCCCGGGGCGCATGCTGGTCTAACAACAACGCCAAGGAGGCTCCCATGTCCGCGTCCGACACGTCCCGCCGCGATTTTCTGAAGACCCTGGGCCTGGGTGCCGCAGTGGGTGCAGCGGCCGTCGCCGCCGCGCCGGTTTTGGCCGCCACGGCCCAGGCCGCGCCCGCCGCGCCCTCTGCCGCCGTCATGCCCAAGCGCATGCTGGGCAAGACCGGCGTGGAGGTGCCCATCCTCTGCCTGGGCGGCATGTTCGACACCATCAACAACCAGCTTTTGCTGCGCCAGGCCCTGAACTGGGGCGTCTCCTACTGGGACACCGCCGAGTACTACGGGCGCGGCCTGTCCGAGGAAGGCTTCGGCCGCTTCTTCGCCCGCAACCCGGACCGCCGCAAGGACGTGTTCCTGGTGACCAAGCTGACCCCCAAGGAAGGCAACTTTCCGGAGCGCTTCGAGAAATCTCTGGCGCGCCTGCAAACAAGCTATGTGGACCTGTTCTTCGTCCACGGCATCGACTCCATGAGCCAGCTGAAGCCCGAGTTCCGCGCCTTTGCCGCGGAGATGAAGAAGGCCGGCAAGATCAAGCACTTCGGTTTCAGCACGCACAGCAACATGGAGGATCTGATGCAGGCCGCCGCCAAGGAGGGCGGACCAGCCGCCAACCTCGACGTCATCATGGCCACCTACAACACCAGCGTGATGCACAAGCCCGCCATGCAGGCCGCCGTGGATGCCTGCGCCAAGGCGGGCATCGGTCTGGTGGCCATGAAGACCCAGGGCATGGGGCCGGCCACCGCGCCCACCGAGGCCGAGGCCAAGGTGGCCCAGCAGTTCCTCTCGCGCGGCTTCACCGACAAGCAGGCCCGGCTCAAGGCCGTGTGGGAGAACAAGACCTTCGCCAGCATCTGCTCGCAGATGCCCTCCATCAATATTCTCTCGGCCAACGTGGCCGCCGCGCGCGACCAGGTGAGCCTGTCCGCCGCCGAGCGCGCCGCCCTGGTCGAACTGGCCAGCGCAGAGGCCACAGGCTACTGCGGCGGCTGCGGCAGCATCTGCTCCCAGGCCTGCGACGGCCTGCCCGTGCAGCACGTCATGCGCAGTCTGATGTATCACAACGAGTACCAGGAGCCCGGCCTGGGCCGCGCCACCTTCGCCGAACTGCCCGAAGCCGTGCGCCAGCGCCTGGCCCAGGCGGACTTCGCCAAGGCCGAGGCCCGCTGCCCGCACAAGCTGGAGATAGCCAAGCTGGTGCGCGGGGCCGTGGAGACCCTGGCCTAGGACGAGAGCAGGGGCTCCGCTGGGGGCTCCGCCCCTTGACCCCGCCAGAGGGCACGAGGCCCTCTGGACTCCCTGTGGCGCGGGGTTTTGCTTCAGGCGCGAAAGCCGCCTGAAGCAAAAAACCGCGCGGAGGGTCCGGGCGGAACTCTCCGAGCCTGAGAAATCGCCTGCACCGACGCGGCACTGGAACCCGGAAGGCTCGGAAGAGCGGCGAAACCATCCTGCCCCTCCGTCAGCGCGAAGCCCCGGCGAGCTTTTGCTCGCCGGGGCTTCGCGCTGACCATGCGGGTCCAGGGGGTGCATACCCCCTGGAAAAATATTCTCTTCTCTGCTTCCCTTCTACTCCCCGTCCTTCGCGTTGGCCCCCATGCGCCGCAGGATCTTCTGCAGGCTCACGCGTTCTATGCCGCTGATGCGCGCGGCCTCCGAGATGTTGCCCCCGGACATTTCCAGCACCTGCTCCACGTAACGTTTGGTGAAGCTGTCCAGCACGTGGGCCTTGGCCTCCTTGTATGGAGCCAGCGGTTCGGCCTGGGGTTCGCCGTGCGCGTACCCGGGCAGGCCGCCCTCGGCCTGGCGCAGGTGGGCCATGTCCACCTGCGGGTTGGGGCAGAACACGGCCAGGCGGCGGATGAAGTTCTGCAGTTCGCGCACGTTGCCTGGCCAGGGGCGCTCGGTCAGGCAGGCCACGGTCTCCGGGCCGAGCACTTTTGGCGGCAGGCGCATCTCGGCGCAGGTTTGCGCCAGGAAGTGCGCGGCCAGAAGCGGGATGTCCTCCTTGCGTTCGCGCAGGGGCGGCGGGCTGATTGTCAGCACGTTCAGGCGGTAGAACAGGTCCTGGCGGAACAGGCCGCTGGCGATGCGGCCTTCGAGGTCCTGGTTGGTGGTGGCCAGAATGCGCACGTTGACCTTCACGTTGTCGCTGGAGCCCACGGGCCGCACCTCGTGCTCCTGCAGCACGCGCAGGAGCTTGGTCTGCACGGGCATGGGGATGTCGCCGATCTCGTCCAGCAGGATGCTGCCCTCGGAGGCGGCCACGAAGAGCCCGCGCCGGGATTTGTCCGCGCCGGTGAACGCGCCCTTCACGTGGCCGAACAGCTCTGATTCCAGCAGGTGTTCGGGTATGGCCGGGCAGTTCACGGTGATGAAGGGCCTGCTGGCGCGGGAGCTTAAGCGGTGGATGCTTGCGGCCACCAGCTCCTTGCCCGTGCCGGATTCGCCCCGCACGAGCACGGTGTAGTCCGAGGCGGCCACGGCGGCCATGGATTCCTTGAGCCTGCGCATGGCCGGCCCCTGGCCCACCAGGGTGCGCTCCAGCTCGGAGCGGCGCGCCAGCTCGCGCAGGGAGCGGTTTTCGCCCAGCAGGCGGTCGCGCTCCAGGCCCTTGGCCACGGCGCGGAACAGCTCGGCGCGTTCCACGGGCTTGGTGAGGAAGTCGTAGGCTCCGGCCTTGAGCGCGGCCACGGCCGTTTCCACGCTGCCGTGCCCGGTGAGCATGATGACGGTGAGGTTGGGGTCGGCCTCCAGGGCTTGGCGCAGCAGTTCCTGGCCGTCCAGGCCGGGCATGCGCAGGTCGGTGAACATGAGCCCCACGCCGCCCGCGGCGATGAGCGGCAAGGCCTCGGCCCCGCTGTGGGCAAGCTCCACCTCCACATCGGGGAAGCCTGCGGAAACCAGGCGCGCCAGTCCCTGGGCGAAGTCGGGTTCGTCGTCGACGAGCAGGATGCGTTGGGCCATGTCGTTCTCCTAGTCCTTGGGCCTGTCAACAGTGATGTCCGCCGTGATGTCCGCAGGCAGGAACACGCGGAACAGCGCGCCGCCGCCAGGGTTGTTCTCCACCTCGATGCTGCCGCCCAGGTCGCGCGCAAGGCTGTAGACGACGGCCAAGCCCAAGCCCGTGCCCTTGCCCACCTCCTTGGTGGTGAAGAAGGGATCGAACACGCGGTCCAGGTGCTCCGGGGCGATGCCGGGGCCGTTGTCGGCCACCAGCAGCTCCACCATTGCGGCAGGGCCGTCCGGCTCTTCCGGGTCGGCGGGCGGCAGCAGGCGCACCTGCACCTTGCCGCCTTCCGTTTTGGCGGCCACGGCATCCAGGGCGTTCATGACGAGGTTGGTCAGGATGTGTTCCAGGGCCTCGCTTCCGGCTGCCACCAGGGGCAGGCCGGGCGCTGCCTCCAGGCTCAGCTGGGTCTGGCTGTTTTTGCCGCGCGGGCGCAGCACCTCCAGGGTGGCGGCGGCCACGGCGGCCAGGTCGCTGGGGCCGGGCTCGGCGGGCCTCGGCCGGGCGAAGTCCAGCAGGTCGCGCACCACGCGCCGGGCCTGGTCCGTGTGGCGCATGATGATCTCAAGGTCGGCCTGGGCCTGGGGCTCCTGCTGCGAGGTCTGCAAGAGCTCCGCATAGCAGCGGATGACGCCGAGGGGGTTGTTGATCTCATGCGCGAGGCCCGCGGCCAGCTGGCCCACGGCCACGATGCGCTCGTTGCGGCGCATCTGGCCTTCCATGCGGCGTTCGGCGGTCACCTCGCGCAGGGAGGCCACGTTGCGCACGCCGCCTCCGGGCTGGGGGATGGGGTACAGGCTGGCCTCGAAGATGCGGTTGCCGCCGGGCAGGGCCAGCTCGAATTCCCCGTTGCCGCCGCTTCCGGTGGCGCGCTCCAGGTGCCCGCGCAGGCCGTCGAAGCCGTGCCCGCCGGGCACCGCGCTTGCGCCGCTGATCTGCGCGGCCAGCTCCCGCGCGGGGCTGTTGGCCAGAAGCACCGCGCCGCCGGTGTCCAGCAGCAGCAGCGGGTCGTCGATGCCCTCGAAGATGGACGAGAGCAGGTCGTTCTGGCGCAGCAGGCCGTCCAGGGCGTCCAGGTTCTCCATGGCGATGCCCAGCTGCTGGCCGATGGCCCGGGCCAGGTCGGCCAGGCGCACGCTCTTTTCCTGGCGCGAGTCCCAGAACAGGCACAAAAGTCCTCGGCTGGTGCCGGAGGTTTGCACCGGAATATACCAGGCGCGCGGGGTGAGGCGCGGCTCGCCCGCGGCCACAAGGTCGTGCCAGTCCTCGGGCAGGTCGCCGGGCGAGGTGGGGCTGGCCGTGCCTTCCGGCCAGGAGGCGTAGTCCGACGCGCCGAGCACGCAGGCGTAACCCGCGCGGCTGGCGCCGAAGCGTTTGGCAGTCAAGCCCAGGGCCGCGGCGAGCATCTGGTGCTTGTTTTGGCTCTCGTTCAGGCTGTTCAGAAGGGCCACGAACAGCGCCACGTCGGCGCGGCGGTCCTCGGCCAGGCGGGTGATGGCCCCTGTGCGCGCGGCCACGGTGTCCTCCAGGGTGGCGGCGTAGTCGCTCAAATCCTGGCGGGCCTGGCGCAGGTGCTGGGCAAAGGCCTCAAAGCCGTGCAGGATGTCCTCCAGCTCGTCCTCGCCCGTTGGCAGGGCCGCGGCCTCCTTGGCTTCCTCCGGGAACAGCCGGCGCATGACCCCGGTGACGCGGCGCAGGCTTTGCACCACCAGCCGGTGGAAAAAGCCCTGGATGACCAGGAACAGCACCAGGATGCCCACGGCGAACAAGACGGCGAAAGAGAAGGTGGCGTCGCGGATGCCGCCCACGTCGCGCTGGACCTTGAGCCGCACCAGGTCGATGCCCGCCAGCTGGCCCACCTCGCGGCCGAAGCCCCGCGTGGCCCCGTAGCGGTCGATGAGTTCGCGCGGGGCCTCGTCCGGGTCGCCGTGGCAGCGCAGGCAGGCTTCCTCGAAGCGCTGCGGCCGGGCTGTGATGAAGTGCTGCTCGCCGTTTATCTCCACGAACTGCTCCATGCGCACCAGGGTGGGCTCGGCCTCGAAGCGGGCGATGTAGGCCTGCTCGCGCTCGTCGGCCTCGTAGTCCGGGTTGCGCGCGCCCACGCCCACGCGGCGGTAGGTGAAGGCCTCGCGCGCCAGGTTCTGGTCGCTCAGCACGCCGCGCGTGATGTAGGAGGTGCTCATGGCCTCGAGCACGAACTGGTCCTCGGGCAGCAGGCGGTACATGGCGGGCCGGAGGGTGGCGCGCACATAGCCCTGCACGGCCTCCACCTGGGAGAGGATGAGCGCGGCCTTCTCCCGCGCCTCGGCCTCCATCAGGCGTTCCAGGTGCAGGTTCAGCGTCAGGGCGAAGAAACCGACCATGAGGGCCATGAGCAGGCCCTGGCCGGCCAGGAATTTGGTTTGCAGCGTGTGCGGCATGATGCGGCGCATGGTCTCGCTCCCGTGTTTCGTCCCCTGTACGTGTCCGGGCGGCCGCTGGCAACTGGCGGCTGCACCCCTGTAGCCGCAAGGTTACTGCCTGCTAACGCGAGTTGGCAGGCACGGCAGGGGGTATGCGCACTTTGTCAATCAAAAACAATATGATGCCGCATGCAACGCAAGGTGGCACCATCCTTGCTCACAGTTGGCAACCACAGGGCGACGCGGACGCAATCTCTGGCCGCATTTGCCTGACTACCCTGTCAACGGAGGAGTTTATGGAAGAAAAAAGCACTGTTGCGAAAATCGCGGCCATCGTGCCGGGCTTGGCCGTCATGGTGGGCACCTTGTACCTGCTGCGCACCTACGTGGAGCCCTGGATGAAGGATGCCGTGGTCTTCGGCCAGAAGGGCTGGCTCGTTCAGGTTCTGAGCCTGAACTACATCCTGTTGTCCATCATCGCGGGCATCATCTACCGAAACGTCTTCTTCGGCGGCAAGATTCCCGACTGGGCCGAGGCGGGCTTCCGCACCACGCGCCTGTTCATCAAGTCCGGCGTCATCATGCTGGGCAGCCTGTACACCCTGCAGAAGCTGGCCAAGGTGGGCAGCATCGCCATCCTGCTCATCTCCACCTTCGTGTTCGGCACCGTGTTCTTCGTCATCTGGTACGGCAAACGCATCGGCATGGACCGCTCCATGATCGGCGTCATGGGCGCCTCCTGCGGCGTGTGCGGCGTCTCCGCCGCGGTGGCCACGGCCCCCGGCGTCAACGCCAAGCCCTCCGAGGTCGCCCTGGCCATCGCCACCATCCTCGGCTTCGGCATCATGACCATGTTCATCAGCCCCTTCATCGGCAAAGCCCTGATGATGAGCGACTACCAGTTCGGCGCCTGGGTCGGCACCGGCATCCTGAACTCCGGCCAGGTGCTGGCCACCTGTCTGGCCTTCAACCCCACCTTCGCCCCGGGCACCGCGGTGGCCTACGGCGAGATCTGGAACGTCGTGCGCGTCATCAGCATCCCCTTCGTGGTGTTCATCATCACCACCTGGGCCTGCAAGGCCGAAGCCGCCGAGTCGTGCGAAACCGGCGCCAAGATGAGCCTGACCAAGGTCTTCAAGGACCGCTTCCCCATCTTCGTGCTGGGCTTCTTCGGCATGACCGCGCTGTCCTCCCTGGGCTGGCTGGGCGCCGAAGGCTCCAACACCCTGCACCTGATGCGCGACGTCATGAGCTGGATCTTCGGCATCGGCCTGGTGGGCCAGGGCGCGTACATCGACTTCCGCGAACTGAAGCGCGCCGGCGGCAAGCCCCTGCGCGTGGGCCTGGTCGCCGGTACCTTGAAGTACGTCGTGGCCCTCATCGTCATCATGCTCTTCGTGTCCAAGGACGCGAGCTTCTAGGAGGCACCCATGTCCGACAAAGCCAAAGGAAAAATGACCGTATTCAAGACCGACCGCCACGAAGACGCGGCGGCCATGGTTTTCGTCAGCCTCGTGGTCATCTTCGTCCTGACCTACATGGCCTACGTGGTGCCCACCATCACCATCAAGCCCAACCAGGACGGCAAGCTGGTGTCCATCGCCGTGCAGACCGACCAGGAAGTGAAGAAGGGCGACCTGCTCTACACCTTCGAGTACAAGGACAAGAAGTTCGTCAACGGACAGCTCGAAGAAAAGCTCGCCACCAAGGAAGTGAAGGCCTCCACCAACGGCAAGGTGCTCTCCGTCGGCGTGAAGGAAGGCGACGCCCTGAAAAAGGGCAAGACCGACATCCTGGTCATGGACCACGAAAAAGGCACCCTGCCCTGATGAACATACTGCTGGCCTTGGATGACTCGGCCCGGGCCATGGACGAGGCCGTGAGGCTCGCCTCCGAAAGGAAGGCGGGCCTCACCGCCCTCTTCGTGCTCGATACCGGCTGGAGCGTGTACATCGGGTCCGACTTCCTGCTGGGCAGCACCGCCCGCAGCAAGTTCCTGGAATACACCCGCGACGACGAGTACGCCCAGGAACGCGCCACCGTCGAAGCCTTCCAGGAGCGCGCCAAGAAGGCGGGACTCGACTGCACCATCAAGACCGCCACCGCCGGGCGCGTGCCCGAAGCCATCCTCGCCGAATTGGCCGAGGGAGGCTACGACACCCTGGTCATGAGCCAGCCCTTCCGGCGCGGACTCGAAGTCATGCGCGACGCCACAGCCCAAGTGCTGAAAAAAGCGCCCTGCGACGTGCTGTTCGTGAAACGGGAAGACTGAGCGGGGGGAGGGCGGTAATATTTGGCAAGGGGCGCCGCCCCTTGACCCCGCCAGGGGGTA
>NZ_DATMYK010000047.1:0-2204 GCF_035560995.1 Humidesulfovibrio sp. | reverse complement strand
ATTCGCCCTGCGGGTCCAGGGGGTGCATACCCCCTGGCGGGGCCTGGGGCAGCGCCCCAGCGGGGTCAAGGGGCGGCGCCCCTTGTTCTCTCCTTGCCCCGCCTCCCGGCCTCGGGTAAGCTCCGCGCCATGCGCATCCTGTTCCTGGGCGACATCGTGGGCCGACCGGGCCGCACGGCGGTCAAAAAGCACATCACGGCGATCCGAGCCGAGGTGGGCGCGGACCTCATCATGGCCAATGCGGAGAACGCTTCAGGCGGGCTGGGCCTTTCGGGCGATGGCGCGAAGGAACTGCTGAACGCCGGGCTCGACTTCCTCACCAGCGGCAACCACATCTGGAAATTCAAGGACATGCCCTCGTTCATGGGCCGAGAGGACAGGCTCATTCGCCCGGCCAATTACCCGCCGGGCTTGCCGGGCCGAGGCATGTTCGTGCTGCGGAAAGAGGGCCTGCCGCCGGTGGCGGTGCTGAACCTGTTGGGCCGCACCTTCATGCCTCCGGTAGACTGCCCGTTCCGCAAGGCGGACGAGCTGCTGGCCCAGTTGGACGCGGACGAGCCGGACGTGAAGATTCGACTGGTGGACTTCCACGCCGAGGCCACCAGCGAGAAGGCCGGCCTGGGCTGGCATCTGGACGGGCGCGTTTCGGCGGTGCTGGGCACGCACACGCACGTGCAGACCAATGACGCGCGGCTGCTGAAAAAAGGCACGGCCTTCATCACCGATCTTGGCATGAGCGGGCCGGTGGATTCCTGCCTGGGCATGAGCGTTGCGCCCATCCTGCGGAAGTTCTTGACGGCGGCCCCGGAACGGTTTGAAGTGGCGGACGGCCCTGTTGCCCTCAACGGAGCCTTCCTCGACATAGACGACACGAGCGGCCAGGCGCGGAACATCGCTGCCTGGCGTTTTGACGCAGACTAGGAAAACGGAGTGACGATGAACATTTTCGACGAACTGTCCTGGCGCGGCCTGGTGCATCAGGTTTCCGACGCCGAAGGCTTGCGCAAGTACCTCGATACCCCTGGCCAGGCCATGTACTGCGGCTTCGATCCCACGGCCGAAAGCCTGCACATCGGCAACCTCGTGCCGCTGCTTTCCCTGGTGCGCATGCTGCGCGCCGGGCACAAGCCCCTGTTTCTGCTCGGCGGGGCCACAGGCCTCATCGGCGACCCTTCCGGCAAGGACAAGGAGCGCGAGCTGTCCAACCAGGAGGCCGTGTCCGGCCGCGTGGCGCACATCAAGGCCCAGATCGAGGCCTTTGTGGAGCGCAACACCGGCCAGAAACCCACCGTGGTGAACAACCTCGACTGGGTCAAGAACATGAGCGCCATTGAACTGCTGCGCGACGTGGGCAAGTACTACACCGTCAACTGGATGCTCGGCAAAGATTCGGTCAAGGGCCGCATCGAGCGCGAGGAAGTGGGCATCTCCTACACGGAATTCAGCTACATGATCCTGCAGGGCTACGATTTCTACCACCTCTGCAAAGAGTATGGCTGCCGTTTGCAGATCGGCGGCGGCGACCAGTGGGGCAACATCACCGCGGGGACGGAGCTCATCCGCAAGAAGCAGGCGGGCGACGCGTTCGCGCTCACCTTCCCCCTCATCACCACGGCCTCGGGCAAAAAGTTCGGCAAGAGCGAAAAGGGCGCCATCTTCATGAGCGCCACCCACACCAGCCCCTACGCCTTCTACCAGTTCTGGATCAACACCGAGGACGCCGATGTTGTGCGTTTCCTCAAGTATTACACTTTCCTCACCCTGGAGGAGATCGACGCGCTGGCCGCCGAGATGGAGCGCGCCCCCCAGGAACGCGCCGCCCAGAAGGCGCTTGCCGCCGCCACCACCATCATGGTCCACGGCGAGGAGGAACTGGCCAAGGTCTTGGCCGCCACGGACGCGCTGTTCGGTAAGGGCGATCTGCGCTCCATCGACCACGGCACCCTGGCCGCGGCGCTGGAATCCGCGCCCGCGCGCGACTACCAGTTCAACGCCCTGCCCGACCTGGCGCAGCTCCTCGTGGACCTCGGCCTGTGCCCCTCCAAGGGCCAGGCCAGGAAGGACATTCAGGCCGGAGCCATCTCCATCAACGGCGACAAGGTCACCGAGGCCCGCGTCCTCACCGAGGCCGATTTCCTGGGCGAAGTGAACGCCACGTTTGGTGCGTTCTCCGTGCTGCGCAAAGGCAAGAAAAACTACGGGCT
>NZ_DATMYK010000046.1:0-3253 GCF_035560995.1 Humidesulfovibrio sp. | reverse complement strand
CATCTTGTCCACCTCGTCCAGGCAGATGACGGGGTTGTTGAACTTGCAGCGGCGCAGGGAGTGGATGATCTTGCCCGGCAGCGCGCCCACGTACGTGCGGCGGTGGCCGCGGATCTCGGCCTCGTCGCGCACGCCGCCGAGCGAGATGCGCATGAATTCGCGGTCCATGGCGCGGGCGATGGACTTGGCGATGGAGGTCTTGCCCACGCCCGGAGGACCCACGAAGCACAGGATGGGGCCCTTCATGGTCTTCACCAGGCTCTGCACGGCGATGTACTCGAGGATGCGCTCCTTGGGCTTCTCCAGGCCGAAGTGGTCCTCATCCAGCACGGCGCGCGCGCGGGCGATGTCCAGCTCGGTCTCCTTCAACACGCCCCAGGGAATGTCCAGCACCCAGTCCACGTAGTTGCGCACAACCGTGTACTCGGCGCTGGAGGGCTGCATCTGCTTGAGCTTGCGGATCTCCTTGCGCACGCGCTCGCGGGACTCGTCGCTCATGACCTTGGCTTCCAGGCGCTTCTCCAGCTCCTGGGCCTCGGCTGCGGGGTCGTCCTCGCGGCCCATCTCCTTGTGGATGGCCTTCATCTGCTCGTTCAGATAATACTCGCGCTGGTTCTTCTCCATCTGGCCCTTCACGCGGCCCTTAACGCGCTTCTCGATGGACGCGATCTCGATCTCGCCCAGGAGCAGCTCGTACACGTATTCCAGGCGGCGCGAGGTTTCGGAGATTTCCAGGGCGCGCTGCTTGCGCTCGAAATCCACCTTGAGGTGCGGCATCACCGCATCGGCCAGGGCGCCGGGCTCACGCAGAGCGGCCATGGCCAGGATGGACTCCGGCGCGAGCTTCTTGTTGTTGCGCGCGTAGGCTTCAAGTGATTCGTTCACGGAACGGATGAGGGCGTCACCCTCGCTCTTGTCGCCGTTCAGCTCCTCCAGCCGGTCCACGCGCACCAGGGGGAAGTCCCCGGCGTCGGCCGGGTCCGTGGCCAGGATGTTCCAGTTGGCGCGGTACAGGCCCTCGAAGAGCACCTTGATGGTGCCGTCGGGCAGGCGCAGCATTTGCAGGATGCGGCTCACGGTGCCCACGGCGAAGAGGTCTTCGGCCTCGGGCTTTTCTTTTTCCGGGGTGCGCTGGGTGACGAGGAAGATGTGCTTGTCGTGCAGGGCGATGGCGCTCTCAATGGCCTTGATGGAGGCCTCGCGTCCCACGAACAGGGGCACGATGGAGCGCGGGAACATCACCACTTCCCGCAGAGACATGAGGGGCAACACGGAATCGTCCGGCTGGGTGTCGCGTTCCAGAGCGTCGAAGTCGGTCATGGATGCTCCTTATGGCCGAGGCCGGGCTTGTATGGTCTGGCTGGCCCGGCCGCGCCCGCGGTCGGACGGGTGCGGCCGGCGTGCCTGCCAAACGATTGCTGTCAAAGGCCGCAAGCGCGACTTACGCGCTCTTGACCTCCTGATGATACAGAATGAGGGGCTCCATGCCCTTCTCAATGACGGCTGTGTTAATGACGCATTCCTTGACGCCAGTGAGCGAGGGCAGCTTGTACATGATTTCGAGCATGGTGCTCTCCAGCACGTTGCGCAGGCCGCGCGCGCCGGTCTTGCGGGCGATGGCCGCCTCGGCAATGGCCTTCATGGCGTTCTCGGTGAAGCGCAGGTTCACCTTATCCAGCTCGAAGAGCTTCTGGTACTGCTTCACCAAGGCGTTCTTGGGCTCGGTGAGGATGCGCACCAGA
This sequence comes from Humidesulfovibrio sp., assembly GCF_035560995.1. GTDB lineage: Bacteria > Desulfobacterota > Desulfovibrionia > Desulfovibrionales > Desulfovibrionaceae > Humidesulfovibrio. The sequence goes on along the minus strand of NZ_DATMYK010000046.1, from coordinate 1,511 downwards.
TCTTCGCTGGTCAGTTCGTCCAGGGCGGTGACGATGGGAATGCGGCCCACGAACTCCGGGATCAGGCCGAACTTGATGAGGTCGTTGGGCTGGCTCTGGGCGAGCAGCTCGCCCATGGCGATCTCCTTCTTCTTGTTCTCCATCTTGCCGCCAAAGCCCATGCTGGAGCCCTGCATGCGCTGCTGGATCATCTTGTCCAGGCCGATGAAGGCGCCGCCCAGGATGAACAGGATGTTCGAGGTGTTCATCCTGATGAATTCCTGCTGCGGGTGCTTGCGGCCGCCCTTGGGCGGAATGTTGGCCTCAGTGCCCTCGATGATCTTGAGCAGGGCCTGCTGCACGCCCTCGCCCGAAACGTCGCGGGTGATGGAGGGGCTGTCGCCCTTGCGGGCGATCTTGTCGATCTCGTCGATGTAGATGATGCCCCGGCTGGCGGCGTCGATGTCGTAGTCCGCGTTCTGCAGAAGCGCCACGAGGATGTTCTCCACATCCTCGCCAACGTAGCCCGCCTCGGTGAGGGTGGTGGCGTCGGCAATGGCGAAGGGCACCTTCAGGATGCGGGCCAGGGTCTGGGCCAGCAGGGTCTTGCCGGATCCGGTGGGGCCGATCAAGAGGATGTTGCTCTTGTCGATCTCCACGTCGTCTTTATTGTTCTGGGCGTAGAAGACGCGCTTGTAGTGGTTGTGCACCGCCACCGAGAGGATCTTCTTGGCCTTGTCCTGGCCGATGACATACTGGTCCAGCAGAGCCTTGAGCTCCTGCGGGGGCAGCAGGCGCACATCGCCCACGGACTCGCTCACATGCTCCTGGGCGATGATGTCGTTGCACAGGCCCACGCACTCGTCACAGATGTAGACATCCGGACCGGCGATGAGACGCTGCACATCCACCTGGCTCTTGCCGCAAAAGGAGCAGGCAAGGTCCGTGGGAGAGCCGCTCTTTTTCCTGTTCATGTACTTACGCCTTCTTGTCCGCGTCGCCGCGCTTGACCATGATGGTGTCGATGATGCCGTACTCCTGGGCCTCTTTAGCGGTCATGAAGTAATCGCGTTCGGTGTCGGCGGCGATGCGCTCCATGCTCTGGCCGGTGTGGCCGGAAAGGATGCCGTTCAGCTCCTCGCGAAGGCGCAGGATCTCGCGCGCCTGGATGCCGATGTCCGTGGCCTGCCCCTGTGCGCCGCCCAAGGGCTGGTGGATGAGGATGCGGCTGTGCGGCAGGGCGTAGCGCATGCCCTTCTCGCCCGCGCACAGAAGCAGCGCGGCCATGCTGGCGGCCTGGCCCATGCACAGGGTGGCAACCGGGGGCGCGATGTACTGCATGGTGTCGTAGATGGCCATGCCAGCCGTCACCACGCCGCCGGGCGAATTGATGTACATATAAATTTCTTTTTCCGGATCCTCGGACTCCAGGAACAACAGCTGGGCGCAGATGAGACTGGCCACATGGTCATCGATGGCGCTGCCGAGCAGGATGATGCGGTCTTTGAGCAGACGGGAATAGATGTCGTAGG
>NZ_DATMYK010000045.1:0-6923 GCF_035560995.1 Humidesulfovibrio sp. | reverse complement strand
GCCAGGAAGGCTTCCTGCGGAATTTCCACGTTGCCCATGCGGCGCATGCGGCGCTTGCCTTCCTTCTGCTTTTCCAGAAGCTTGCGCTTGCGGGTGATGTCGCCGCCGTAGCACTTGGCGATGACGTCCTTGCGGAAGGGGGCCACGCGCTCCTTGGCGATGATCTTGTTGCCGATGGCCGCCTGGATGATGACCTCGAACATCTGCTTGGGGATGCTCTTCTTGAGCTTTTCCGCAAGGCTGCGGCCAAAGGGATAGGCGCTTTGCCGGTGCACGATGACCGAGAAGGCGTCCACGGCTTCGGAGTTGATGAGGATGTCCAGGCGCACCAGATCGCTCTGGCGGTAGTCGATGATCTCGTAATCGAGTGAAGCGTAACCCTTGGTGGTGGATTTCAGCTTGTCGAAGAAGTCGTACATGATCTCGGCGAAGGGCATTTCGTAGGTGATGACCACGCGGCTGGCGGTCAGATACTTCATGTCCTTCTGGATGCCGCGCTTCTCCTCGCACAGGCCGAGCACGTTGCCCACGAAGTCGTTGGGCACGTGGATCTCCACCTTGGCGAAGGGCTCGTACAGGGCGGCGATGTTGCTCGGATCGGGCAAGAGGCTCGGGTTGTCGATGGTCAGCTTGCGGCCGTCCGTGGTCTCCACCGTGTAGATGACCGAAGGCGCGGTGGTGATGAGCCGGGCCTGGAACTCGCGCTCCAGGCGCTCCTGCACGATCTCGATGTGCAAAAGACCCAGAAAGCCACAGCGGAAGCCGAAGCCCAGGGCCTTCGACGTCTCGGGCTCGAAGCTGAAGGCCGCGTCGTTCAGCTGCAGCTTTTCCAGCGCCACCTTGAGCATTTCGTATTCATTGGGCTCAACAGGGTACAGGCCCGAGAAGACCATGGGCTTGACCTTCTTGAAGCCGGGGAAAGGCGTCTTGGTCGGGTTGTCGGCCCTGGTGATGGTGTCGCCCACCGGAGCGTCGGAAAGCTCCTTCATGTTGGCGCACAAGAAGCCCACCTCGCCCGGGCCGAAGCCCGGCATCTCCACGCTCTCCGGGCTGAACACGCCGAGCTTCATCACCTCGAATTCCTTGCCCGAGGAGAAGATGCGGATCTTGTCGCCCTTCTTGAGCGTGCCGTCCAGCACGCGGAACAGCACCACCACGCCCAGGTAGGTGTCGTACCAGGAGTCGAAGATCAGCGCCTTGAGCGGGGCGCTGGCGTCGCCCTGGGGCGGCGGCAGATGGGTGATGATGCGTTCGATGAGGTCCGCCACGCCCAGGCCGCTCTTGGCGCTCACCAGCGCCGGGTCCGTGCAGTCCAGGCCGATGACTTCCTCGATCTCGCGCGAAACGCGCTCCGGCTCGGCGCTGGGCAGATCGATCTTGTTCAGCACCGGCACGACTTCAAGGTCGTTGTCCAGCGCCAGGTACACGTTGGCCAGGGTTTGGGCCTCCACGCCTTGGGAGGCGTCGACCACGAGCAGCGCGCCCTCGCAGGCCGCAAGGCTTCTGGACACCTCGTAGGAGAAGTCCACGTGGCCTGGCGTGTCGATGAGGTTCAGGATGTATTTCACCCCGTCCTTGGCGGTGTACGGGATGCGCACGGCCTGGGCCTTGATGGTGATGCCGCGCTCGCGCTCCAGATCCATCTTGTCCAGGTACTGGGCCTTTTGCTCGCGCGCGGAGACCACCCCGGTCAGCTCCAGGATGCGGTCGGCCAAGGTGGACTTGCCGTGGTCGATGTGGGCGATGATGCTGAAATTTCGTATATATTTAGTCTCTGTCATGGTCCTCGTCCGCGTGTCGGGGGTGGTTCGGGTTGCCCCGGCGTTGGCGATATGGCCCTTGAAGGCGTAAGCCTTGTACGGCATTTGCCCGCGCCTGTCTAATAGGGAGAAGGGGGAGGCAGTCAAGGGGGCCGACCTTTGAACATGGCTGGCGGCGCCGCCTTTTGAAGGCGGGCAAGGGGCGCCGCCCCTTGACCCCGCCAGGGGGTATGCACCCCCTGGACCCGCAGGGCGCGAAAGATGCCCCGGCGAGCGAAAGCTCGCCGGGGCATCTTTCGCGCTGGCAGGGCTGCCGCGCATTTTAATCGCGCTCAAACCGTCCTCCAAGCGCTGCGGGCCGGATGCGCAAAACGCATCCGGCCCGCAGCGCTTGGGAAAGGTTCCGAAGGGAGTGCCGCGACACCCCATGAAAAATCTTTGGAAGGGGGCCCGGGGGAGAACCTTTCTATAGAAAGGTTTCCCCCGGTATTCTCTTCTACGGCAGCGCTGCGGCGGCCAGCGGCATGCGCCAGCCGGAGCCGAAGCTGCGCCAGGCGACCTTGATGCCCGGCGCGGCCTGGCGGCGCTTGAATTCGGCCCCTTTGACGAGGGCGCAGACGCGGGCCACGGTGGCGGCCTCGAAGCCCGCGGCCACGATTTCGGCGGCGGTCTGTTCCTTTTCGATGTGCAGGGCCAGGATGGCGTCCAGGATGTCGTAGGGCGGCAGGGAGTCCTGGTCTTTCTGGCCGGGCCGGAGTTCTGCGGACGGGGCCTTGTCGATGATGGCCGGAGGAATGGCCTGGCCTTTGAGGGCGTTGATGTGCCGGGCCAGGGCGTACACCTGGGTCTTGGGCAGATCGCTGATGACGGCGAAGCCGCCGCTCATGTCGCCGTAGATGGTGCAGTAACCCACGGCCAGCTCGCTCTTGTTGCCCGTGGTGAGCAGGAGCGCGCCGGTCTTGTTGGACAGGGCCATGAGCAGGTTGCCACGGATGCGCGACTGCACGTTCTCCTCGGTGATGCCCGGCCCCGCGCCGGGGGCCAGCGCGGCGAAGCTGTCGCAAAGGGACGCGTCGAAGGCCCGCATGAGCGGCTCGATGGCGATGGTCTGCGTGGGCATGCCCAGGTTTTTGGCCAGTTCCAGGGAATCGTCGATGCTGCCCCGGCTTGACCAGGGCGAGGGCATGAGCACGCCCAGAACATTCTGCGGCCCCAGAGCCTCGGCCGCCACGGCGGCCACCACGGCGGAATCGATGCCGCCGGACAGGCCCAGCAGGGCTTTTTTGAAGCCGCACTTGGAAAGGTAGTCGCGCGTGCCGAGCACCAGGGCGCGCCAGGTTTCGGCGGGCGCGGAAAGGTCGTCGTCAAGGGAGACGGGAATGGCGGGGGCGGAGAGGTCCGCCAGCAGCACGTCCTCGGCAAAGCCCGCGGCGCGGGCCGCAACCGAGCCGTCGGCCGCGTACAGGGTGCTGCGGCCGTCGAACACCAGTTCGTCGTTGCCGCCCGCCTGGTTGCAATAGGCCAGGGGCAAGCCGCGTTTTTTGGCGATGGCCGAGAGCATGTCCTGGCGCAGGGCCTGCTTGCGCAAGGAGAAGGGCGAGGCCGAAAGATTGATGAGGGCCTGGGCCCCGGCCGCGCAGGCCGCCTCCACGGGGTCCACCGGGTACAGGCGGTGCGGCCAGTAGTCCTTGTCGTTCCACAGGTCCTCGCAGATGGTGATGCCCAGGACGACGCCCCTGTACCGCAGCACATTGGCGTCCCCGGCAGGCGCGGGCTCAAAGTAGCGCGCCTCGTCGAAGACATCGTAGGTGGGCAGCAGGGACTTGCGGAAACTGTGGCGGATGGCTCCGGCCTCGCACCACAGGGCGGCGTTGAAGAGCGCCTTGCCCTGGCCCGTGGCGTTCAGCTCCGGGCAGCCCAGAAGCAGGGCCGGCCCGTTGGGAAACTTCGCATGCAGGCGCGCGGCGAGGGCTTCGGCCTCGGCGCGCGCGGCGCGGGCGAAACCGGTGTACAGCAGCATGTCGCGCGGGGGGTAGCCGGTAAGCGCCAGTTCCGGCGTGACGCAGAGCTCCGCGCCGAGGGCCGCGGCGCGCTCATAGGCCGCCTCCACGCGCGCCGCGTTGCCGCGCAGGTCGCCCACCTTGGGGTTCAATTGCAGCAGGCCGAGGCGCATGGCGTTTTCCTGGTGTCGGGCGGATGCCGGCCGCTACTGCCGGGACGCGGCTTCGGGCGCTGGGCAGGGGCGTCCGCCGTCCCTGCTGGTGACGATCTCGCGCACCTTGTAGGGCGTCGCCCCGGAAACGGCGTCGTGGGTGTTCACCAGAAGCTCCAGGATGAGCCCGGTGCTCATGAAGCCCAGCGACGAGAGGTACAGGAGCACGGCGCCCAGAAACGGCGGCCGGGTGCCCATGTGCTCGCCCAGGAAGATCTTGCCGTACAAGAGCCAGCACATGATGAGGCTGGCGATCATGAACATCCACAGGCTGATGCGGCCGAAGAGATACACCGGGCGCTGCTTGTAGGAGTTCTGGAACCACAAAAGCACGATGTCGAAGAGCACGTCCACGCTGCGGCCGATGCCGTAGTGGCTTTTGCCCGCGAAGCGCGGGGGCGCGCTGGTGGGCACCTCGCACACCGCGCCGCCCTGGCCGTACACCAGGGCCGGAATGAGCCTGTGCTGGCCCTCGCGCAGCTTCATGCCCCGCGCCACTTCGCCCTTGATGATGGACAGGCCGCCCATGTCGTGGATGTCGCACTTGCTGGTGGCGCGCATGAGGTAATTGGCGATGAGGCTGGGCACGCGGCGCAGCACCAGGGATTCCTGGCGCTTCTGGCGCATGCCCTTGACGAGGTCGTAGCCCTCGCGGATTTTCTCCACGAGTTTGGGCACCTCTTCGGGCGGGTGCTGCAGGTCGCCGTCCATGATGACGACAAAGCGGCCGCAGGAATGCTGGATGCCCGCAAAGATGGCCGTGCACTGGCCCCGGTTGCGCGCCAGAAACACGCCCACCAGGTTGGGGTCCGTGGCGGACAGCTCGCGGATGATCTCCGGCGTTTTGTCCGTGCTGCCGTCGTTCACCAGGATGATCTCGTGGCTGACGCCCATGCCGCGCAAAACCGCGCTCATGCGGCGGTGGAACTCGCGTACGCAGAGTTCCTCGTTGTGCATGGGGGTGACGATGGAGACTTCCACGGGGAAGTCGCCTTGGGCGCTGGTGGCGGCGGTTGCGTGCATTGGGCTTCCTTGCTTTCTTGGAAATATGTTGGTCCGTGCGGATCAGTTCCGCAGGGTCCGCGTGGCCGGGTCCAGCTGGCCATAGTGCACGAGCTGCGCTCCGGCCTCCTTGAAGGCCGCGCCCCAGCCCTTGGCGGCCAGGGCGTCGCGCTCGTCGGTCCACTGCCCGGCGATGCGCATGGGGCCGTACTCCGGCGGCAGGGGCGGATCGCCCGGCAGGGGCGCGCCGGGGTGGCACACCACTTCCAGCACATCGGGTCGCACCCGCTTCATATACGCGGCAAGCCGCTCAGGCAACAGGCTGGCCCCCTGGTCGGCTATGCCGAACACGCAGGCCGGATGGGCCACGCCCATGGCACCGGGCAGCCGGTGCAGCAGGGCGAAGGTGTTCAAGATGCGCGCGCGAAGCGCCCCCTTGTCCCAGCGGGTAAACGCCACGCGCTCCACCGGCCTGCGCACCCAGCCGATGCCGAAGCGTTTGGCCACGCGGCTGGCGGCCTCGAACAGCCCCGGCCAGACGTGGATGTGCTTCTCCGAATCCAGGTGCGTGGGCGTGACGCCCATTTCAAGGGCCCGCTCCACCTGGCGCGTCCACTCGCGCTCCACGTCGGTGGGGGTGAAGGCGTGGGCCAGGTAGCGCTTGAACAGGGCCACGTAATCGCCCAGGAACAGGCCGTCGGCGCGGGTGAGGCCGGGAATTTCATGCGCCGGGCTCTCGGGTCTGCCGCGCAGGATGTTCAGGTGCACGCCGACGCCTATGGAGCCCCGGCTGGTGCTGGAGAGGCGCGCTGCGGCCGCGGCGTCCGGGCCGTTGACCAAGAGCGTGGACGAGCTGACGCGGGAGAGCCCGGCCAGGTCCTCCACGGCGCGGCGCACCGCGGGGTGCAGCCCAAGATCGTCCACGTTCACCACAACAAACATGGCCGCCATGCTACCCCCAGGCGGAAGGAAGGTAAAGCGCGGGCGGCGCCGGGCGGCGCCGAATTTCCTTCGGAGCAAGACGGGCAGAGGCTTGGCGGCATTTTTCGCTGGCAAACTCTTGCAGGCTGGTATAGAAGCACACAAAATGGAGATCACACCTCCGGGCGGCTTTGCCCGGCGGAGAACAGGAGGAATCGCATGCTCATCGAGAACTGGATGACGAAGGACGTCATCACCGGCACGCCGGACATGTCCATGATGAAGGCGTCCAAGATCATGAAGGAAAAGGGCATCGGCCGTTTGCCCGTGGTCGACGAGGCCGGGGTCATCCTGGGTCTGGTGTCCGACCGGGACATCAAGGAAGCCTCTCCCTCCAAGGCCACCACGCTGGACATGCACGAGCTGTACTACCTGCTCTCCGAGGTGAAGCTCAAGGACATCATGACCAAGAAGGTCGTGACCATCAAAAAGGGCGAGACCGTCGAACGCGCGGCCCAGCTCATGCTCGAGAACAACATCGGCGGCATGCCGGTGGTGGACGAGCAGAACAAGGTCGTGGGCATGGTCACCGACTCCGACATCTTCAAGGTGCTGGTGCGCATCACCGGCGTCATGGAGGGCGGGGTGCAGATCGGCGTGCGGCTGCCCAACGAGCCGGGCGGCCTGGTGCCCGTGCTGGACTATCTGAAGGACAACGGCGCGCGCCTCATGAGCCTGCTCACGTCCTGCGAGCCCGCCGAAGTGGGCATGCGCGACGTGTTCCTGCGCATCCGCGACATGGACAAGGCCCCCATGAACAAGCTGAAGGCCGAAATGCACGAGAAGTTTGAGATCATCTACTGGGTGTAGACGCCCGGTAAGGATTTCGGGACAGGGGGTTTTACCCTAGGGGCCGGGGGGTTGCAGCTCCCGGCCTTTTTTTGTGAAGAGACAAACCTAAGGGGCTGTCATTGCGCAGGTAAAATATTCGCGATGCTGTTGACTTTTGTGTTGGTGAATATATATAC
>NZ_DATMYK010000044.1:0-42976 GCF_035560995.1 Humidesulfovibrio sp. | reverse complement strand
GACCCCGCCAGAGGGCACGAGGCCCTCTGGACTCCCTGTGGCGCGGGATATTGCTTCAGGCGCGAAAGCAGCCTGAAGCAATATCCCGCGCGGAGGATCCGGGCGGGAGGCGACACGGGCCTGGGGCATGCGTCACCCCCGCGTCTTCACCCGCACTTGCGGCGAACTCGCAAAAGTCCAACAGACCTGCAACCGGCCCCCAGCCCTGCCCTGCCCCAACGGAGAAGCCCCGGAGCGCTTTTGCGCTCCGGGGCTTCTCGCTTGGCCTGCGGGTCCAGGGGGTGCATACCCCCTGGCGGGGTCTGGGGCAGAGCCCCAGCTCTTTCCCCTTACAGCCCCAGCGCCCGCCACAGTTCCGGGGCCATGCGCTCCAGGCTGAAGCGCTGCACCACGGTGGCGCGCGCGGCCTGGGCCATGCGCTCCAGCAGGTCGCGGTCGCCCGCCAGGGCCAGGATGTGCGCGGCCCAGTCGGACGGCTGGCGCACGAGCAGCCCGTCCTGGCCGTGGGTCAGGATCTCGTTGTTGAAGCCCACGGCCGAGGCCACGGGCACGGCCCCGCAGGCCATGTACTGCAGAATCTTGAAGCCGCATTTGCCGCGCGTGTACTCGTCGTCGGTGAGGGGCATGAGCCCGACCTCGAAGCCGCGCAGCTGGTCCACTTCCAGGCTGGGGCTCCAGCGCTCGAAGCTCACCATCTCGTGCAGTTCGCCCTCGTAGGCGTGGTCGGACACGATGCGGATATCCAGGCGCTCGCGGTGCGGGGAAAGCTGGCGCAGCACCTCGGGCAGGAAGAACAGGTTGCCGCTGGTGCCCATCCAGCCCACGCGGAAGGGGCCTATGCCGTGGGCGTCGGGCGGGGCCGGGGTGTATTTGGCGGTGTCGAGCAGCGTGGGCAGAACGAAGATGTTGGCCTGGGTCTCGCGCGCGTGCCCGGCCAGATAGTCGTTGCCCGCGATGACGAGGTCGACGTTGGCGCAGGCGTGGGCGAAGCGCGCCTTGATCTTGGCGGCCTTTTCCGCGCTGCCGGGCTGGCCGATTTCGGCCGGGTGCAGGGCCCACAGGGCGTCGTCCACGTCGTAGACGAGGGTTTGGCAGCGACGGCGGATGAGGGACAGCTCCCAGGGAGCGAAGAGCTTCTGCTGGATGACGATGACGCGCGCGCGCGGCAGGGTGAGCAGGAAGCCCAGGCGCTGGTGGATGGCCTTGGGCGCGCGCCGCCAGTCGACCGCAAGCCCGCGCGCGCGGCCAAGGTCCACAAAGGGCAGCACGCGGAAGCGCACGCTGGGCAGGGTCTCGCCCGAAGGCGTGAGGAACAGCAGGTCGAGGGCGGCTCTGCTCATGGGCGGCCTCGTTTTTCCAGCAGCAGTTGGTCCACCATGTCCAGATAGGGCGCAAGGCCGCTGGGCTGGCCGTCGGGCCAGACGAAGGCCGGGCGGGTGGCGTCCGCGGCTTGGGCCGCCGCGGTGGTGATGAGCCGGGCAAGGGTTTCGGCGTCGCCGGGATCGGGCAGGACAAGCTTCGGGTCCACGAACACGGCGCTGCCGTTGCGGCTGCTTGAAATGGCGGGCAGCCCGCAGGCCAAGGCCTCCAGCACGGCGTTGGAGCAGGCGTCGTAGTACGTGGGCAGGGCGAAGACGTCCGCCGCGCCGTAGAAACCGGGCATGTCGTCCACCTTCCCCGCGAAGCGCACGCGGCCCGCCACGCCCAGGCGCTTGGCCAGGGCGATCCAGGCGTCCGGGTGGCGGCCCCCGGCCACGGCCACGTGGAAGTGTTGCGGCAAGAGCGCCAGGGCGCGGATGAGCGTGCCCACGCCCTTGAGGGCGAAATTCGTGCCCGCGGTGCAGACGACGACATCGGCGGGTGTAAGGCCGAGCGCGGCGCGCAGCGCGGCCCTGCGCTCTGCGGGCAGGGGCTGGAAGCGCGAGAGGTCCGGCCGGTTGTAGACCACGCTGACGCGCTCCGGGTCCAGGGCGGGGTGGGCCTCCAGCAGCCAGTCGCGCACCAGGTGCGATACGCAGACCACGCGCTGGTCCGGGTTGGCGGGCGTATCGAACTGCCGGGCCTCCATCCACTTGATGACCGCTGCCGAGGGCGACAGCGCCCGGCGCAGGCTTTTGCCCAGGCGCGTCAAGCCTTCGCCGTGGGCGGCCAGGGTCAGGCGGTTGAAGATGTCCTGGGGTCCGCCGCCCACGCGCAGAATATCCTGGTTCCAGGTGCGGCCCAGGCCGATGACGAGGTCGTAGCCGTGCGCGCGCAGGTGCTTTTCCACCGCCCAGGCGAACCAGAGGTTTTTCACCGCGCGGCCGAAGGGCGGCCGGCCCAGTTCCACCGGGGTGACGCCCTGAGGCAGGCGGCCCTCGGCCCGGGCGCAGAGGAAGCTCACCGCGTGGCCTTGTGCGGCCAGGGCCTCGGCCAGGCGCCAGCCGAAGCCTTCCGCGCCGCCGTAGAGGCCCAGGCGGGGCATGGACAGGGCGATGCTGGCTGGCTGGGTCATGGCGTTTCCTGTGCTGAGTCTGGGTGCTGACGTTTTGGGGCGCGTTTCCGGCGGAAGTCTTGAACGAAATGCCCGGCTTTGACAAGACGCGGGACTTTGGCATAGCGTTTCGGCGTTGCGGAAAGCCCTCCGCGTTCCCCCATTCATGGAGGCCCCCCATGTTCACCGCTTCGCCCCTGGACCTGGACCTGCAACTCCTGCTGAACCAGCAATGGCGCGCCGCAGCGCTGGACGCGATCCTGCCGGTATTCTCCATGCGCGCCGCGCTGTTCATGCTTCTGGCGGGGCTGCTTGTATGGCGCTCGGCCCTGCGGGGCAAGGGGCAGGTGATCTATTTCATCGCCCTGGTGCTGGCCATGGGGGTGACGGACCTGACCTGCAACGCGGTGAAGCACGCCGTGGAGCGGGTGCGGCCCCAGCACACGGTCACGGGGACCTATTTCCAGGAATCCGGCCAGTGGCTGCGCCTTCCCGCGGACCACGAGCCGCGCGATACCGGCACCTCGTTCCCCTCGGCCCACGCGGCCAACTCCATGGCGGCCGCCGTGCTGGCCATGTGCCTGTGGCCCAGGCTGCGGCGCGGGCTATGGGCCCTGCCCCTGGTGGTGGGCTGGTCGCGGGTGTACCTGGGCAAGCATTATCCGTCGGATGTAGTGGCGGGCTGGCTTCTGGGGGCGTTCATCGGCTGGTGCTTCTGGCAGGCCTGGAAGCGCCTGGCCCCGCGCCTGACCCTTGCCGTGCTGCCGGACGACCTGTACCGGCCTTTCCTGCTGCCGCCGCCCGATTGTCGCTAACAGACCGCCGCTAACGGGCTGCCGCTAAAAGCTTACTTCGCGGACGGCTCCACGCGTTCCGCGCCGCTACCGTCCTCCCCGTCATCCTCCACAGGCACCGCGCCCTTGCGCTTGTACGCCCGGTACACGGAAACCCCGAGCCAGGTGGCCGCGGCCAGGAGCAGCACGGAAAGCCCGATGGACAGGGCCTTGCCCAGCGTGGTCTGGGCGTTCACCCCGGCCCCGAAGATGGCGAACACGAGGTTCTGCGGCAGATAGCCCAGGCCGGAGCTCAAAATGAAGGCCGCGGCCGGGATGCTCGTCACGCCCGCGGCCACGTTGGTGAGCATGTTGTGCCCCACAGGAAACAGGCGGATGGCCAGGGCCGAGCGCCAGGGATCGGAGCGCAGGAAGGCGTCCAGGCTGGCCACGCGACGGCCGAAGCGGTGCTTCACGAAATCGCGCCCCAGGGTGCGCGCCAGGCCGAAGTCCATGGCGCAGCCGAGCATGGTGCCCAGAGTGGCCAGAATGGAGCCCCAGAACCAGCCGAAGGCGTAGCCGCCGAGGAAGGCCGTCAGCTGCCGGGGCAGGCCCATGCCCGTCACCAGCCCGGTGAAGCCCAGAAAAAAGAGCACTCCGACCACGCCCTGGCCTTCCACATGGGCCAGCAGCCACTGCTTGTCGTCCAGGTGCTGCTCCAGCCCCAGGGCCCGGGCCAGGGCCACCAGAGCGCCGAACACGGCCAGCATGGCCAGGCCCTTCAGGACGGGCTTGAGCCCGGCCGCGCTATTTGCCACCAGAGCCCTCGCCGTTTCCGGCCCGTTTGGTGCGCTTGGCTTCGCGCTCGGCCGCGCGCCGCTCGGAGCGCGTGCCCTCGAACTTCTGGGGCTGCTCGCCGCGGGTGCTGTTGATGAGGCAGAAGCCGATGAACAGGGCCAGGGCCTGGGCCGCGCCCATGAGCAGGTCGCGCTGGATGATGGCGTACCAGACGCCCGCGCCAGTGCCGATGAGAAGCGGGATAAAGGGCCAGCGCGGGCGGCGGGTGGAGAGCTGCGGCAGGCCGAAGAGCCCGCGCCACAGCACGGCCATGAAGGCCACGAACTGCAAGGCCACGGCCACGGCCAAAAGCTGCGTGGACAGCGGAACCATCACGATGTCGGACATGGGGGACATTGGCTCTCCTTGACGGGGGCTAGAATCGGCTTCTGGACCCGGCCTTGCGGGCTTCCTCGTGCTTGCCCTGCAGAGTCAGGGCCTCCACCAGGGCGCCCCAGAATTCCTGGCGCTCCGGCATCAGCGCGGCGCTCTGCCGGGCCAGCACCTCGGCAATCTGCGGGTCCTCCCCGGCGTCCAGATACAGCCGCGCCAGCATATGCAGGGCGAAAGGATCGTTGTGATTGGCGCTGATGGCCAGGTGCAGATGCTCGCGCGCGCGGTCGGCCTGGCCTTTGGCCAGGGCCACGCGGGCCAGGGGGCGCAGGGCGCTGGCTTCTCCACCGGGCGCGGCCAGGGCGCGGGTGTACAGCGCCTCGGCCTGGTCCAGCTCGCCCGCGGCCTCGGCCAGGGAGCCCAGGCGCAGCAGGCTGAAGCAATGGCCGGGGTCCAGCTCCAGGCAGCGCTCGTAGGCGGCGCTGGCCAGGGCGTTCTCGCCCAGGCGCTGGCAGGCCCAGCCAAGATTGTAGTGGGCCATGACGTCGGAGGGCTCCGCCGCCACCACCAGCTCGAACTCGCGCCGGGCCAGGTCGGGCTTGCCCAGCTGGGCGTAGCAGATGCCGAGCGAGTTTCTGGCCAGCATGTTCTCGGGATCGGCCAAAAGCGAGAGCTTGAACTCCTCCACCGCGGCGTAGAGGTCGCCCTCCACGAAGAGCCTGTCGGCCGCGACGTTCAAGGACACGGAATCGAACAGGGCCACGCGGGGCGCGGGCAGCAGCAGCGCGTGCTCCAGGGCCTTGCGCGCGCACTCCAGGGCGTCGGCCTTGGCGAAATTGAGGAAAGGATAGCTGAACAGCCCCACGGCCAGATCCAGGCCATGCTCCGCCGCCGCCTGGGCGCACAGCTCCTCGGCCTTGGCCAGGGCCTCCGGCCCGGAGCCGCCGGGCAGGAAATGCACCAGCCCGCCCAGGCCGAAGCGCCCGCCAGCCGCCCGCGCGGCTTTCTGGCCCGATTTCTGGCCGGGCTTGGCCTCGCCGGGGCAGGCGCCGGAAACGGATGTCGCGGGCAGAAGGCAGCCCTGGGCCAGGGCGGCCACCTGGGCCACGGCCGCGTCCAGATGCTTCACCGTTCCGCCGCGCCGGTCCACAACGTCGCTCTTCTCGCCGGAAACTCCGGCCCCGCCAGGACTGACCACACGGGTGAGCACGACGGTGAAGGCGTCCGCCCTTTGGCGCACGCGGCCGAAAAAGGCCAAAAAGTCGCGGTAGCTGTAGAGCCCGGTGAGCATGTCGCGCTGGGCCGGGCCCTGGCCGCCCTCCTCCACCGGCTGCGCGGCGAAGAGGCTGTCGCGCTCCTGGATCAGGGTCAGGCGGTCGCCGGGCTCCGGGGCCCAGGCCGAGTCGCCCGCGTGCAGAATCTCGGCGAAGGCGATGTCCTCCTGCACCTCGGTGAGCACGATCTCACCCTTGTACAGCGCGGGCGAACGGCCCAGCAGGCGCTCGTCGCCGGAAAGGCGCGCCTCGATGGTGCGCTCCTGGAACTTGGGCGACCATACGAGGTAGCGCAGGCCCTCCTGCGCGCCCACGCCGCGCCCCAGAGTGACGGAAAGGCGCTGCATGGGCATGACCTCAAGGATGCGGCCGCCCGTGCGCGCGATGTCGAGAAAGCCGAAGACCCGGTTGCGGCCGTGGTCCTTGCTGGTGCCCACGGCCTTGGCCGCCGCGCGCATGAGGATGCGCGCCTGCTCGCCCGGGGTGCGCTCCAGCTGGGGGCCGCGCAGGCACTGGGGATAGTTGGCGTAGCCCAGGCTGGCCGAAACGCTGATCAGGTCGCCCGTCATTTCGTCCTGGAAGGACAGGCCGCCGATGGCTTGGCGCACCTGCTCCGCCAGTTGGAAGGCGCCCTTGGAGCTGGCGTCGGGCACCAGAATGGCGAAGGTGTCGTTGTGGATGCGCGCGGCCGTGACATGGCGCGGGCAGGCCCCGGCGATGGCCCGGCCCACCTGGGCCACCATCTGGTCGCCCAGCTGGTAGCCGTAGCGCTCGTTGATCCACTGGAAGGAGTCCAGGTCAAGCAGGATGACGCCGAGCGCGGCGCTGAAGCACTGCACGTCCGGGTCGGTGCGGCCGCCGGTGGTGGCCTCCAGGCAGTGCCGGATGAGGGCGATCTCCTGGCCGAGCACCTTGTGGAAGTGCTCGCGGCTGGCAAGGCCGGTGAGCGGGTCCGTCACCGAGCGCTTGTACAACAGCATCTGCTCCAGCACCTTGGTGGCCATGGCCAGATACACGGGCGGCATGGCCTTGGGCGCGCCAAGGCGCACCCCGCGCGCCACGAACACCCCCAGCACCCTGCCGCACAGCACCAGGGGCAAAATGAGCTCCCGGCTGCCCGCGTCGTAGCGCAGGCTCGGGGGCTGGCTCCCCTCGCGCGGGAAGTACAGGCTGTAGGTGGTGAAGGGCAGGAAGGCGCGGATGGCGTCCTTCAGGCTGTGTTCCAGGTCGATCAGGTCCTGGCGGGTGAGCTGGACGCTCTCGTCCTTCAGGATGTCGGTGAGGATGTCGGCGGCGGGTCGCATGCAGAACTCTCTATCCTGCCGCAACTTCCAGCACAAGGCCAAACGCCTGGGCCAGCGGCGGGAAGGGGGAAATATCAGTGGACAGCACCACCCAATCGTGCCATGTGTGCCTTCCAAAAACACACCCGCATGGGAACCTCCATGGACCTCCTGAACACCCCCGCAGCCTTACGCATTCAATGCCGCCAGTGGCGCAAACAGGGTCATTCCATAGCCCTGGTGCCCACCATGGGCTTTCTCCACGCCGGACACATGAGCCTCATCGATGAGGCCAGAAAACGGGCCGACAAGCTCGTGGTCAGCGTGTTCGTGAACCCCACCCAGTTCGGCCCGAACGAAGACCTGGACCGCTACCCGCGCGACCTGCCCCGCGACCTGAAGCTGGCCGAGGAGCACGGGGCCGACGCGGTCTTCGCGCCGGAGCCGGGGGCCATGTACGAACCCGACCACGCCACCTGGGTGGAGGTGCCGGAGCTGGCCAAGGGCCTGTGCGGCGCCTCGCGGCCTATCCACTTCCGGGGCGTGTGCACCGTGGTGCTGAAGCTTCTGAACCTCGTGCAGCCCGACGTGGCCGTGTTCGGCCAGAAGGACTGGCAGCAGCTGGCCATTTTGAAGCGCATGGCGCGCGACCTGAACCTGGACGCGGAACTCGTCGGCATGCCCATCTTCCGCGAGGCCGACGGCCTGGCCATGAGCTCGCGCAACGTCTACCTGACCGGTGACGAGCGCGCCCGCGTGCCCGCCATCCGCCAGGGGCTGCTGCTGATGCAGCAGCGCGTGAAAGACGGCGAAACCGACGCCGAGCAGCTGGGCCTCATGTTCCGCCGGCATATTGCCGATACCCTGCCTGATGCGCGCATCGACTACGCAGCCTTCGTGCACCCGGAGTCCATGGCCCCGGTGGCGCGCGTGGACAAAGCCACGCTGCTGGCCGTCGCCGTGTTCATCGGCAAGGTGCGCCTTATAGACAATATTCTCTTAGAGGGGTAAGTACCCATGCCCAGACGCACATTCATGAGCGCCAAGATCCACGGCGCCACCCTCACTTCGCTGAACCTGGACTACGAGGGCAGCATTTCCGTGGATACCGCCCTGCTCGACGCCGTGGGCATACTGCCCAACGAGCAGATAGACGTGCTGAATCTGGACAACGGGGAGAGGCTGACCACCTACGCCATTCCCGGCAAGCCGGGAGAGATCTGCCTGAACGGAGCAGCCGCGCACAAGGGCAAGGCCGGGCAGAAAGTTATTCTGGTGACCTACCTGGAGCTTGAGCCGCATGAAATTGCCTCGCACAAGCCCAGGGTCATACGTGTGGATGCCGCCAACAGGCCCGAGGCGGCCCACGTAACCTAATGTTTACCTGATATACTGGAGGATTGAATGATTTCGCCCAAAAGCCGCTACATGTTCACGTCCGAGTCCGTGACCGAGGGACACCCGGACAAGGTGGCCGACGCCATCTCCGACGCCGTCCTGGACGCCCTCATCGGGCCTGATCCCAGCTCCCGCGTGGCCTGCGAAACGCTCGTCACCACCGGCATGGCCTTCATCGCCGGAGAGATCACCACCAAGGCCTACGCCGACCTGCCCACCATCGTGCGCGAGACCGTGAAGGAAATCGGCTACAACAGCTCCGAGATGGGCTACGACTACGCCACCTGCGCCGTCATGTCCGCCATCGACAAGCAGAGCGCCGACATCGCCCAGGGCGTGGACCGCGCGAAGCCCGAGGACCAGGGCGCCGGCGACCAGGGCATGATGTTCGGCTTCGCCTCCAAAGAAACCCCCACGCTGATGCCCGCGCCCATCTACTACGCGCACCAGTTGTCCCAGCGCCTGACCTTCGTGCGCAAGCAGGGCATTTTGAAGTTCCTGCGCCCCGACGGCAAGACCCAGGTCGCCGTGGAATACGAGAACGGCAAGCCCGTGCGCATCGACAACGTGGTCTGCTCCGCCCAGCACGATGAAACCATCGAGCACGGCGACCTCGTCGAGGCCATCAAGAAGGAAGTCATCTACCACACCCTTCCGCAGAACCTCATCGACGACAAGCTGAAAATTTACGTGAATCCCACCGGCCGCTTCGTCATCGGCGGACCCGTGGGCGACTGCGGCCTCACCGGCCGCAAGATCATCCAGGACACCTACGGCGGAGCCGGCGCCCACGGCGGCGGCGCGTTCTCCGGCAAGGACCCCTCCAAGGTGGACCGCTCCGGCGCGTACATGGCGCGCTATGTGGCCAAGAACATCGTGGCCGCGGGCCTGGGTGAAGTGGCCGAAGTGCAGATCGCCTACGCCATCGGCGTGGCCGAGCCCGTGTCCGTGGTCTGCACCACCCACGGCACCGGACAGGTGGCCGACGACGTGCTGACCCGCGCCGTGCGCGAAGTGTTCGACCTGCGCCCCTACTTCATCCTGAAGCGCCTCGACCTGCGCCGCCCCATCTACAAGCTGACCACCAACTACGGCCACTTCGGCCGCGAGCTGCCCGAGTTCACCTGGGAAGCCACCGACGCCGCTGCGGATCTGCGCACGGCCTGCAAGCTGTAAGAACAAGAGCAAGAGAATATCCGCGGGGGGAGCATGCGCTCCCCCCGCGCCCCCCGCAGGCCAAGCGAAAGGGCCGGGAACGCGAAGACGCGTTCCCGGCCCTTTCGCTTGGGGCGAGGCCGGACGGGAGGCGGGACTCCGTCGAGACAGCCAATGGCCCTGTGCCCCAGGGAAACTACAGGGCGGGCTTCCGGGCGGCGCGCGCTTCTTCCCGGTCAGATGCGCCCGGGGGCTGAGACAGCTCCACAAGAGCGTCCATGATGCGCCTGGTATGCCCGCTCCAGGAGTGCCGCTCCAGCGCAGCCTTTCTGGCTCCCTCTCCAAGCTTGCGCCGCAGTTCCGGGTCATCGGCCAGCAGCTCCAGCGCCCGCGCCAGGTCCTGGGCATCGCCGGGCACGGTCTTGAGCGCGGTCTCCCCCTGCTCCAGCACCTCGTCCATCTGGTCCAAGGCCGAGGCGGCAATGGCCTTGCCCATGGCCATGTACTCGAAGAGCTTGGTGGGCGAGCCGAAAAAGCGGCTGCCATCGGCGTTTGGCACATGGGGCGCCACCAGGATGTCGCAGGCCGCCAGATGCGCGGGGCCCTCCACCTGGGGCACCGTGCCGGTAAACACCGCCAGATCGCGCACCCCTGCGGCGGTGAGAATCTCCTCGCAGGCGGCGCGCCGCACCCCGTCGCCGATGAACAGCAACCGGGCGGAGGAACGCAGGTCGGGCCGCCGGTCGAGCAGCAGGGCAAAAGCCTCGGCAAGTTTTTCAGCCCCGTGCCAGGCGCCGAATGTGCCGATGAAGCCAAACACCAGACGTCCTTCCAGACCGTGCCTGCGGCGCACCGGCTCCCCATCGACGCCTGGATGGTAGACCCCGCAGTCCACGCCGTTGGGGTTCACCAGAATCTTGTGTGCCAGAACGCCGCGCGCAACCAGTTCGTCGCGCAAGGGCTCGCTTACCACCACCACCAAATCCGCAGTGCGGAGGGCCACTGTCTCAATACGCTCCGCAAGGGCCGCGTGGGGCAGCCCGGTGCCCCAGTTGCGCGCCACCCAGACTTCGGAGCCGTTGTATTCGAGCACGAAAGGCAGATTTTGCTCAAGCGCCAGCTGGGTTCCGCTCCAGTTGTTCAGGGCATGGCGCTGGTACAGGAAGGACACGGGTCTGTCGGCCAGCAGGCGCCAGCACTGCGCAGCGAAGTCCTCGCTGAAGGTCAGGGCCGGAAGCCCGCGCTGGCTCCACAGCTTCCGGTGCGTCGGCAGGATGCAGTGGGTCTCGATGTCCCCGCGTACCGTGGGCAGCCTGTCGGTGGTGAAAAGCACCGGTGCGCCGCCGAAGCGGCCAAGATTGTTGCACACTCCGGCCACATGGCCCACGGAGCCTCCGGCCCGCAGATCGGCGATGAGATCCGTGCGCAGATAGGCAGGCTGGTCCGCCAGCCGCACTGGCGGCGGCTTGCGGTTCCTGGCCAAGGCCTCAAGCCTATGCAGCCGCACGTCCAATCCGGCCAGCCAGGTCTGCAGGGCCAGGGCGTCGCGCACATACCTCGCGCCGAAGCGCATCAGGTCGGCAACCCCAAGCGGGCGCACCAGTCCGCGGCCATCGGCGAGCACCACCCGGCGTCCCATCCACCGCGCAGCCAACAAGGCCAGCAAGGGGTCAGGCGCGAAATTCACCGCGCCAGTATACAGCACGACCAGATCGCAGGCGAGGAAGCGCCTCGCCAGTTCTCCGCTCTTGGCCCAAGCGCGCACCATGGCCGGATAGGCCGTTTTTGCGTCCAGAATGCCGGGACCAAAGGCCGGGACCAGTTTTTCCAGCGGGATGGCATCGGCATGATAGGCGAGGACAAGGGTTCTCATGACGCCCCAAGGTTCAGGAGTTTCAAGAGTTCCTCCAAGCGGGGTTGCCAGTCATAGTCAGCTGCGAAGCGCTGGCATTGGGCGACAGGTGGAGCGGCGGCGTTGGCTATGGCTTCGATGAACTCGCGGGCGCTGTCCACCAGGACTGCGGGCGAGCCAAGTTCCTCAAGAGTTCTCCAGCGGGTGGCCACCACGGGCAGGCCTGAGGCCATATATTCATAGAGTTTCAGCGGGTTGATGCCGTGCACCAGGTCGGGGAATGTCGCCACGTCAAAGGGAATCACCCCCACGGCCGCGTGCTGCATGTAGGCCGGCAGGGAAGCGTGGGGACGCGGCCCCAGCAGACGCACGTTGGACAGGCCGTCCAGGCGGTGGCGCGCCCCGCCCTCGGGCCCCACGACGACGAAGCGGTGCCTGGGCAGGGCGGCCGCGGCCTGGCGCAGCCACTGAAAATGGAACCACTCCTTCAGCACACCTGCGTACAAGACCACGGGCCGAGGGTCATCCTCGTATTCCGCCGGCCGGGGCGCTGGCTGCGAAAACAGGGCATTGTCCACGCCGTTGAGAAGCAGCGCGCTCTGTTTCGCGCCCAGAGAGGCCGCTGTCTCGGCCAAATGCGGCGCAGAATAGACCAGCGCGTCGACAAAGCGCGCCACGCTCTCCAGGGCGCGTTGCGCAGCGGGCGTATGGCTGGAAAAACCGGCGGGATTGTCCGCCAGACGGAAAACGCTCTTGCCGTGCCGCAGGCCGCGCCACCAGTATCCCTGGGCGATGGAGTCCACGTACACCAGATCGAATGCTTCAAACCCGGCGCGGGCCAGTACGCGGGCCGGATCAGGCCAGGCCATGGCGCTCCAATGACGCTGTACAGGCCAGGAACGCAGCAGAGGTCTCTCGTTCGGGGTGCACAGGGCCCCGGGCACCCAAGTCCAGAGCCTCTCCTCCACCCAGCGCCCGCCGGAGCGGTGCAGCTTCAGGCGTTCCCGCAACTGCGCAGACAGTCCGCCCAGCAGATGCAGCGGAGACACCGGGTCGCTCACAAAGGCCACGCGCCAACCGCGCTCCAGCAGGCAACGGGCCAGGTGGTGCGAGCCCACATGCCCCGGGCTGCCCCAGTAGTTGCACGCGCAAAACAACGCGTCAGGCATCAGCGCCCCCCTGCGGCGGCGGCCGCGATGAGCCCTTTGAGATGTGCCCGCAACCGCTCGGCGAAGGAGGCGTGACCATATCGCGCCAGCGTGGCTCCGTGCTGGGCCCTGGCCAGTGCGGCGCGCTCCGGGCCAGGCATGTCCGCAAGGCTCCTGAGCAGCGGCAGAATCTCTGCATCGGCGCGAAAGCGCAGCGCTCCCGTGGCCGCGGCGATCTCCGCCAGGCCGCCGGAATCACGCACGGCAGTGACGCAGGACAGGGCCATGCCCTCCACCGCCGCCAGCCCGAAGGCCTCCGCGCAGCGCGAGGGCACCAGACAGACCTGCGCGCCGAGCGAGCGCGCCGCGGCAGGCACATCCGCCACTCGGCCATGAAAAACCGCGTTGCCCGGCATGAGACGGCTCAGAGCCTTCGCAAAATCCTCATCGGCGAAATCAGCGGCGCCCAAAAAATGGAAGCGCAGCCCAGGCAGAGCGCTGGCGGCCTCAACGAGTGCGTCCTGCCCTTTTTCGGGCGAGAGCCTCCCGATGACGAGCACCTCACGCAAGGGGCTGTCGGAATGCCTGTCCTCGTTGGCCAGACCGCCGAAAGCCGCGCCGAGGCCGTTTTCCAGCACGCGCAGCTTCGGCAGACTCCGGCCGTCCTGTTCGAGCACGCCAGCCGCGAAGGACGAGGGCGCCACCAAGGCCAGACAGCCATCCTGCCGCGATGCGGCAAGGAGCAGGCGGCGTTCCAGGCCGCAGTGGGCAAGGTGCGTGTGGATGCAGAAAGGTGTGCCGGCCACGGCTGAGAGCCCCATGACTGCGGGCAGACAGCGAAGGCCGTTGACGTAGATGAGTTCCTGGCGGCTCAGAAAGCGGGCGTGCCGGGCCAGCAGCCCGCCAGTCCACAGGCCCAGGCGCAGCATGTCTGCCGGGCCTTTGCGCCCCTGCCGCAGCGACAGTTCCGGCAGGACGCGCGTTTCCGCTCCGGAGGCCCCCGCAGCGGCCAGCAAAGGGCCTCTTGGCGCCAGCACAGTCACGCGCGCGCCAAGGTCCAGCGCTGCAACGACGAGCTCCAGCAGCACCTGTTGCCCGCCACCAAGGGAGCCGTACTGGTCGAGAAAGGAAAGAGTTAAATTATGGAGCATGTGCAAGCATAACGCAGGAGTGGCTTAGGAACAAGCTGTTGAAGGAACGGTTCACCACTGGGTAGACCTTGACACCTTATCGAGTTCAACTACATAAACCCATAGCCTAATGAATGCTATGGGTTTTGGCCGAGCGGAGAAAACCCATATCCGGAGCTTATGAAACAACTCATCTGCAATAGCGCGGGAGCGCTTGTGGCTCGCATGCCTCGCCCTATTGCCCAGCGTGGGCAAATCCTCGTCCGCGTCCGCTATTCCTTGGTCAGCGTCGGCACGGAAATAGCTTCTCTACGACCCGCGCCCTGCGAACCCCAGACACCCTCTGAGCAATTAAAAAACGCCACGAGCCTGGCCTGCACCTACCTCGGCAAGGCCATTCGCCATCCGGACAAGGCCCTGCGCAAGATCAAGAGCATTGCGGCCCGCCACGCACAGCCCCTGCTTAAGCGCATGCGACCCACCACGTCCGCGCCCAATGCCCAGCCCCTGGCGCCCGGCAGCGCCGCCTGGGTCCGCCACAAAGCGCTGAGCTTCGAGGCCGGGCCCGCTGGGCTCTCCCTAGCTCTCACGTCCGACTCCAGCGAATTCGACTACCAGGCTGGCCTCGGCCCAATCGCCATCCCCGAGGGCCACTGGCCCTTGGTCCGCCTGAGCGGGAAAATCTCCGGCGGCACTCTCGGCATCGGCGTCACCGATGGCGAGGGCAATTCCTGGCTGGTCAACAAGATATATTCTCAAGGCGAATTTGCCGACGAGTTGGCCTGCCCGCTGGCCTCGGGGGCATTCCGCCTCATTGTGTCCAACACCGGTGAACGAAAGACCGTGGAGATGCGCCTGGACACGGTGGAGATCCTCTTTCTCCCCCAGGCCGAATCCCAGTCCTATCGGCCGGATACCGGCGACACAGGCTGGAACGTTGGCTATTCAGCCGCTGGCGAGGTGCTGTCTTGCGGCGAGGGTGTCACAGGTTTCGCCGTGGGCGACCTGGTGGCTTGCTGTGGGGCCGGCATCGCCAACCATGCTGAATTCATAAGTGTTCCCCAAAATATGGCCTGCCTCGTGCCCCAGGGCTGTCCCCTCATCGAGGCCGCGACAACCACCGTGGGTTCCATCGCCCTGCAGGGCGTGCGACGCACCGCCCCAGCCCTGGGCGAACGGGTGGCGGTCATCGGCCTGGGGCTCATCGGCCAAATGACGGCGCAGCTGCTGCAGGCCAGCGGCTGTCTGGTGCTGGGCATGGACCTGGATCCCGGCCGGGTGGAGCGGGCCCGGGCTCTGGGCATGAATGCAGGGGCCGACAGCCCGGAAGGCTTCCAAAAGCTTGTGCAGCAGGCCACCGGGGGCGTGGGCGCGGACAAAGTCGTCATTACCGCGGCCACCAAGTCCAACGCACCGTTGAACTTGGCCATGCAGCTGGTACGCGAGAAAGGCACCGTGGTCATTGTGGGCGACATCGGGCTCTGCCCGGAACGGCCCGCCTTCTACCGCAAGGAAGTGACCCTGCTCATGAGCACCGCTTACGGGGCTGGACGTTACGACCGTTCCTACGAGGTCGAGGGGCGCGACTACCCGCTGCCCTTCGCCCGCTGGACCATCAAGCGCAACATGCAGGCCTACATGGAGCAGATCGCGGCCGGCCGTCTGCACATCGACGGGCTCATCGACCGCGAGGTGGACATCGACCAGGCACCGCCCGTGTACAAGGAGCTGGCCGAAGCCAAGGGCTCCCTGCCGTTGGGCGTGGTGCTGCGCTATCCCGATGCGGTCGGCGAGGCCGAGCCGGTGGTCACCCTGCGCGGGCACAGACCCGTGAACAAGGCCCCAGTGCGTTACGCCTTGGTGGGGGCTGGCGCCTTCGGCACTTCCATGCTGGTTCCCCAGATGGACAAGCGCCCTGGCGTGTTCCAACACCTGGGCGTGGTCAGCGCTGACGCAGTACGCGGCGGCAACTACGCCCGCGAGAAAGGGGTGCCCTACCTGGGCTCCGACGTGGGCGCCATGGCTGCGCGGCCGGACATCGACCTGTTGGTGGTGGCCACACGCCACGATCAGCACGCCAAGGCCGTTGCGGCCGCCCTGGACGCAGGTAAGCACATCTTTGTGGAGAAGCCCCTGGCGACCACCTGGGAGGAATTGTCGCAGGTGGACACCGCCTGGCGCAATAGCCGTAGTCTTGAACGCCCGCCCCTGGTTATGGTCGGCTTCAACCGACGCTTCTCCCCGGCGGTCCAGACTCTGATTTCAGCCCTGGCTGGGCGCACCGAACCCATGCAGGTGCTTTACAGGCTCAATGGCGGGTACATTCCCCCCACGCACTGGGTGCAAACCCAGGAAGGAGCCGGCCGCAATATTGGCGAAGCCTGCCATATGTATGACGTCTTTCGGGCCCTGACCGGCCAGGCCGTCAGTTCCATCCAGGCTGCCTGCGTTACTCCGGGCGGGCTGCGCCTGCGCAACGACAACTTTTCCGCATGCCTTTGCTATGCCGACGGCTCTCAGGCCACGCTCCTGTATACCGCCCTGGGGCCTAAAACCGGACTGCCCAAAGAGCGCATTGAGGTGTTCTGCGGCGGCGAGGCCTACATAATAGACGACTACCGCAAGCTCACCCGCGCCTCGGACAGAGCCGTGCTCTGGGAAGGCGAGATGGACAAAGGCCATGCCAGTGAATTTGAGCTTCTGGGCGCGGCGCTGACTTCCGGCGCGGAGGCCCCCATTGCCTTTGATGAGATCCTGGAGACCACGGCGGTATCCCTGTACATTGAGGACTTGCTGTGCGGCCGGGCCACGGGCTGGGGCGGCGGCGAAGACGAGGAGAGCGCCGAATGCTGAGCCCCCCTCCGGCTTGGCTGCGCAGTCTGCCCAGGATCGTGCGCGTGCCTATCGGCATCATCCTGGGCTACCATGGCGGTCCCGAAGACATTTGCCGCAAGACGGCAGAGAAACTTGGCCTCGCGGAGTTCGGCCGCTCAGTGGTCGGCAAATGGAGGTCACCGTACCGCCGGGCCCGGTCGAGGGCGATATTGGACCGGCTGGCCGCCGAGGGTTCACCCGCGCCGGTCCCCTTCCCGCAGCACCCGTCTGGGCCTGGGGCTTACCTGCGTCTCGACTTCTGGGCGAAGATCAGCTCCGGCGGCAGCTACGGCCACACCTGTTATGTGGCCCAAGAGCTGGACAGGATCATCCCCGGTCTGACCTGCTACATGGCTCACCCATATGAACTGCTCGGCCACATGGGCATCCAACAGATCGTAGTGCCGATAGACAGCCCCACCTGCTCCGCCCTGGATCTGCTCGTCCAGGGCTTCGGCAGTCTGAAATGGCTTGAGACGGCCTTCAAAGCCAAGCGGCCGTCCTTCATCTACGAACGCCTCGTGCTGGGCAACCCTGTGGGAGCCATACTCAGCAAACGCTTGGGCATCCCGTATATCGCGGAGTACAACGGCTCGGAATTCGAGATGAGCCGCACCTTCGGCGACGGCCCCATGGACCTTGAGACCGAGCTGCAGCTTGTGGAGTCCTGGGCGCTACGCCAGGCCACCACCATCTCCGTGGTTTCAAGCGTTATCCGCGATAGTTTGGTGCGGATGGGCATTGAAGCCGAGCGCATCGTCGTGAACCCCAACGGCGTGGACACCGAGGCCTACCGCCCGGCCGGACCGGAGGAACGCGCCGCCTTGCGCGCCGAACTGGGCTTCGCCCCGGAGCACCGCGTGGTCTGTTTCTCCGGCACCTTCGGCGGCTGGCACGGGGTGGATGTTTTGGCCGAGGCCATGCCGCGCATTCTCAAGACTTCGCCGGACGTACGCTTCCTGCTCATCGGCGACGGAAACTTCAAGCATCTCGTGGACGAGACCGTGGAACGCCATGGCCTCCGAGACAAGGTTCTCATGACGGGGCGCATCTCGCAGCAGGAGGGGGCGCGCATGTATCGTGCCGCGGACATCCTTGTCTCCCCGCACTCGCGCAACATGTCCTCCACACCGTTTTTCGGCTCGCCCACCAAACTCTTCGAGTACATGGCGTTGGGAGGCGGCATTGTGGCCTCGGACCTGGAGCAGATCGGTCAGGTGCTGCGGCCGGCCATCCTTTCCGCCGAGCTTGATGCAGAACCCGAGGCCGCGGACAGGCGCGCCGTACTCTGTCCCCCGGGTGACGTAGACGCCTTCGTCAAGTCCGTGTGCTTCCTGGCCGGCAGGCCGGAACTCAGCGCACGCCTTGGGGCCAATGCCCGTGCGGCGGCGGTACGCGAGTTCACATGGCGGCAGCACGTGGAGCGGACATGGCGTTTCGCCAAAGGCGACGCCTCGGCTTCCTGGGGCATTAGTTCGTCCGCCCGGCAGGCCGACATCTGCGCCGAGTTCCCCGATCTGGACTCAGACGCCCGCGGCAACGCCCAGGCCCAGTGGAACGCCAATCCTTGCGGCGCCCTTGAGGGAGGCGACTTCAATAGCCTGAAATATTTCCTCGACGTGGAGCGAGCACGTTACGCCGAGCAGGACTGGATGCACGCGGTGGTGCCCTTCGACGCCTTCGCTGGGAAGCATGTGCTGGAAATCGGCGTGGGCCACGGAACGGACCTCCTCCAATTTGCCAAACATGGTGCGCACTGCCATGGCATAGACATCACCGACCGGCACATGGAACTCACCAAGCGCAACTTTTCCTTGCGCGGGTTCGAGGTGGACATCCGCCGCTCGGACGCCACGGCCATCTGTCATCCGGACGAAAGCTTCGACTGCGTGTACAGCTTCGGAGTCATCCACCACATTCCGGAGGCGGACAAGGTATTCGCCGAGGTGCGCCGGGTGCTCAAACCCGGCGGGGTGTTCTTCGTCGGTATGTACAACTTCTGGTCCGCGTTCCACTTTGTTTCCAAAATCTGGCACGACGGCCTGCGTGCGGGGAAGCTGTCGCGCCTGGGTTATGCAGGCCTTCTCTCCACCATCGAGTCCGGTGCTGATGGCATCGCGATCAAACCCTACGTGAAGCTTTACACCCGCAGAGAGCTGGCCCGGGCCGTGCGCGCCGCCGGATTCGAAGTTGAGAGTTCCGGCTGTGCCCAGCTCAAGCCCTCGCACTTCGCCAACCTGCACCAGGTGGCGAGGCGGCACTGGCGCATTATCAGCCGCATGGCCCCATACTGGGGCTGGTATGTGTACGCCCTCGGCCGCAAGCAGGGTGGTTAAGCATGCCCGGCAGCACCTTTCGCCCTCCGCTCAGGCTTGCATCGTCTTCAGCGCGAATGACCGGCTGGTCTTGGCCGAACGGTTTATGCCCATGAGGATTCCTATGCGCTCAGTGTTCGGCTCCATGGGAAAGATGGCCGGTCTGATCTTCCATTTTAGGAAGATTCTGTTCGCCACCACACGAGTGGAAATCAGCAAACGCTACGCGGGCTCCTCTCTTGGGCTCATCTGGGTGGTTCTCTACCCGATGCTGCTGCTCAGCGTGTACCTCTTCGTCTACCTCGTGGTGTTCAAAATGCGCTTTCCCGGTTACAGCGGGATGGACTACGTTCTCTACGTCTTTGCCGGGCTGGTCCCGTTCATCGGCCTCAGCGAAGCCATCCAGGCAGGCTCGGTTTCGCTCAAGCAGAATATCCATCTGGTCAAAAACGTAATGCTGCCCCTTGAGCTCATCCCTGTGCGCGCAGTGACTTCCGCCCTGGTGGGGCAGTGCGTGCTGCTCGCGCTGGTTGCGATTCTCGCCGCAGCCAACGGCACCCTCTCGCCTTTTGTGCTGCTGCTCCCCGTCGTGCTTGTGCTGCAGATGCTCCTGCTGCTCGGCGTCGTGTTCGTGCTTTCCGCCGTCTCTCTGGTCGTCCAGGACGTGAACTACTTCGTCAACCTCGCGCTGATGCTGCTCATGTTCCTCTCGCCCATCGGCTACCGCCCGGAGATGCTGCCGCCGGAATACGCCGCCGTGGTCTGGCTTAACCCGGTGTCCTACCTCTGCGACGCCTATCGCTTCACGCTGCTTTCCACCCACAGCCCTTCGCCGGCCTTCCTTTGGGCTTACGCTCTGTCCTCTCTTGCGGCCTTCGCACTCGGCTCCGCGTTCTTCCTGCGCTTCAAAGGGGCCTTGGTGGATTATGAATGACGTCCTCATCGCCGCAAAAGACCTCACCAAAACCTATCGGTTATACGCCAAGCCCAGCTACAAGTTCCTAGACGTGCTGGGGCTCTTGCGTGGGCAAGGAAAATACACGGAGCACCACGCGCTCAATGGGGTCAGCCTCGAAATCCGCCGCGGGGAAAAAGTGGCGCTCATCGGCCGTAACGGTGCGGGCAAAAGCACGTTGCTCAAAATCATCACCGGGGTAACGCAGCCGACATCCGGCCAGCTCAGCGTACGTTCCAAAGCCAGCGCGTTGCTGCAGATCGGCTCGACCTTCCACCCGGAATTCTCTGGCCGAGAGAACGTGCTCTCCTATCTCGCCCACCTCGGCGTCACCGGCGCGGAGGCGGAGCAGAAGCTCCTGGACGCCATTGAGTTCTCGGAGCTCGAAGAGTACATCGACCAGCCGGTGAAGTCCTATTCAACAGGCATGAGCGCCCGGCTCATGTTCTCCACCTCCACGATCATTCAGCCCGAGTTGCTTGTCATCGACGAGATACTGTCAGTGGGCGACGCCTATTTCGCGAAGAAAAGCTATGAGCGCATTGAGGAGTTGTGCAGCGGCGGGCGCACCACCATGCTGCTCGTGACCCACGACATATACAGTGCGCAAAAGCTCTGCGACCGCATGATCTGGATAGACAACGGCCGCGTGCTCATTGACGATGTGCCCGAGGTGGTGGTGCGCGGCTATGAGGACTCCATCCGTGTGCAGGAGGAGGCCCGGCTCAAGAAGAAGACTCTCCTGGCCTTACGTTCGGCGGGCAAAAAAGCATGTTGCGCCCTCGTCGAGATACGCGAGTTGGGAGGAAGGCATGCCCGAGCCCCCATTTTTTTCACACGCCTTTCGTTCCAAACAGCTGGTGGCCCTCAATACTCCGTAGATTGGAAGGCAGAACCCGGGACCGGGGTAGCGAGCATTGTCCGTGAGGGGAGCTGCTGGGGACCTCTAGCCGAAGCGGCGGGCAAGGAAGGGCGTGAAATGCTGAACCACGGCTTATATCCTAAGATAGCCGTCCAGTTCAGCATACCGAATCTCCACCTTCTCGATGCGCTGGAGAAAGGAGAAGCATATTTTGTCGTTGAGGCTATTTCCGAAGAGGCAGTTGAACTCGCGGCTACCGTAGAGATGGCAGGGAAGCGGCTCTCACTGACTCCATTTGCCTTGGAGGCAGGACGGTTGACGAGCGCAAGAGTCGAAATCGCTTCGAGCAACGAGAAGTCATACTACAGCAACGCACTGAATACTGCAGGGCGGCAAGGCACCGGGGCAGTATTGATCAACACGGCCCTCCTTCTCGGCCCAGATGGGAAAGAGACCTTTGAGCTTGAACACGGCCAACCTGCCAGCTTCCTTTTTGGCTACGATATTATAGACAAATCGCTACACGAGGAAAGCGACATCTGCATCGTCATTTTTCGAAAAGGAACGCGAGAAGACATATGCCATATAATAACGCGCGAACTCACGCTCAGTTTCGACAAGCCAAACGGAACGATTCGTCTTGACATTGAGAAGATTACCATCGGTGTAGGGACATACTCCGTTTGGATGTTCATCGCAAAGCACGGGTATTTCATTACCGAGCAGACAGTATTCTATACCATCAATCCAGATGTGCATTTAGTTTTGACAGACCTGTTAGAATTTAGCGTCAAGGGAGAACTATTTGCTCGAAATGCAGCATTTGTTGGCGAAGGCAAATGGTCTCTAATTGATAGTACATCACTTAACATGAAAAAATAGAGACATCTGATGAATGTGATAAAACAGTTACGCAACCTCATTAATATGTCAATTGATTCAATAAACATCAACCAGCAGAGCAAAGAAGCGCATATTAATACGGCACACGATAAAAAAGCCATCAAGCTAAGCCTCAAGGACGAACTGCACAAAATCTCCCCGTCGTTTGCCGATGCTTGCCTTGAAACGACAAAAGCATTGTTGGAACTCATCCCTAATGGTGATTACACTCAACTAGCAAAGCATTCCCCAGGCTTGTTAGGGTACGACTGGAACGCATATATATCTTGTAGCTCATTACGGCTTGCGCATGTGGCAAATGCCTTGGAGCGTTTTGGCGTTCCTGGCCAACGGGTTCTGGATTTCGGATCATACTTCGGGAATTTTTCGATCATCTCAAACAAGGCAGGATTCCTCACCACCGCGGTTGACAGCTATACTCATTATCATCCAGCGTTGAGCAATGAGAAGGAGATGTTGCAGCGGATCGGCGTTGAAGTACTGGACTTATCCTGCGACACTGAATTCTGCACAACCCATGCAGCCCAGTACGACTTTTGTCTATTACTTGGGGTCATTGAACATATCCCCCATTCACCCAAAAAAATTCTTGAGCTTGCACGGACAGTCCTTAAGCCCGGCGGGTTTGTTATTATAGACACGCCAAACATCGCATATTTATATAATCGCGAAAGGCTCATGCGCGGTGAAAGTATATTTCCACAGATTTCGCATCAATTTGACTGTCCTTTGCCTTTTGAAGGTCACCACCGAGAGTATTCACTAAGCGAAGTGCTTTGGATGCTAAAACGTGTCGGGTTTAACCCGGTGCACTCCGAACTGTTCAACTATTCAATCTTCTGGGCATCGGAAATTTATGGTGATGATGTAACGCGTTTTGAAGCGATGGAGGCAGACCCCTCATTGCGCGAGATAATTTTCGCAGTCGGGCAGCGCCCCTCGTAGCGCTTTAACCCGATCCGCTCTTCGCGGCTGTGACGTTCCACCTGGGCCCCGGAGGCGGGCGAATCATGATCGATAGCAAATTCGAGGGGCATTACATGGGTCTCTTGCGCATCACCCCGGCTGGCTGGGCAGAAGTCTTGCGTGTACGCGGCTTACTGGCGCAGGCCGATGCAGACTCCATGCACATGACAGGTATTCTGCAGCGGGTCATCAACGCCGGGCGTGTGCCAGTGCATGCCGTGCCGTACGACGGGAACTGGGGCGAGGTAGACAACCCTTCGGATTTAGATTTCTATAACGCGCAGCTTCACATGCCGGGGCAAGGAGCGACCTCTGCTCAACTCGCAGAAGGATGCCAGAGCAACACGCAACCAAGTGATGGTCCCAGCGAATGAATTATTCCCAGCTTTCCTTTAAGGACACGCTCGGCTTAAGTACCGAGGAACTGCAGCGTTCGCTGCTCAAGCTTCTTCTCGGCATGCACGAACTAGCGCAGGAGGCAGGCGAGGCAAGCAGGGAAATCGTGCCGACCCCCATATCAGCGATAACCCCCAAGGATCACAACAAAGCCCTGGAGATATGGCGGAGTGATGGTTTGCCGATGCTGCCCACTCTACCGGGCCGGCCCTGCCCCGCCTGCGAAGCCGAAACTTCGCATGCCGTCTTTGAGAGCTACGACGGATACACGTTCCATGAGTGCCAACGGTGCGGCACGTGGTATGTGCCGCTCGGGGTGACATGGGACCTTTTCGCCCGCCTGTTTGAAAAATCCCCGGCCGCTGCGGCGGTGGCAAAAGACGTGGCCTCGCAACGACGGTCACAGCTTGAGGATCAGGATCTTTCGCGTTTTCTGCGCTATTTGGCCGCAGTTATGCCCCTTCTTCCCGAGAGGGAGGGCTCCCTGCGCTATTTGGACATCGGGTGCAATGTTGGGCACTCGCTGCAGGCGGCCAAAAGTGTTGGCATACTGGCGCATGGCGTTGAGGTGGACCCATACCCCGGCGAGATAGCGCGACGAGAAGGGCACACTGTTGTCCGCTTTTTGGAGGACCTACCGCCGGGCAATTATGATATCATTTCTTTTTGGGAAACCTTGGAGCACATCGCCGATCCCCTGGCGGAACTGCAGCTCGCCAGCTCACGTTTGGCCGAGGGCGGACTCCTGGTGTTTACTGTGCCGAACCTTATGGCGCTTGGACTGCGCCTCCTCAGGGAGAAGTGCACCTACGCATACGGCGGCTTCAACTCACCAGGGCACATCAACTTTTTCAGCAAGCGCTCCATCGCCCTGCTCCTCGACCGGGCAGGCCTTTCGCTCATCAACGTGGACTACGAGTACTCAAACATGGGCGTCGAGCTGGCCGGTTACCTGCAAGGCGGAATCGACCCTGCACAGCCCTTCTCCATACTCTCCCCGCCAAAGCACTTGTCAGATTTTGTGAACGGCATTTGGCCCATCATCACCATGATCGAGTCGACCATGGGCACCCTGCCGATGATGCAGTGCATAGCCTGCCATAAGGGCAGCGAGCCGTTGTTCGCCGGCAAGCTCGCAGAAAAGACCCAGGCGGCTGCGGCGAATATCAGGGAACAGGCGATCGCGCGGCTCAAGGAGTCCCCGGATCCCGCCAGCCTGCTTGAGGCCATGAAGGAAGAGCTCCAGAAGCGCGACGATCATGTCGCCATGCGCATCTACCGCAGGATCGAGAAGATACGGACCTCGCTTCAGAGTCTGTTCCGGAAGCCTCGCACATCTTGAAGAACGCCCGATGCGTCTGACTGCCGCTGCTGGCTGGCACGAGACGCGTCGGCAAACTCCCCGGCAGGAATCTCACCCCCAGGTGGTGCGGACACCTTCGCCCGGTCCGGAAGGCCTATGTGTGGCATAGCTGGTGAGTTCAACCCCAAAGGCCAGACAGCAGATGCGTCCGTGATGTCGCGCATGACCGACGCCATGCGCCACCGTGGACCTGACGGTGCGGGCGTATGGCGTTCGCCGAGCGGCCGGTGCCTCCTCGGCCACCGCCGCCTGTCCATCATCGACCTGTCCAGCGCGGCCGATCAGCCCATGCACAATCGCGCCGGCACCGTGCATGTGGCCTTCAACGGCGAAATATACAACCACGCGCAAATCCGAGCCGAACTCGAATCCCTTGGCGTGCGGGACTGGCAAACCGACCACTCGGACACCGAGGTGCTTCTCAAGGCCTACGAGCACTGGGGGCTTGAGGCCATACAACGCTTCTACGGCATGTTCGCCTTCGCCATCCACGATGAGCGCGACCCGGCGCGCCCGGTGCTGCACCTGGTGCGCGACCGCATCGGGATCAAGCCGCTTTACATCGCTCAGCGCGGGCACTCCTGGCTCTTCGCCTCGGAAATCCGCGCGCTCATGCAGCACCCCCTCCTCTCCCCGGAGATGGACCTCACTGCGTTCTGGCACTACCTCACCTTCATCATCACCCCGGCGCCGCTGACCATGTTCCGCGGCGTATTCAAAATCCCCGCGGGCTGGCTGGTAACAATCGACCACGAGGGCCGGGCCAAGGCCAGCCAATACTGGGACTGCAAACCTTCCGCCGCCGACACCTGGCGCGAGTCGGACCTCAGCTTCGACGACGCCGTGGCCGAGTTCACCCGGCTCATGAGACTCTCCATTGAGCGGCGCATGGTCTCCGACGTGCCCTTTGGCGTACTGCTCTCCGGCGGCGTGGACTCGAGCCTCATCGTAGCCCTCATGAGCGAGATCATGGACCGGCCTGTGACCACCTTCTCCATCGGCTACGAAGGGCTGGACGACCTGAACGAATTCCAGCACGCCAGCCGTATCGCCGAACAGTACCGCACGGACCACCACACCACCCTCATCTCCGCCAAGGAGGCCCAGGACTTCCTGCCGCTGCTGGTGCGCCTGCAGGACGAGCCGATCGCCGACAATGTCTGCATCCCGCTCTATTTCCTGGCGCGCCTAGTGCGCGAACAGGGCACCACGGTGGTGCAGGTGGGCGAGGGAGCGGACGAGAACTTCCTGGGTTACTGGTGGTGCGAGCATTACCGCCAGAAATACGAGCAGGTATGGCAGGGCGGTACAGCCACCCCCTGGTGGAAGCGGCTCTTCGGCAGTCCGCAAACGCGAACCGCAAGCGCAGAGGACACGGCCATCCTGGGGCGCCGGGCCGCGGGGCAGGAACTTTTCTGGGGCGGTGCCGTGTGCTGGTGGGGCGATCTGCGCACCAAGCTCACTCCCGACCTCGCACCTTTCCGCCAGCAGGTGAGTTGCCCGGTGGAAGGCCTGCTGCCCTCGGCGCTCACCACCCTGGAGAGCGCCGATGTGGCTAGGCACTATCTGGGTGGGCTCACGGGAAACCTGGCCGAACCCGAGGTGCTCCAGAAAATCCCCTATATGGAGCTCAAGCTGCGCCTGCCCGAGCACCTGCTCATGCGCGTGGATAAGCTGACCATGGCCCACGCCATCGAAGCCCGGGTTCCTTTTCTCGACCACGACCTGGTTGACTTCGCGCGCAGGCTCCCCCCCTCCTACAAGCTCAAGGACGGCGTAGGCAAACGTATCGTCAAAAAGGCGGCCGAGCCCTATCTGCCACACGACATCATCTACCGCAAAAAGCAGGGCTTCGGCGCCCCGGTCGACCGTTGGCTCAAGGAACCGCGCTTCGCCGCCCGAGCCAAGGCCGTTACGGAACGCTCCCGCCTCGTGCGCGAGGGTTTCCTCGACAAAGCGTACCTGGGCACCCTGCTGGAGCAGGAAACCACTGTTGGCACGGGCCATTCGTTCCACCTGTGGACAGTGCTGAACGCACTCATCTGGCATGAGTCCTGGATCGAGGGGCGTGAGGACTGTTTTTGAGGTAACCGCGCCCTTCTCTGCTTCCAAGGCAGGACTCTTTATGAGGACGCGCCGTTGAAGACTCTCTGAGCCCAAGCAGCAGCCAAGCCGCAAGAAGCCTCGCGCAAAAGAAGTCTGGAATCGCCCGGATGTGTGGCGAGCCACAAAAAGCTGGCAACCAATGCCCAGCTACAGGGCGCTCTGCACAACCTCGACAATTCTGTTTTGCTGCGCTTCCGTCAAGCCGACCCAGAGCGGAAGGCGGAGCAGGCGTTCAGACAATTCTTCGGTATGCTGGAGTGAACCTGAACATCTCGTATGCAGTAACCCAAATGGCGAGCTATGCAGTGGAACATAATGGAATACGGCCTGAATACCGTTTTCTTTGAGTTTCGCAATCACTTCTGTTCGTTTGGAAAGCGACTCCAGTAGGATATAATACATATGGGCATTATGGGTGCAGCCGTCTGGAACAACAGGCCGTCTCAGGGTGCCAGAGGACTCTGCCTGTTCAAGCAACTGATGATAACGGGACCACAAATCAAGACGCTGCTGCGTGATGCTCTCTGCTTCATCCATTTGGGCGCAGAGAAATGCCGCAGTGATTTCGCTTGGGAGATAGGATGACCCCATGTCAACCCAGGTATATTTATCAACCTGGCCACGGAAGAATTTGTTCCGGTTAGTCCCTTTTTCTCGCAGTATCTCCGCACGCTCTGCAAACTTGTCATCATTAATTATAAGCGCCCCGCCTTCTCCAGAAATAATGTTCTTTGTCTCATGGAAGGAGTACGTTGCAAGATGGCCGATACCGCCAAGCGGTTTGCTTTCATAACTGCTCATGAGGCCTTGCGCAGCATCTTCAATCACGATGAGGCTATATTTTTTTGCTATGGCCATGATTCTGTCCATCTCGCATGGCACCCCCGCGTAATGGACTGGAACGATGGCTTTTGTCCGCGGAGTGATCGCGGCTTCGATTAATTCCTCGTCAATGTTGAGCGTATCTTGTCGAATATCTACAAATACTGGCACGCCCCCCCTCAAGATGAAAGCATTCGCCGTTGACACAAACGTATAGGACGGCATGATGACTTCATCGCCAGCCCGTATGTCTGCAAGCATGGCAGAGAGCTCCAAGGCACCTGTGCATGAATGCACCAGAAGTGCCTTGCACGACTTCGTATGCGCCTCAAGCCAGTCGTGACAGCGACGGGTGAATCCCCCATCACCAGAGAGGTGTCCCTTAAGATGGGCTTCTTCAATGTACCGAAGCTCACGGCCAGTCATGTACGGCTTATTGAAAGGAATAGAAGAGACGATCACTTTTTGCCTACCATTGTGTATTACCATGTTAAACAGCGAAAACGACTCACGCCAGGCTTCGACCCATTCTCCCGAGGATCCGAGGCCGGGCATGGAGACCTCGACGCCTGTCGCGACACGAAAGCAATCAGTGAAAAAAGCTGCCTCTACCCACAAGATGCGTTTTCTTGGCGAGCAGATAAACATCCCAAGCATACCATGAAAAGTCTTATGTGCCCTTAAAACGTCTATAGCCTTTGCTTAGCAACGATGGGCAGACGCGAGCCAGTGGAAAATACTGACCCTCAACACGATACACAGCGGAACGGCTAATTGCAACAATTTTAGAGCATTGCCACGCGCAACACTGCCAATCCCCCAACGCACACAATTCAAGCGAGTCAGGTTGCTCCTTGGCATGATGCCCCCAAAACCTGGAATTCCATTCGTGGTGCGACGTATTGGTTGCGCCCACGGCGCAAGCGGTGCTCTTCTGCCCCAAGCCCTCAGCCGCACGACCTCCAAAAACACGTTTCTTGCCCAAGGGTACAAGCCACGCAAAGCTCCCCATGGTGCGGAAGAGCGGGCCTGGCATGGGACGAACGTGGACCGCAAATTCATAACTGCCGGTTTCTTGACGGGACAGCGTTCGCCCGTTGAGCTGGAGACGTTATCATACCTCATGTCACTCGCCTGGGATAGCTTTGGGAAAGCTATCTCACCGACCGCACTTTTTTAAAATCCCAAGCCCCGTAGGAGTTGTTTCACTTTGAGTACTAGCGAAGTTGCCACCACCTTGACATACGTGGTCCGTACGCATATTGATTTGAGAAAATAACATGCAAACCCTTATAGCGCTCATCTCATTGACACGCGACGCACGATGGATGACGGACACCTTCGCTAATGCCGGTGCCTTCTTCTGTGCACCTCAAAGCGTAAAAATATCAGCGACACAATGGCGCCAACGCCCGTGATACGCAAGTTGGCGGGGAAGATGTTATTGCGAGAGCAATATCTCGGGAGAGCAGATGGTTTTCAAGGATCATATTAAAGAGTATTGGCAATCTCAGGGCCAGACGCACGAGAATTCCCATTGGGCGTCCTGGGGTGACAACTGGATGATTGATCTTGAGATTGAGAATATTTCGAATCACATTAACGAAGGTGACCACGTCCTCGACATTGGCTGCGCCAATGGACATGGCACCATTCGCCAGACGCAGCTGAAACGCGTCGGCAGCATAACAGGTGTAGACTTCGCCGAAAGCATGATCACTGCCGCCAAAAGTGCCGCGCACGCCCAGAAGCTTACCGACACCGTGACCTTCCTTGAAGGTGATGTCCGGCAGCTGGAATTCCCGGACGCAACCTTCGACCTTGCCTATACAACCCGGGTGCTGATCAACCTGCCATCCTGGGAGCAACAACTTCTCGGAATTTCTGAATGTCTCCGAGTGGTTAAACCAGGCGGCGCTGTTATTTTCTCCGAAAGTTTCTGGGAACCGCTGATGCGCTTAAACGCGTTGCGAACTGTGGTCGGCCTCCCAGCCCTTACGGAGCATGACTACAACCGCTACCTAAAGCGGTCCAAACTTGAAGCGTATTTGGCAGCAGCTGGCTTGGACTACCAAATCGACGACTTCTCCTCTGTCTATTACCTGGGGTCCCGTTTTTTGCGCGAACTCGTGACAGACCCCAGTGCCTACCCCGGCTATTCGAATCCCATCAACGAAATTTTCCACGGCCTTGAAAAAAGGTTTTCGGGCGGTGGAATGGGCGTCCAGCAGGCGGTCGTCATCAGGAAAGGCGCCAAGTAGACGGTCACTGCCACTTGTTAGGCAGCGTCGACAAAACCGCTTCATCCGCAGCAGCAGATGGCGCTCAATCTTGCGTGGCGGGGATCACTGACGTAGCGAAAAGGTGCGAACATGACCACAGACCTCCAAAACGCTAAGCGTCAAGGCAGTCCTACGGGACCAAATCTGTCTATTGTGATACCGGTGTATGGTTCCCGCGAGATACTACCCAGGCTTCACCAGCGTATCGTCTCTGCTGTAGAACCGCTGGATTCTGATTTTGAATTGGTATTGGTGGATGATGACAGTAAGGACGGCTCCTGGGGAACCATCCAGGCGCTCACACAAGTCGACCCGCGCGTTCGGGGCATACATCTCGCAAAGAATTACGGCCAGCATTGCGCCGTTCTTTGTGGTCTTCGCGCTGCGCGGGGCAAGGTTATCATCACCTTGGACGATGACCTCCAGAATCCCCCCGAAGAGATCCCCAAACTGCTGCAACAGTTGGACGAAGGGTATGACGTGGTTTACGGTGCACCGGCCAAGCAGCAGCACGGTCTGTTGCGTGATGCCGCCTCCTTCGCCACCAAGTACGCCCTGCAGGCGGTCATGGGGGCCGAGACCGCAAGGAAGGTGAGCCCGTTCCGTGCGATGCGCGCAGAGGTTCGCGCGGCCTTCGCCGACTACCATTGCCCTTCCGTGAATATCGACGTGCTGCTGACCTGGGGCACAAGCCTCTTCAGTTCCGTCACCGTGCGACACGAACCGCGAACGGTTGGACATTCTAATTACACTTTGCGAAAACTCTGTGCGCACGCCCTCGACATGCTGACCGGTTTCACCACCATGCCCCTGAGGGTCGCCAGCTTCCTCGGCATGCTGTTTAGTACGTTCGGACTTGTTGTGCTGTGCTACACGCTGGTGCGCTATTTCATCTCCGGCAGCACTGTCCCCGGCTTCCCTTTCCTCGCTTCGATCATCGCCCTTTTCTCCGGAACGCAGCTTTTTGCTTTGGGCGTCATCGGCGAATATCTGGCGCGAATGCATTTTCGAACCATGAATCGACCGCCTTATGCCATACGCGAAACGACAAAAGATTCCTGAAGACCGTCTCCCAGGATATCCCCAGCGCCTCAACTTCCTGTTGCCTTGAAGTGGGACGACTTTACCCTCACAATATATAGCAGCAGACATACTCCCATCAATATCAATTTCATCTTTTTTTGACGTGTAGTTTGACAGCGTTGGCTGGTCTTCCAGGGTGACTCAGGGGGCCCGTATTGGTCATCGGCACTCACAGCTCCTCACGCAAAAGTTTTGTGCGTTTAGAAAAGTCTGAGGAACAATGATTATGTCGCAGGTGCTGACATGAAGCGTTGCCAGAATTGTTCAAACATGTTTGAAGCCAGCGGTTGGACTTGTCCTTCGTGCGGGTGCTGTCCCGATTCAATCGCCGGCTTTCCTCTTTTTGCCCCGAAGCTCACGGAGAACAGAGAGGGCTATAGAGAGGAATTTTACGCGGAGCTTGCTTCTCTGGAGCACGGTAATTTTTGGTTCGAAGCGCGTAATGCGCTAATCCTATGGGTGCTGCGCCGCTATTTCCCTGCCCCAGGCCGATTGCTCGAAATCGGTTGCGGAACGGGCTTTGTGTTGTCTGCCCTGTGTCGCAATTTCCCTGAGGCCGAACTGATGGGAAGC
Organism: Humidesulfovibrio sp.; assembly: GCF_035560995.1. Classification (GTDB taxonomy): domain Bacteria; phylum Desulfobacterota; class Desulfovibrionia; order Desulfovibrionales; family Desulfovibrionaceae; genus Humidesulfovibrio. Next base: position 11,820 of record NZ_DATMYK010000044.1, on the reverse strand, counting down.
GAGGTGTTGCCTGCTGGGCTAAGCTTCGCAAAGCAGCGAGTGCCGAATGTCCAATTGCTACAGATGGATGCCCGAGATATCCCATTCTCAGATCATTTTGATCTTATTGGTGCGTTTGATGTCCTGGAACACATTCCCGAAGATGGAAAAGTTCTAGAGCAAATCCACAGCGCGCTTCGCCCAGGCGGTGGGTTATTAGTGACTGTGCCCCAACATCCATGGCTTTGGGGCCGTCAAGATGAGCATGCGTGCCATGTAAGACGCTATACGGCTTCCGGGTTGCGACAAGCAGTACAGCAGGCTGGATTCGTTGTTTTGTACGAAACGTCATTTGTTTCGCTCCTGATTCCACTTATGTTGCTCTCCAGATTGCGAATGAATTGGTCCGCACCAAATACGGATGCACTTTCAGAACTGCGCCTTAGCCGAAGCGGCAACGCCCTGCTCGGAACAGTCATGACGATAGAGCGTATGCTCATCAAATCAAAAATACGATTTGACTTTGGAGGATCACGGTTATTGCTTGCCCAGCGCCTTTAACCGCTCGTACCCAACTGAATTGGTGATGACTCCTTGCCCGCACACGCAGGTTGCATTGTATAGCTCGAACCTCTGTTTAGGAGCACTTCTTGGTCATGGCAAACAATAGCGTGGTCGACAAATGAAACGTTTTTATTGCGTTGCGAGGCAGTACATATTCTCAGACACGTTCATTCTGTGTTTAATATTCTGCTTTTCCGCGCTGTTTGGCGGAGCTGTCTACTTAAAGAAGTATGAGACAGCATCATTTTACCAAAGTGAATTTGCCCCCGCAGTATTTGAGGCAAGTGGATATGGATTCATCAACGCATCAAATATTGCCGAGCTTGATGGTTTTTTGGAATACCTAAACAGAAAAACTGCACGGTTTAATGGTGTCGAGTCAAATGCCGTTGTTAAGGCTATTCCTCTGGATGCCCTTCAGGCGAGTAGCCGTTACTTAATGGGGGCTGCGGCGCTATGTTGGAGTATCTTAGGAATTTCATGGCTAAATTTGTTTCCTCTTGCTGCGGCACTGTGTTCACTTACTGCTGTAGCGTCATTTCTTCTCGCACGACATTTTCTAGGAAAACTTCTTGCGATAGCCGTTACTGCAATATTTATTACAAGCCCTGCGAACATTAACCACCTTTCCGATCTTCGCGATTACTCGAAAGCTCCATTCATGATGTTTGGAGTTTTATTTCTTATCATCCTTGTCAAAGACAGACTTTCCCTCCGTCGATTTCTTGGTGTTTGTGTTGCCGCTGGAGCATGTGTTGGTATTGGAATATGCTTTCGGATGGACTTGTTGATACTCATACCCGCATTCTTTTTTACCTTATTTCTCCTAACGCCATATCCGATAACTAAGTTTATGCAGTGGAAGCTTGCAGGGGGCTTGCTGTTCATTGGAGCATTCATTGCTTTTGGATTTCCCTCCCTCGCTGCGTTTGGGAAAGGAAGTAACGCTTTTCATGTTATTGTTCTTGGGCTAATGCCTCAATTCACCTCGGCTTTAGGTGTTTCTGATGCAGAAGTATATCAGGTCGCGCAACACTACAACGACATGTTTGCGCTGATCCATACAAGTATTTTTGCTTCTAGAGGCTTCGGAGCTCCAGATTTACAGCTGGCAACAAGCAGCTACGATCATTTTGGGATGTTGTTTCTTTTGTCATACAGCAAGCTGTTCCCTGCGGATGTGCTGACCAGGGTATTTGGCGCAGTCTCAAATATCATTACGACCCTTCCGATTTACAATTTCAACTGGCTTAGCAAACTGTTGCCAGCCATATTTATGTTTATTCTAATTCGCACAACTGGGAAAAGCTTACGGCTTGGCCTAGCGCTCGTTTGTCTCATTTTATTCCTATGCGGCTATCCTGCGCTGCAATTTTGGCCACGGCATTACTTTTTTCTCGAGCTTATCTCACTTTTGGCAGTTACTGTAATCATACAGCTGCTCATACATTTTTCTACCAAAAGCATGACCGTGTTGTTTCGACAAGGAGGGCGGCCACAAGCATCTGGCATGATGGATTATCTACGCGGGAGCCTCGCCGGCTACTCTTTTAAAAACATATGCATATTGCTTGTCATCTTTGCTGCCATGTCGTTTGGACTATTCATTACACGCAGACTCCAACAACAGAACCTTGCTGCTTATCTGACGCAATATGAAAATCTTCCTCAAATTAGCATCGACCTGAAAACCATAGATTCTGGATCAGATATCACTATTTACCCTGTGGATTCCTTTTACGACACATCTTCCTCACATTCTCATCAAGCTCAGTACTGGTCTTTAGAAATTGATCCTCGTCGTTTCGATACAACTATTGCTGCTCCGTCTTATGAGATTTTGTATCACGGCTACACGCGGGCGTTTGATGACTTTTCCGAAAAAATTCTCATAGATACCACGAAACCAACTCGTCACGTTTTTTATACTCTTGCTTTCAAAAACCCAGAAGGGCTGCCCATTGAGTTTTACGGAATTCGAATTCCCAAGGCCTTAGCTCCAGCAATAACGAATTTTTCACGTTTGCAAGATGACCCATCGTTGCCGATCCTATTGCAGCTAACGTTCTTTGACGGCTGGCAGCGGTCCCCTCTTTACCAGCAGCTGAAATGAACATTAGGAATGGGCGCTTCTAATGCTGTACTCGGTGGGCAATATCCGGCACAATCGTATCGGCTTTTCCAAACACCATTCCATGTGAAGGCTATGGGAAATAAGGTACTTATCCTAGCAGGAACCCGGCCAGAGGCCATTAAAGTCGCTCCCGTCGTTTTGGCCTTGCGGGAGGACTCCCGTTACGAGTGTGTGCTTTGCTCCTCCGGGCAGCACCGTGAAATGCTGCGCCAGGCCTTTGCCGATTTCGGCCTCGTCCCGGACCGCGACCTTGACGTCATGGTAACAGGGCAGACCCTGGCCTCGCTCTCCTCGCGCCTCTTCGCCGAAGTGGACAGGCTGCTGGTGGATGAAGCCCCGGACTGGGTACTGGTGCAGGGCGACACAACCACGGTGATGTGCGTGGCCCTGTGCGGCTTTTATCGGGGCATCAAGGTGGCGCACCTTGAAGCAGGACTGCGTTCCTTCGACCTCCAGGCCCCCTTCCCGGAAGAGCTGAACCGGCGTGTCGCCAGCATCGTGGCGGATCTCCATTTCGCCCCCACGGACACCGCACGCGAGAACCTCCTTGCGGAAAAGATCGCCGCAGACCGCATCCTCGTCACGGGCAACACGGTCATCGACGCCCTGCTCTACATCCGCGACCAAGTGCGCGCCGAGAGGGGCATCCTCGACCCGCGCGTCCAGAAGGCCCTGGCAGAGGGCAAGCGCCTGGTGCTCATCACCGGCCACCGCCGCGAAAACTTCGGCGACGGCTTCCTCAGCATCTGCAGGGCCATCCGCCGCCTGGCGGACAGCCACCCGGACACGCTCTTCGTCTATCCCGTCCACCTGAACCCCAACGTGCGCCAGCCCGTGCTGGAACTGCTTTCCGACCGCGCGGGCGTTCTGCTTCTGGAGCCGCTGCCATACAAAGCTTTCATTGCGCTCATGGACGCTTCCACGGTCATCCTCACGGATTCCGGCGGCGTGCAGGAAGAAGCGCCCTCTTTGGGCAAGCCGGTGCTGGTGATGCGCGACGTGACCGAACGGCCCGAGGGAGTCGCCGCCGGCGCGGCAAAGCTGGTGGGCACCGACGAGGAAGTCATCGTCGCCGAAGTAAGCCGCCTGCTGGATGATCCGGAGGCCTATGCCCGCATGACCAACACGATAAACCCCTATGGCGATGGCCGGGCGGCGCAACGCATTATTGCCGCCCTTCTAAACCAGTGACAGTCCGCAGCACAATGGGAAAACAACACGTGAACACAGTCTGCATGATCGGTCTCGGGTACATCGGCTTGCCGACGGCGAGCCTCCTGGCCACAAAGGGTTTTTCCGTCCACGGCATGGACGTGAACGAAAAGGTCGTCACAGCGCTCAACGCTGGAGAGATCCTCATCCACGAGCCGGCGCTCGACGTGATGGTGAAATCCGCCGTGGGTTCGGGCAGGCTCAAGGCCGCCACCACCCCGACAGAGTCCGACATCTTCATCCTGGCCGTGCCCACGCCGTTTCTCGCGGGCAAGAAGCCCGACCTCTCCTTTGTTGAAGCCGCCACGCGCGCGGTTGCACCGTACCTGCGCCACGGCAACCTGCTCATCCTCGAATCCACCAGCCCGGTGGGCACAACGGACCGAATCTGCGGCTGGCTCAAGGAGCTGCGCCCAGACCTGAACCTGCCCGGAAGCACCGACGGCGGCCCCCAGCTCTACGTGGCCCACTGCCCGGAGCGCGTTCTGCCCGGCCGCATCCTGCAGGAGCTGGTGGAGAACGACCGCGTGGTGGGCGGCGTGGACCGCGCCTCCACGGACAAGGCCGTCGAGTTCTATACGAGTTTCGTGCAAGGCGAGGTGCTGGCCACCACCGCCCGCACGGCCGAACTGGTGAAGCTCTCGGAAAACGCCTACCGCGATGTGAACATCGCTTTCGCCAACGAGCTGTCCCTCATCTGCCAGGAAATGGGCATCAACGTCTGGGACGCCATCCGCTTGGCAAACAGGCACCCGCGCGTCGACATCCTGACCCCGGGCCCCGGCGTGGGCGGGCACTGCATCGCCGTGGATCCCTGGTTCATCGTGGACAGCGCCCCCAAAACAGCGCGCCTCATCCGCACCGCTCGCGAGGTCAATGACAGCAAGCCTTTCTCCATCATCGAGCAGATACAGGCCAAGGCCGCACGCTTCACTTCCCCCAAGGTCGCCTGCCTGGGTCTGGCCTTCAAGCCGAACATCGACGACCTGCGGGAGAGCCCGGCGTTGTTTATCGCCAAAGAGCTCGCCGCGCGAGGCTTCGCGGAGATTCTGGCCGTGGAGCCGCACATCAAGGCCCTGCCGCCGTCCCTGAGCGAAGTGCCCAACCTGCGCTTCACGCCCCTGGCCGCCGCCCTGGACGAGGCCGACATCCTGGTGTTCCTCGTCGGGCACCGGCAGTTCCGCGCCATTGACCGCACCCTGCTGCTGGGCAAGGTCATCATCGACGCCTGTGGCCTGACTCAAGGTTGATCCAAGCGGGAGCTGGCATGCTGCAGGCGCTGATCAAAAAGGGCAAAGTTGAGCCCGCGGAAGTACCCGCACCGGTGGTGACGCCGGGCTGCGTGCTCATCAAGGTCGTGCATTCCTGCATTTCCGCCGGGACGGAGCTCTCCGGCGTGCAGGCCAGCGGCCGTTCCCTGGTGCGCCAGGCCCTGGAGCAACCCCAGAAGGTGGTCAAGGCGCTGAACATGATCCGCGCCGAAGGGGTGCAAAGGGCCTTGGCGCGCATCAAGAGCAAGCTCGATGCAGGCAGCCCCACCGGCTACTCGGCCTCTGGCGTGGTGCTGGCCGTGGGCCAGGGAATCGACGACCTGCGCCCGGGCGACCACGTTGCCGCAGCAGGAGCAGGCTACGCCAACCACGCAGAATACATCGATGTTCCACGCAACTTGGTCATGCGCCTGCCCGACGGTCTGGACTTCGCGCCGGCCGCCACGGTGACCCTTGGCGGCATCGCCATGCAGGGAGTGCGCAGGGCGGCCCTGGCCCTGGGCGAGCATGTCGTCGTCTATGGAGCGGGCATCCTGGGACTTTTGGCCTTGCGCATGGCCGTGCTCTCCGGTGCGCGCGCCGTGGCCGTGGACATTGATGACCGACGCCTGGACCTGGCCCGGCAACTGGGTGCGGAGCTGGCCCTGAACCCCTCCAGGGAAGATGTTCTTGCCGCCCTCTCGCGGCACACGGGCGGCAGGCTGGCCGATGCGGTCATCTTCTGCGCCGCCACAGGCGACTCGAAGGTGCTTTCCACGGCCTTCGGCCTGCTGCGCCGGAAAGGCCGTCTCGTGATGGTGGGCGTGTGGGGCAGCGAACTGGACCGCAACGACATCTACGCCAAGGAGATCGACTTCCTCATCTCCACGTCTTACGGCCCCGGGCGCTACGACCCGGCCTACGAGGAAGGCGGCTGCGACTACCCGTACGACTACGTGCGCTGGACCGAGAACCGCAACATGGGCGAGTATCTGCGCCTGCTCGCGTCCGGCAGCCTCGATGTCGCGCCCCTCATCCAACAGACCTACCCCATCGGCCGCGTGGACGAGGCCTACGCGGCGCTGGGCGCCCCGGAAAAGCCGCTCATGCTGCTGCTGGACTACGGACGCGAGGTGCCCAATCTCGAAGACGCCGCCCAGGCCGACTTCCCCCGCTCCGTTCCGGTTGCCCCGCTACGAAGCAAGGACGGCCGCATCCGCTCCGCCGTGGTGGGCGCCGGCAACTACGCCCTGGGCGTCCATCTGCCGAACCTACAGGCCCTGAGCGAATTATTTTCCGTCCACGCCATCTGCAGCCGCACAGGCTCCCGGGCCAAGGCCGCGGCGGAGCAGTACCGCGCGTCTTACGCCACCACGGACTACCAGGAAGTGCTGGCCGACGGCGACGTGGATCTGGTGGTGCTGTGCACGCGCCACAACCTGCACGGCAAGCAGGTGCTGCAGGCCCTTCAGGCGGGCAAGCACGTGCTGGTGGAAAAGCCCCTTTGCCTCACCAGCGAGGAACTGGACGCCATCGCCGCGTTCTACGCCGGCCCCGGAGCCAAGCCCCTTTTGGCCGTGGGCTTCAACAGGCGCTTTTCCCCGCATGCTCAGGCCGTGGCCAAGGCCGTTTCGGGCCGCACCTCGCCCCTGTTTCTGCGCTACCGCATGCTGGCCGGATACCTGCCCCACGACCACTGGACCCACGGCCCGGAGGGCGGCGGGCGCATCGTGGGCGAGGCCTGCCACGTTGTTGACCTGCTGCGCAGCCTGGTGCGCTCGCCCGCGCGCTCCGTATCCGCAGCCTCGCTCCACCCTGCGGAAGGGCAGTACAGCGCCTCGGACAACAAGATCATCACCCTTGAGTATGAGGACGGCTCCGTGGCCTGCATCGAGTACTGCGCCCTGGGCGCGCCCGGCCTGCCCAAGGAGCTTCTGGAAGTCCATTTCGACGGCAAGACCCTGGTCATGGACAACTTCCAGTCCCTCGCGGGCCATGGGGTGAAAGTTCCTGCGCTGCCGCTCCCCCAGCCCGACAAGGGACAGCTGGCGATGTTGCGCGAGCTTGGCCTGGCGCTCGCAGGGCAGCGCGCTGGGTGGCCCATTGCCCTGGAAGAACTTTTGGAAACCACGGCCATAACCTTCGCCGCGCGCTGAACCCGGCATGTGCGGCATTCTCGGTATCATCGCCCTTGGGGGCGCGTCCTGGACGCCAGAGGCTGCCCTCATTGAGCGGATGCGCGACACCATGGCCCACCGCGGACCAGACGGCGCCGGACTGTGGATCGCCCCTGACCAGCGTTGCGCCCTGGCCCACCGCCGCCTGTCGATCATCGATCTTTCCGAAACCGCCGGGCAACCCATGCACAGTTCCTGCGGCCGCTACCACCTCACCTTCAATGGCGAGATCTACAATCACGCGGAACTGCGCCAAGAGCTCGTAACCTTGGGGCACACGGCCTGGCAGACTTCGCATTCGGACACCGAGGTCATTCTCAAGGCCTACGCCCAATGGGGCCGGGACTGCGTGCAGCGCTTCCGGGGCATGTTCGCCTTCGGGCTCTACGACAGCCAGGAGCGGACCCTTTGGCTGGTGCGCGACCGCCTGGGCATCAAACCCCTGTACTACAGCACGCACCACGGCCGCCTGGGCTTCGCTTCAGAAATCAAGGCCCTCCTGGAGGATCCGGAGCAGCCGCGAGCCATGGATCCCGAAGCCTTCTACCACTTCCTGTCCTTCCTCACCACGCCTGCGCCGCAGACGCTCTTCAAGGGCGTCCGCAAGCTGCCCTGCGGCTCCTGGCTCACCGTGGCCGCAAATGGCGACATCGCCGAGCACAGATACTGGGACCCCCTGGACAGCGCCATCTCCCTGGCCGGAGCCTCTGACAGGGAAATGTCCGAGCGCATCCTGGCCGAACTGGAGGCCGCCGTGCGCTACCGCAAGGTCAGCGACGTGCCGGTTGGCGTGTTCCTCTCCGGCGGCATTGATTCGAGCACCAACGCCGCGCTTTTCTCGCGCGGAGAAAGCCAGGCGGTAAAGACCTTTTCCATCGGCTATGAAGGCTCCTACGCCTCCTACCAGAACGAACTGCACTTCGCCCGGCGCATGGCCGACGAGATCGGGGCCGAGCACCACGAGCTGAAGCTCACCCAGGACGATCTGATGGATTTCCTGCCGCGCATGGTCTGGCTGCAGGACGAGCCCATCGCAGACCCTGTGTGCGTGCCGGTATACTACGTGTCCAAACTGGCGCGCGACAACGGAGTGAAGGTCTGCCAGGTCGGCGAGGGCTCGGACGAGCTTTTCTGCGGCTACCCCTCCTGGGGCAACGCCGTGCGCGTGGCGGGCTGGAACCGCCTTCCCGTGCCACGTTTTCTCAAGGCTCTCGGCTGCCGCGCGGCCGAGGCCATAGGCAAAACCAACTCGCACAAGTACGCCTATCTGCGTCGCGCGGTGGACGGCCAGCCGATCTTCTGGAGCGGGGCCGAGGCTTTTTTTGAGCACCAGAAACCGGGTCTGCTCGGGCCGGCGCTCAGAAACCAGCTGGCCGGGCTGTCGACTTACGAGGCCGTGCTCAAGCCCCTGCGCCAGCGCTTCCTGCAAAGGACCCGAGAAGCCTCGGACCTCAACTGGATGACTTACTCAGACCTGAACATCCGCCTGCCAGAACTTTTACTCATGCGCGTGGACAAGATGAGCATGGGAGTGAGCCTGGAATGCCGGGTGCCCTTTCTGGACCACAAGCTTGTGGAATTGGCCATGGCCATTCCGGCGGCCAGCAAATACCAGAAGGGCGAGCCCAAACGTTTGCTCAAGCGCGCGGTGCGCGGAATCATTCCGGACGAGATCATCGACCGGCCGAAGCAGGGCTTTGGCGTCCCTGTGTACGAGTGGTGCCTGGACCGCCTGGGCCAGCAGATGCGGACCACGCTGGAAGAATTCTGCAAAGAGACCGGGCTGCTGGACTGGAACGAGATCACCCGTTACCTCGACCGGCAGGCCGGGGCCCAGCTTTGGTATCTGTATAATTTCGCGCTGTGGTGGAAGGGCTACCTGGCATAACTCGAGGACAGTGCAGAAAGCCCGCGGGTTCGCCCTCAGCCGATGCTCCAGACCGCCATTCCGGTGAACGGTGCGCTCACCAGCCTCTGCGCCGCCTGAACCAGACCATAGCCAGGGGAATAGGCGAATTCCTCCAGCTCCCAGGCCAAGCCCTGCAAGGCAATGCTCAGCTCCACCCCATCTCGTTCAAGCAGGGCGGTTCCGTCCGCCAGCAGCCGCACGCGCACTTCCGGGTGCAGGTGCAGAGCCAGGCGGCAGTCCTCAAGGTTGCAGCTGTCCTCCACCTCGATCATGCCTGCGTCCGGCAGGCGCACGGTGCGCGTGTGCGGGGCCGCGAACCCTTGGTGCCGCGCGCTCCAGACCGATTCCGAGCACTCCAGCAGCTCCGGGCGCGCCTCGTTCAGCAACGTGAACAGCGAAGTGGCGCTGAAGCTGTTCTGTTCCTTTTTGGGCACAAAGAGGGTGTTGTGGTGCCGCGTTGCCCGGAAGCGGTTCCGCTGCCGCGGCAGGGGCGTGTACACATATGTGCCGGGATCAACGAGGAAAAGCCTGCCGCCCTTGGCCAGGCACAGGGAAAGCTGGTCGTTGTGCGCGTGGCCGCCATTGTCGTGCTGGCCGTTGGAGCCGCAGCGCAAGGCCAGATGAATCTCCCCAAGGGCATAAAAGTACAGACCGAAACCGGGATAGGCGCGCAGGCGGGATGGCGCGCGCGCAGGCCGCAGGGCCGGTGTTTGTGCGAATCTGGCCAGCCCGCGCACCAAATGCGTCTCCGGATGCTCCGGGGCCAGAGCCAACAGATCCGCACGCGGCAGCAGCCCAGCGATGGCCGCGGCCAAGTGCCTGTGATCGTTGATGCGTTCAAACGGTTCCGGCGAAACGCCAGCCTCCGGCCGGAGGCCGAAGGGCGCCAGTTCCTCACATGTCAGGAAGCTGAGGGCCGGGAGAAACTTGAACAGACGTCCGGAGTCGTTGTCTCCGATCTGGAAGATCTCGCCCGCCTCAGCACTGTAGTCGAGCAGGAAATCTCCGGCCCTGGCCACGCGGTCCATGATTTCCCGTGGCAGGAGGATGCGGTCCTCCTCAAGCCAGGGCCGTTCGCTTTGAAGAGGCGGCTGCCAGGCCCAGAGGCTGGCATCCGCTTTGCGCAAGCCCGCCACCGTGGCCGCGGGCAGGCCCATGACAAGGGCGGCGCCATACGTCACCAGTTCCCCGCACAGGCGGTGGTAGCTCGTTGATGCCTCGAAATTGGCGCCGTCGGCATGGAACTGCACGGGGGTCTCGCCCAGATACTCCTGCACGGCCCAGGCCAGGGCCGCCGTGGTCCGGGGGGTCTCCGGCAGCCAGGCGGACACGAACAGCAGTCCCACGATGTCGGAGTAATAGTGGTTTGCGCGCACCACCGGGTGGTATTCGATGTTGTTCACTATGTGCGTAAAGTGGTCCCAAAGCGTGCGCCGCAGTTCGAGCACAAAGCCTTCGTCCAGGCTGAACCCTGCGCTGGCCAGGATATCGTGCGTTGCAATGAGATTGGCGGCCCGGATGGCCACATCCATGGTGCAGAGCCAGTTTGGGCCAAAACGCGGCGGGCAGGCGGACGCGAAGTCCAGCATCTGGTCCTTGATCTCGCGCAGGTAACGCTCCGGAGCTTCGAAACCAGGCTGGCCATCGCGCGAGAGCATGGCTGCAAAGGCCAGCCAGGGCAGGTGCTGCATGCGCGCCAGCTCCCAAGGCACCTTCACGTCCACGCCATGGCGGTCAGCGTAGCGCAGGGAGCGCGATGGCTGGGAAGCGGGCCAAACGAAGCCCGTCTTGAAGTCCTCGTTCCAGCTGATGGGCGCGAAACCGGGGCTGATCTGCCCGCGCAGACGGCGGGCACAGTGCAGATTGTTGGGCGAAAGCGTGGCTGCCAGCCAGCGTCCGCCAGCATCCGGGCGGGGCTCCAGCGGCGGGTGCACCCCGCCATCCAAGCCCTGGCGCTGCTCCCCCCTGTCCAGCTTGACCCAGCCCGAGCCCAGCAGATCGAAGCGGTGCTCCAGGGTCAGCCGGGCCAAAGCGGCGTACTCCCTGGCATGCGGCCGCAGCGATTCCAGGGGCGGAGCCGTGAAGCAGGGGCGGTGCGCTCCCTGCGGCGGCTCCTGGTCATAGGACGGGGTGCGCGCGTCACGCCGGGCCCGAATCCTGTCGGCCAGCCCTGCGCGCAGCTTGCCCGCGATCTTGCGCGGCGCGGCGGCCGGGTCGCGCGCAATCTGCCGGAACACGTCCATGGCCCAGAGCACTCTGCGGCAGCCAAGGCTGTCGAACCCTGCGTAGGCCGCCTGCCAAGCATTCTTGCAGGCCCCTTTGGGATGCCGCAGCGCGTCCATGCAAACGCGGCGGCGCGGCCCGCCAGCGTCGTAAATGCCCTGCCACAGCTTCTTCACCTTGTGCATCATGATTTATGTCGCCTCGCTATGCCCGCCCAACAACCCAGCAACGGGTGACGGCGGAGCTGTACGAAGAAGCTCATTGACCGCCTGCGCCCTGATTCCGGGAGCCGGGGCGCATGTCGAGCACCTGGATGTCCGGGCTCAACTGCACAGCCTCAAAAAGTCCACTCTGAAGGACAAAAGGCGCGGG
>NZ_DATMYK010000043.1:0-4773 GCF_035560995.1 Humidesulfovibrio sp. | reverse complement strand
GACCAGGAGCTCATCAAGAGCGGCTACAAGAACCAGATCGCGGCCGGCGTCGTTCTGACCGGCGGCACCTCGCTCATTCACGGCATGCAGGACCTGGCCGAACAGGTCTTCGACCTGCCGGTGCGCATAGGCTACCCCGAGTACGTGGGCGGCCTGTACGACATGGTCAACAATCCCAAGTACGCCACGGCGGTGGGCCTTCTGCTCTACGGAGCCGAGAAGCGCCAGACTGCGCCCGCGGGCGGCGGGGATTTCAGAATCCGCGAAGACAACGTCTTCAACAGGATTCTGGGCCGCATGAAGAAATGGTTCGTCGACATCGCCTAGGCAGGCGTTTCGATCTTGGGGAAGGTCCACGCACTACAGTCATCGCTTCGGGAGGAGGAACCCATGGCACATTTCGAAATCGAGAACGACATGAGCGCTAAAATCAAGGTCATCGGCTGCGGCGGCGGCGGCGGCAACGCCATCAACAACATGATCCAGTCGCGCTTGACCGGCGTGAGCTTCATCGCCGCGAACACCGACGCCCAGGACATCGAAAAATCCCTGGCCGACCACACCATCCAGCTGGGCGGCAAGCTGACCAAGGGCCTTGGCGCGGGCGCGAACCCGGAAGTGGGCCGCAACGCCGCCCTTGAGAGCATCGACCAGATCCGCGAGATTTTGCAGAACACCGACATGGTGTTCATCACCGCGGGCATGGGCGGCGGCACCGGCACCGGCGCGGCTCCGGTCATCGCCCAGGCTGCCAAAGAGGCCGGGGCCCTCACCGTGGCCGTGGTCACCAAGCCCTTCTACTTTGAAGGCCGCCGCCGCATGCAGCAGGCCGAAAAGGGCATCTCCGAACTGCGCCAGGTGGTGGACTCCATCATCACCATCCCCAATGACCGTCTGTTGCAGATGGCGGCCAAGAAGGCGGGCTTCGGCGTGATGCTGAAAAAGGCCGACGAAGTGCTGTACTACGCGGTCAAGGGCATTGCCGACCTCATCACCGTGCACGGCCTCATCAACCTGGACTTCGCGGACGTGAAGGCCATCATGACCAACTCCGGCCTGGCCCTCATGGGCACGGGCATCGCCAGCGGCGAAAACCGCGCGCGCGAAGCGGCGCTGAAGGCCATCACCAGCCCGCTCTTGGAGGACGTCTCCATCGCGGGCGCCCGCGGCGTGCTGTTCAACATCACCGCCAGCGAGGACATGAGCACCGACGAGATCCAGGAAGTGTCCGACATCATCAGCAAGGAAGCCCACGAGGACGCCAACATCGTCTTCGGCGTGGTGGCCGACCCCAATTGCGGCGAGGAGATGTGCGTCACCGTCATCGCCACCAGCATCGACCAGCGCGAGGCCGCGCCCAAGCCGGAGAAAGAGGTCAAGGCCATCCTGAACCCCATGCCGGTGACGCAGCGCGCCGCCACGCGCCGCAGCACCATCTCAAGCGTCATCGCCAGCAGCAACCGCGACCTGCCCGCCTACGTGCGTTACGGCGCGGCGAAAAACGGCGAGGAACGCCAGGGACACGCCTCCCTGCGCGCCATGGGCGCGGGCGAAGAGGAATTCCTCTTCGAGGACGAGGCCCTGGATACGCCCGCGTTCATCCGCCGCAACGCGGACTAGACGCGCATGGCGAAACGCCCTTCCGGGGCGGAGCGCAAGCGGCCCAAAGGCCGTGAACGCATCCCCCGACCCGGATCGGCCCAGGCTCCGCCGCCGGACCATGGAGGCCGCCTTCCCGTGGCGCTTCTGGTCCCTGGCGACGAGGGCATGGGTCTCTCGGCCCTGGGCTGGCAGGTGGTGCACCGCCTGCTGTCCCGGGAGCCGGAAATAGCCGTGGAGCGCTTCTTCCTCGGCAAGGGCTTCCATGCGCCGACGTCCGCCGACAGCGGCAAAGATGTAGAGCTCTTCCCCTTGATGGCGGCGAGCGTCTCTTTCGAGGAGGACTTCCTCCCCCTCCTCAGGACGCTCGCCGCAGCGGGCGTTCCGCCTTTGCGGGCGGAACGCCCGGACTACCCCCTTGTTTTGGTGGGAGGACCGGTGGCCTTCTTGAACCCTGCGCCTTTGGCTCCGCTGGCCGACGCGTTCTGGGTGGGAGAGGCCGAGACGGGCCTGGCGGAATTTTGCCTGGCCATGAAGCGCGCCGTGTTCGACGGCGTGCCGAAGCAACAGTTCCTTGAGTCCGTGAAGGACATGCCCGGGCTCTACGTTCCCGGCCTGACCAGAACCCCGGTGCGCCGCGTGGTCCGCGTGGACGCGGCCGACAGCACCCTGCTTTCCTGCCCGGCCTCGTCGGGCTTCACCGGCCCGCAGGCGGCCTTCCCGGACGCCATGCTCATCGAGATCAACCGGGGCTGCCCGCACGCCTGCCGCTTCTGCGCCGCGGGCTTCGTGTACCGGCCGCCGCGCCACGCCCGCATGCAGGACCTCATCTCCCTGGTGGAGGAGGCCATGCCGCCCAAGGTCGGCCTGGTGGGCACGGCCCTTACGGACTGGCCCGATCTTTTGCCCTTTCTGCGCTGGCTGGCCGAACGCAAAACCAAATTTTCCCTGTCCTCGCTGCGGGCCGATGGCCTGACCGAGGAGCTCCTCGTGTTCCTGCGCCAGGTGGGCATCCGCACCATCACCCTGGCGCTGGAGGGCGCGAGCGAACGTCTGCGCCGCGCGGCCAACAAGAAGCTCGACCCCGAGGTGTTCCTGGAGGCCGTGGAGCGCTGCGCGCGCCTGGGCGTCAACCACCTGCGCGTGTACCTGATCATCGGCTGGCCCTGGGAAGGGCCCGAGGATTATGACGAACTGGAGGACTTCCTGGGGCGCATCGTGGCCGCGCGCGACCGTGGCCACGGAGCCAGGACGCGGGAGTTCATGCGCATCACCGTGGGCGCAAGCAGCCTTGTGCCCAAGCCCTTCACGCCCCTGCAATGGGCGCCCATGATGGGCGAGGCCGAACTCATCGCCGGGCAGAAGCGCCTGGGCGAGATGACCAAAAAGCTGCGCGGCGTGGCGCTCAATGTGGACGCGCCCTTCCAGGCCCGGCTGCAGGGCGTGCTCTCGCGCGGGGGCGAGGAAGCCTTCCGGCTGGTGGAGCTTGCCGCGGCCGAAGGCGGCTGGAAAAAGGCCATGCGCCGCTTCGAGGCCGAGACGGCAAACATTCTGGACCGCGAACGCGCGGCCGACGAGGTCTTCCCCTGGGAGGTCATCGACCTTGGCGTGACGCGCGCCTCGCTGCGGCGCGAGTACGAGCGCGCCGGGCGCTTCCTGCACACGCCGGGCTGCCCGTCCGGCGGCTGCGCCTCCTGCGGCCTGTGCGGCATGGACGACTGGATGGCCTCCACCCCGGCATCGTAAGCAGCCGTTCCCACGCTTTCACGCGTCTCACCAGGTCCCGCCGCGCCCTGCTTTTGTGCAGCCCCCGCCCCAGCGTTCTTGTGCAGAGTTGTGCAGCAGCATGCACACTTCCTCCGCACAACGGTCATTTAATACCATGGAATAACACGCTTTACACTTTGGCACGGCGCATGCTTTGTGTGTTTCAAGTGATGCGCAATGCGCGCCCCCCTTGCGCAATCGCACCTATTTTCAAACCTCGGAGGAATAGATCATGAAGAAGAGTATCCTCGCACTCGTGGCCGTCGCAGCCCTGGTGGCCCTGTCCGCCGTGGCCTTCGCCGCCCCGCGCGGCAAGGGCGCGGCCCAGACCGCCATCACCCCGGACCAGCGCGCCACGGTGCAGAAGATCATCGAGTCGCACCAGGACAAGCTCTATGAACTGCGCGAGAAGATTTGGGCCAAGCACGCAGAGCTGCAAGCCCTGACCAACTCCGGCAAGGCCGAGAAGAGCGACATCCAGGGCCTCATCGCCGACATTTCCAAGCTGCGCGAGGCCATGAACAAGGAACGCCAGACCATACGCGCCGAGATCGAGAAGCAGACCGGCCTCACCGGCTTCGGCCCCGACGGCTACCACGGCGGCTATCATCGCGGCGGCATGGGCATGGGCTACGGCTACGGCGACGACTGCGGCACCGGCGGCGGCATGGGCCGCGGCTTCGGTCGCGGCGCGGGCTGCCCCGGCGGCACCTGCAACTAGCCACAACGCTTACAGCGGCGGCCCGGCCCGGACCTTGCGCCCGGCCGGGCCGCCTCGATTTTTCCGGCCCGCCTTCCCCGGCGCGGCAGCCCAGGTTGACACCCGGCCTCAATGCGGCCTAGCAGGAGCACAGGGCGGCCTTCCGTCCATTTCGCACCGGCCTTCGCGCCAAGGATGAACCAATGGAACTGCGCACCTTCAAACAGGACAGAGGACCGGTGCTGGCGGCTGTGGCCGCCCTCCTGGTGCTTGGCCTGGGCAGCATGTTCCTCACCTGGCAGAACATCCGCCGCCAGCGCGACCTGGTGGACCAGCACATGCAGCTGGCGGGAAACGCCGTGGTGCACGGGGTGGAGGCCAACCTCATGCGGGTCATGCACTCGCTGCGGCGCTCGCCCGACGCCGCCGCCCGCTTCTTTCCCAGCATCCGCGAACTGTTCAAGGAGATGACCGCCTCCGGCGAGGTGGTCTTCGTCGGCGTGTTCGACGAGGACGGCCGCCTCGTGGTGGCCTCGTCCGAGGAGGACGAGAAGAACGAGCTGGTGCTGCCCGAAGTCATCATCGCCTCCCTCGAGGTGCAGGGCCAATGGTCCGGCCCGCTGGAGTACAACGGCAAGACCGCCATCTTCTCCGCCCTGCGCGCCCGGCCCACCCTCTCCGTGCTGAACGAGAGCGTGCGCCTGGGC
>NZ_DATMYK010000042.1:0-3117 GCF_035560995.1 Humidesulfovibrio sp. | reverse complement strand
GGCGTCTGCGGCGCTGTAGCCCGGGGCTTCGCCCAAGGTCCGTTGCTGCTGCAGGCCGCCGTAGGGCGCCACATAGGCGGACCAGACCTCGGGGCTGTCGCCGCTGCTCCTGCCGCGCGCCGGGGAGTGCGGCGCCCGCAGCATGGCCCGCGACAATGCGCCGGAAAGCATCCGGCTGGAGTTGAGAGAGGCCTGGGCTGAGCTGTTGTAGGCCGCCGGAGAAAGCTCGACCATGGCGGTGGCGATGGTGCCGCCGCCCGCTGCGGAAAAGTCCAGCGCGCTGAACAACTGCTGCATGTCGCCCTGGGCAGAGCCTGCAATTGCATCCAGCGAGCGGCCCAAACTGGCGGCATCGCGGCTTGTTGCGTACTGGCTGTAGGCGGTGGCGCTGCGCGTGGTGGTCACGGTGTACACCGGCCCGGCAGACATCGTCATGCCGAGGGTGGGCGAGCTGGGGGCCACGAAGCTGTCGATGGCGCTGGGCAGTGTGCTGCCCGCGCCTCCGCTGAACATGCTGGCGAAGGGGATGACCGTGGTAGCGGCATAGTACCCGGCGTCCGGCGTCACCGTCACCTTTGCGCCGGCAGCTGTGTTGTGATTGAACACGCCGCTGACGTTGAGCTTGTCCGTTTGCCCGCTGGCGTTGAACTCCATGAGCAGGGTGCCGGTGTTGGTGAAATTCCCGGCGATGTTGATCGTGCCGATGCTGTTGCCCGGCGCTATGGTGCCCGCGTTGGTGAAGGCGCCGCCGCCAGGTGCGGCCTGCCCGGCAGGGGTGCTGTCGGCATAGAGCTGGTAGGTGGCGTTGCCCTTGAGGGTGGCCCCGGCCTGCACGGCCATGGACAGGCCGCTGTACGTGCCGTTGTAGGAGAATGTGCCGCCGGCGACGTTCAGGGCGAAGCTTGCCGGGCCGGTGATGTTGCCATTGTAGCGCATGTTGAAGGCGCTGTCCGGGGTTCCGGCCGTATCGCTCACGCCAACGTTCAATGTCGTGATGTAGGATGCCGGAACGCTCATGTACCAGGGGTTCCAGCCGCTCTCTATATCGCCGGAGATGGCCGCGCCGCGCATGATGTTGATGGCCTTGACGTGCGCATAGGCGCCTATCCGTATCGCCGCGGAGGAGCCCGTAAGGCTTCCTGCGATATTAAACGAGTCCACCAGCGGCCCGTTCAGGTCGGAGTTCATTTTGGTGAAGAAGTAGCGGTAGTCGGAGTTGACTCCATATGCGCCCGGCGGGATGTAGTAGTAGGAGAGGTACCATGAACCGGTGTCGAAGACCGCACCGACTCCCTGGTGGCCGGTGGCCTCGACGACGCCATTGAGGTTGATGACGTTGCCCTTGCCGTAAGAAACGAGTAGGCCCGTGCCGAAATTTCCGTTTGCGGAAACGGTGATTCCTCTGGGTATGATGACTGTGTTGTCCACCCCGTCGACGCGGATGCCGCCCGCCGCGTACCCGCTGGCGTTGATGTTCGCCGCCTGAGTGACGTTGAGCTTGTCGCGGTAGATGTGCAGGCCCGTGCCGAAGGAGGCCGCGCTGTTGAAGCCCGCGGTATTGACCACCGTGTCCGCGTTCTCGGCCAAATAGCCCCCCACCGCGCCGGGGGCCATGGTGGTGTCGGTGGTCAAAAAGCCGCCCAGATTGCTTGGGTAGTAGCTTTTGCCGTAGAACTGCTTCAGGTCGATGGAATAGCCCATGTCCTTGAGCGCAGCCAGCTCCAGCTCCGGGAAGAGCACGAATGCAACGGGCGAGTACGACATGAGCGAACCCAGCAGTGCCGTGTGGCCCATCACGTTGCCGCTGTCGATGCGGTAGTCTGTGCCGATGCCGCCGATGACGGGCAACCCCTTGCCGTTGCTGAGAGCGTCCACGGCAGGGCCGTGGAACGTTGGAAAGAAGCTCACCTGCCCCGGATGCGAGGCCATGGGACGCGTGGGATCGGCGTAGAAGTCCGGCAGCACGAAACTGCCGTTGGAGCGGTTGGTGGGGTCAGCGGGGTTGAAGATGACGCTGCCCTGCACTCCCTTGACGCCATTGACGTCGTACAGGTGCGAGCTCCACGCCGATGACGTGTCGAGCGTCCAGGTCGTCTGGTTCCACGGGAGGCCGTTGTTCTGGCGCAGGAGCTCACCATTCATGCCCAGGGCGTGCATCAGTTCGTGAGCAAGGACGGAGGAGACAGTGTGGCCGTTGAGGTTCAACCCCGTGGGCGCGGTGGTGTAGTCGATGCAGTAGATGATCTCGGTATGATAGCCGAAGGAGGGGTTCGGGGCAAAGTACTGACCGTTGGCGATGTAGCTGTACAGGTCGGGATTCGCGCGACCAGTGTACGGTGTGTAGCTGTAGGCCGTGCTGCTCGGGTCGGCGACCTTCGCCAGGTTGATGATGATTCCGGGTGAGATGCCGCCGCCAACCCGCTCAACCCAGACATTGACGCCAACCATGATGCCTTCCAGCTCCGCCGCGCTGAAATCTCCAGTGACGATGGTCTGCGGATACGGCGACGGGGCTTCCTGAAACGACTCGCCCGCTGAACGCACGTTCAGGATGAACGGGCCCATCGAATAGAGCGTGGCGGCGGAAGCGGACTGTGCGGCAAGACAGAGCGCACACGCTAACAACAGAAAAATTTTGAACTTCATCACGCCTCTAGGCCTGCTATGGCTGTAAGACTCTGGCAGTGCCAGTCACGTGGGGGCTTGCGATCTTGGACTGAAAATGCCCACGGCGGCACGAGAATGCGTATAAGGAAACACCGCCCAAGGAGCGGGATGTAACCCAGCCCTTGGGCGCCAGCATTGAACGAATCGTCGTATGGATAAGCCTATCAGTTTTGAGCTGGATTGGGAAGGCGTTCGCATTCGCTTCATATACGCTTTCAACTACTTATGTTGCGCTGCGCGCTCATGAAGATGTCTCACGCCGGATGAAGCCAGCCCCTGAACCGCACGCCGCACGTTATCCTGTTCACAGGGATAGCCCCCGCCACCACAAGACACAGGAAGGCCAAGGCGCTGGGGGCACAATGCGCAGGCGAGTCCACGGTGCCGAAATGCCGGAGAGGAGTGCGTACGAGAAGATAGGGGTCTCGGCGAGTCATCTCTGCACCAGCA